>JBDTAZ010000230.1:0-8722 GCA_039924325.1 Gemmatimonadaceae bacterium
GTTCTACGGGAACCTGAAAATATACCCACCAAACTACTGTTTTGCAACGATTACCGCGATCTGCCGACCGGCGTCGCCTGCCCTGTGCGAGTAGAACGCGTCGTTGTCGCAGCGGGTGCAGGAAGGCGACACTGAAATCGAGGTAACCCCGGCCGCTCGCGCCTGTTCGGCGATGAGCGAGCGAATGTCCACGTTGCCCGGCCTGTTGGCAGCCTCGCCTGTGAGTCGGGAGCGCACGTCGGCAGAGACCTCGTAGCACCGGCCGCAAACGGCGGGTCCGATATGAACCCTTAATTCGTCCGGCGGCAGTCCTACTCGGCCGAGAAGCCGGATCGCCTGGTCGATGATCCGAGCCTCGGTCCCACGCCAACCAGAGTGGACGATGGCGATGGCACCAGACGGATGCGCCAAAAAGACCGGCGCGCAATCAGCGATGGTTACGGCAAGCGCGAGCCCTCGTTCCTGGGTCGCGTGCCCGTCGGCCGGTTCGGTGCGTAAAAAGCCTTCCCAGGCGGTCACATGCGGCAATACACGATCGCCGTGAATCTGCGGCGCGACGCAGATGCCCCGTGCACCGGTGTCTTGAAGCAACCCAGTCCAGCGGCCCATTACCTCGCCCACGGGATCCGTACCAGACAGTCCGAAAGTACCTGCCTCGCGCCTCGTCGTGAACGCCACAACACCTAAATCATCAAACTCCGCGACTCGCTCGACGGGCGTTTGCAGTGCGGTCACTCGGATCTCCGATCGCCCAATCGCGTGATGTTTGCGCCGAGTGCGTTGAGGCGCTCGTCGATGCGCTCGTAGCCGCGTTCGATCTGCGCAACATTGTTGATGGTGCTCTTGCCATTGGCGCACATTGCAGCGAGCAACATCGCCATGCCCGCACGTATGTCGGGTGATTCCATCGTGGATCCACGAAGCGCACTTCGGCCGCTGACGATGCATCGGTGCGGATCACACAACACAATGGTTGCTCCCATCCCGATCAACCTGTCAACGAAGAACAGACGCGACTCGAACATCTTCTCATGAATGAGAATCACTCCCTCACATTGAGTTGCGGATACAATCGCTATCGACATCGTGTCCGCGGGGAACGCCGGCCACGGTTGATCTTCGAGCTTCGGGATATGGCCGCCGAAATCCTTCTGGATTTGCATCTCCTGATCGGCGGGTATAATCAGATCGCGTCCCTCGATGCGACAGCGGATACCGAGTCTCTCGAAACCCATCAGCGTCGAACGCAGATGTTGCACGCCGGCATCAACGATTCGCAGTTCCGAATGCGTCACCGCTGCCAGTCCGATGAACGACCCAACTTCAATATGGTCAGGACCAATTGCGTGAGTAACCGGTGATTCGCCGAGAGAGCTGCCACCGTGTATCGTGAGCGTGTTGGTCCCGATTCCCTCGATGCGCGCACCGAGAGCGACGAGAAAATCGGCGAGATCCTGGACATGCGGCTCGCTCGCGGCGTTGCGGAGAATCGTCGTCCCATCGGCCGCGGCGGCGAGTATCAGAGCGTTCTCGGTGCCGGTCACGCTCGGCTCGTCGAGAAAAACGTCGGCGCCTACGAGGCGATCGACCGTCAGGTGATATCCGTCGTTGTCAACGACCTTGACGCCCAGCTGAGTCATCGCCAGAAAATGGGTGTCCAGCCGTCTCCGGCCTATGACATCGCCACCAGGCGCAGGAAGCGTTGCGTACCCACAGCGCGCGAGCAGCGGAGCCGCGAGTAATATCGAGGCGCGGATGCGCGCGCTCAACACCGGATCGAGACCTTCCGGGCGCAGGGACGAGGCGAAGATGTCGAGCGTATTCGGCTCTGACCAATCCGCGGATCCACCGACGGAGCGGATCAACTCGACGAGCGTCTCCAGATCGCGAATTCTTGGGACGTTCGTCAGCCGGACTGGGCTTCGAGACAGTAGTGCGGCCGCGACAATAGGCAGCGCACCGTTCTTGTTTCCGGAGGGGCGGATGCTACCCGAAAGCCTGTGCCCGCCCTCGACGATGTATTGGACAGCTGTCATGATATTGGCGACAATATAGGCTCCCGGCGCCGTTGTTGGCCCCCCAAGCCGTATCTTTCAGTATACCGGGCTGGCCCTTCACTTGCACCTACAGCGCCCATGCACGAGTTGACGCACGTTACAACGCTGCTGATTCAGGCGGCACACGTTCTTCCGGACACTCTGGTAACCAGACCGATTCCGCCAGATGTCGACACCTTTGGCAGGATTGTCCAGGTAACAAGCTGGCTGATGTCGCTGGTGGTGCTAATTGCAGCTTTCGGTCTGGCGCCGGCGATCTGGAGCCTGCGGAAGACCTACACAAAGCTTAACGAGCTCATCGATCGACTCGCCGGAGAGGTGGCGCCCCTGGTGCGCAGCGCCAACGGTGTCACGGAAGACGCGCGAGAGATCGTTACGATGGTGAAAGGGGATGTTCGTCAGATTCAGCAGACGGTGGCCGCCGCGAATGCGCGGCTGCTCAAGGCAGTGAAGGAAGCCGAAGCAAGGCTCGACGAGTTCAACGCGCTGATCGAAGTGGTGCAGGAAGAAGCGGAATCCGCTTTCGTCGGCACGGCATCAACAGTTCAGGGCGTCCGAACCGGACTTGCGCAGGTATTTGACAATACGGAGGATTTCGACGATGGCGGAGACGAAAGCGGAACATCGGCCGGCGCGGCCGGCCCGAATGCCACGAAACGGCCGCGGCACTCACCGCGGAGGCGCGGTGACATCTCAGGATGAAGATCTCGATCTCCTGACCGCGGCACTCATCGGTCTTACTGTTGGCGTCGGCGTAACGATGCTATTCAGGCGGCGCCCTGCACCGAGAACTGCGCTGTCGCGCGGCATGGAGATGGCCGGACGCGGTGCGCGAATGGCATCAATGGCTGGCGCTTCGGGCGCCCGCATGGCCAGCAATGCAGCGGACGGCGCGCGTCGCGGGTATAAGCGTGGTAGAGATTGGGCCGAGGACATTTCGCTTGAGGGTGTTGGCGAACAGCTTCACGACTATTTCGATGCCGCAAAAGAGGCGATCGAGGACACCGTATCGGGGGAATTGCAGGATCTCCGCAAATCGATTCGCCGGCGCCGCCGGCGGCTGGGCATTTAACGCGCGGGGAGCAGCAGCGGTAGTTGTGCTGCTGCTCCTCCTGACGCCCAGAACAGCGCACGCCTGGACTCCAGGGACGCACGTCTTTCTGGGTGATGCCGTACTGCGCTCGCTGTCCATGCTGCCTGGCAGCATCGCGGAACTGCTCGAGGCGTTTCCGTACGATTTTCTGTACGGCTCGATCGCCGCAGATACGAGCATGGCGAAGAAATACGCCGAGGCTGGGCGACACTGCCACTCGTGGAAAGTCGGTTTCGAAATTCACGATTTCGCGTCGGGCGGCAGAATGCGCGCGTTCGGGCTTGGCTACCTCGCGCACCTCGCAGCTGACTCGGTCGCACACAACTACTACGTTCCAAAACAGCTGACGGTGACGTCGACCACATCCGCGCTCGGTCATAGTTACTGGGAGAGTCGAATCGAGACGCATCTTGGCGGTGACTCGCCACACAGAGCGCGGGAGTTGATCCTGCTCGACCATTCCCGAGCGGACGAACATCTCGATCGAATCCTGAGCCCGACGATTTTCAGCACTCACACCAACCGCCGTATCTTCCGCGGTATGGTTTACGTCACCGATACCGAATCATGGCAGCGCGTGTTTCAGTTGATATCGGAGAAGAGTCGTTGGGATCTGGGTGACGACGAGGTGTCGGCGTACATGACGCGGTCGTACGACTTCATCATGGATCTGTTCACGCGGATGGACGAATCGGACCCGTATGCGCTCGATCCATCCGGAGATGTCGCGCTACGCAACGCAAAGCGAATTCGTCGACTTGCGCTTCGCCGCGGCGGCGAACTCACGATCCGCGATGAAGCAGATCGCGAGTTTGGATTGCCGGCAACGCAGCTCGACTTTCACGACAAGCTCGGGAGTCCGATTTTCCCAACCGAGTGACCACCCGTCGGCGTGATGACGAAAACGTCGTCGACAATCCAACATTTCCGCGAAAGCGAAGCCACGACAATCCGTAGTCCCCGGGAAAGCAGGAATCCACGACAGTCCGTAATCCCCGCGAAAGCGGGAATCCACGACAATCCGTCATTCCCGCGAAAGCGGGAATCCATTGTAGTGTCGCACTCAGTGCCAAACTTGGATCTCGCCATTCGGCGGGGTTCGGCTGGATTACTAGGCTACCGTCAGCTCGAATACTTGCCGAGCAACGCGTTGACTTTCTTCGGGTCGGCGCGACCCTTGGACTTCTTCATTACGGCTCCGACGAGCACTCCTGTCAATTTCTTTTCGCCACCGCGAAAGCGGGCAGCCTCCGCAGGTAGTTCTGCAAGGACTTCATCGATCCACTGCTCCAACTGCGAATCGTCGCCGACCTGAGTCACGCTCAGCTCCGCGGCAATGACAGGTGCGGTCTTCCCCGTCGACCGCATGTTCGCGAAGACAGCCTTGGCCGCCGTATGGCTCAACTTTCCATCGCGGATCATGTCGAGCAACTCGGCAAGTTGTGGAGCGCGGATCGGAAAGTCCTGAATTCTCGTAGCAGATTCGTTCAACGCAGCCGCGACTTCTCCCATGACCCATCTGGCTGCGTGCCCGCCGTCGCCGTGGGCACGTGCCACGCCTTCGAAATACGCTGCGATCCTCGGATCCGCGGTCACCGCATCCAATTCGGCGTCAGCGATACCAAACTCGCTCCTGAAGCGCTCGCGCATCTTCTGCGGGAGTTCCGGCAGATCTGATTCGACCTTCTTTACGAAAGCCGGTTTGAGTATGAGCGCTGGCAGATCAGGCTCGGGAAAATACCGATAATCCTGACTCTCCTCCTTCGAACGCGCAGGTCGAACGGTGCCGCTGGAGGCGTCCCAGATCATCGTTTGCTGCAGTATGTTCTCACCGCGATCAAGCATTTCGCACTGCCTCTCAAACTCACTCTGGAGAGACCGTTCGACCGCAGAGAACGAGTTCACATTCTTTACTTCTGTCTTCGTCCCGAGCTTGGACTCGCCATGTAGTCGCGCACTGACATTCGCGTCAACTCGGAGACTACCCTCCTCCATGCTGACATCACTCACGTCTGCATACTCTAGAATCTGTTTCAGTGTCCGTAAATACGCACCCGCCTCAGCTGCCGAACGCATGTCAGGCTCGCTTACGATTTCAACCAGCGGAACCCCAGCTCGGTTCAGATCGATGGCAGTCATGTGGGGATACCGATCGTGAACCGACTTGCCCGCGTCCTCCTCCATGTGCAAGCGCGTGATCGCAATTGCTCGCGTAGCCGTTTCGCCCGGAATGCGTGCGTGCAGCGTTCCCTGCACCGCCAGCGGCTGATCATACTGCGAGATCTGATATCCTTTGGGCAGATCCGGGTAGAAGTAGTTTTTCCGCGCGAACACGGACTTGAGGTTCACTGAGAACCCCAGCGCAATCGCCGCGCGCACGGCCAGGAGGACAGCTTCAGCGTTCAATACCGGCAGTGCACCCGGGAGAGCTAGACACACTGGACAGGTATTCACGTTCGGCGGCGCACCGAAATCCGCCGAGCAAGCACAGAAGGCTTTCGAGCGGGTCTTCAGTTGAACATGCACCTCGAGTCCAACGACCATTTCGTATTTCTTGCTCCAGTCCGTCACTGGTGTGCTCCCTGACCGAGTGCGCTTTCCAGTGCTTCGGCCGCCAGAAACATGCGCGGTTCGTCGAAGTGCTTCGCCAGCAACTGGCCACCCACGGGAAGTCCGCGCACGCGACCGATAGGCAGCGAAATCGCAGGGATACCAGCAAGGTTTGCCGTAACAGTGAATATGTCGCTCATGTACATCTCGTACGGATCGGTAACAGCGCCGAGCTTGAACGCAGGTGTCGGGGTAGTCGGCGTGAAGAGTAGATCGACGCCAGATCCGAACACGCTCGTGAAGTCGCGCGATATAAGCTCCCGCACTGCTTGCGCCTTCCTGTAGTAAGCGTCGTAGTAGCCGTGAGACAGCACGTAAGTACCAAGAAGGATGCGTCGTTGAACTTCCGCGCCGAAACCTTTGCTTCGTGTGGCATCATACATGGTTCGCAGGTCGGCTGCATTCGCAGCGCGCGGCCCGTACCTGACACCATCGAATCGAGCGAGGTTCGACGACGCCTCCGCCGGCGCGATGATGTAGTAAACTGGAATTGCGAGCGCGGTATGCGGCAGCGAAACATTCACAATTGTCGCGCCAAGCGCACGCATGGCCTCGACCGCGCCGTCGCACCTCGCGCGAACTTCAGGATCAAGCGAATCGGGAAAATACTCAGCTGGAAGGCCGACGGTGACCCCTTTTAGAGACGCCGGCTTGTCCGATTGCGCCGCGTCACGCATAGGCGGAACGGCTACATCCGCGCTTGTCGCGTCCAGGGGGTCCAGGCCCGACATCAGATATGTCGCAAGCTCCGCTTCGCGAACAGACTTTGCGCAAACTCCTATTTGATCAAGTGACGAGCCGAATGCGACAAGTCCAAAGCGACTCACGCGTCCGTAGGTGGGCTTGACTCCGACAACGCCACAAAACGCGGCTGGCTGCCGAACGCTTCCGCCGGTCTCCGAGCCGAGTGCAATATTGACGATTCCCGCTGCCACAGCCGCGGCAGAGCCACCAGACGAACCGCCGGGAGCGCGCTCGGGATCGACCGGATTCCGGGTCGGTCCGTACGCGCTGGTTTCCGTTGATGAACCCATTGCGAATTCATCCATGTTGGTCTTGGCAACGACCACCGCGCCTCCTTTGCGGAGTCGTGTGATTGCGGTCGCCTCATACGGACTGATATAGCCCGCCAGAATCCGTGAGGCGCATGTGGTCGGCATGTCGAGGGTGGCGATGTTGTCCTTCACCGCGATCGGCACGCCGGCGAGCGGCATCGTGTCGCCGCGGCCGTATCCTGAGGCTACTTCCTCGGCCGCTGCGATCGACGCCCCGCGATTAGTCGCCACAATGATATTCAGACCGTCACGGCCGTACTGCATATCCGCCGCACGCTGCACACTTTCGTTAATTATGTCGATGATGTTGCGCATCAGATGCCCTCGTGCGTCGCAAGGCGCGGAACGAGGATGAATCCATCACGAGAATCGGGCGCGAGCAACGGCGCAGTCGTATTCATCGGGATTGGCGCCACGCGATCGTCCCTTACGCGCATCCCGCTTTCGGTTGCAGCGTCGCCAGCTTCCATCGACCCTGTATCTACTCGCGTGAGTACATCCATGTGCGCGAGAATGTTATTCATCTGCTCGGTGATCGCCGGCAGATCCGTATCCGCGAGCGACAGGCGCGCGAGGTCAGCGATCTTTCGGACGTCCGTTTCGCTTACAGGCATTGGATCACTCTCGCTCGAGCTTGGTATATGCCAACTTGATTGTCTTGCTGCCCACCTCTTCGTCATCAAACGCAATTGTCGCCTTCACGTCGCGACCCAGACCACCGATCTCAGCGATCGTGCCGGTTCCGAAAGTTGTGTGACGTACGCGTTCGCCCGGAAGATAGGCTGGTTCGTCCTGTGACTCCGCGGCCCAGTCACGCTTGGCCGTTCGCCATTCGGGAACTGCGTGCGTCTGTCGGCTCGATGTATTGGTCCACGAATGCCTGCCGCTCGTCTTCGCACGCATGGTCCCACGTTCCTCGAGCATTCCAGCTGGGATATCACGCAGAAATCTCGACGGAATTGCTCCGACGATTTCACCGTTCCGCCTTCGGCTCTCCGAATGCGTGAGATACAGCTTCTGCTCGGCGCGCGTGATTCCGACATAGAAGAGCCGCCGCTCTTCCTCGAGCTTGGCCGGATCGTCGAATGATTGCGATGTCGGAAACAGTCCGTCTTCGATCCCGGTTATGAACACGACGGGGTATTCCAATCCCTTCGCGTTGTGCATCGTCATCAGCGTGACGGCATCCGCCGACGGATCCAGCTGATCGGTGCCAGCGACAAGCATCGCGCGTTGAAGGAAGTGGTCGAGCGGCGTCAGGCCAACCTCTCCACCATCATCCACGACAGTTTCAGCTGCCCCATCGATCAGCGCGCTGACGTTCTCGATCCGGTCACGAGCCTGTTCTGGACTGTCTGCACGGAGATAGTCGCCGAACTTGAGCGTCTCCACGAGATCGCGCAGCAGTTCGTCAACACTCGATTCGCGCGCCATCTCGCGAAATCTCGCAATCAATTCCGCGAAAGCAGCGAGGCCGGCGCGAGCCGCGGGACGGACCATCGCCACGAGGTCTGGCACTGACGCCGCCTCCAGCATGGGAATTCCTGCACCGCGCGCCGCGCCCGCAAGCGTTTCTATTGTCGTATCGCCGAGACCACGCTTGGGCACCGCGACTGCTCTCCTGAACGCCTCATCGTCGGCTTGATTGGCGATGAGCTTCAGGTACGCCATGAGATCGCGGATTTCGCGGCGGTCGTAAAACCGTACCGCGCCGACGAGCCTGTAGGGAAGCGTGTGTTTGCGCAGTGCGTCTTCGAGGCTCCGACTCTGTGCATTCGTACGATACAACACCGCGAACTCTCGAGCCGAGCGATTCTCGGACGACATGCGCGACATGATTTCTTCGACGACCCAGTCAGCCTCATCACGATCGTCCAACGTCGCGACGACCGTAGCGCGCTCACCAG
>JBDTAZ010000231.1:0-3741 GCA_039924325.1 Gemmatimonadaceae bacterium
GCAGTTGCTTCGGGGGCATGTCCTAGTAAATTACAAGGGATTGCGCGACTTCGAGGATCCGCTGCCATGGCTAAAGCTCCGGCACCGGCACCTGAAGTCGCGCGGAGTTGAAAACCTAAAAACCGAAAGCATGCCACCTCGTCACATCCGGCCCCCGGTCGCCACGCGCGGCCCGGTAGCGCCGGTGCATCGCGGCCCACAGGCCGCCGCGCTCTCCGCCTCAGGAGGCGCATTCCACGCTCCAAACGCCGCTCTCCTCATCGATTTCGACAACGTCACGATGGGAATTCGCTCGGATCTCAACGCCGAGCTCCGCAGCCTCCTCTCTTCCGACATCGTGAACGGGAAGGTTTCGGTCCAGCGAGCCTACGCTGACTGGCGTCGATATCCTCAGTACATCGTTCCGCTGTCGGAATCGTCGATCGATCTGATATTCGCGCCGGCGTACGGCTCCTCCAAGAAGAACGCCACCGACATCAGACTCGCGATCGACGCACTCGAGCTGGTATTCACGCGTCCGGAAATCGGAACTTTCATCCTGCTCAGTGGAGACAGCGATTTCTCCAGTCTTGTCATCAAGCTCAAGGAATACGGCAAGTACGTGATCGGCGTGGGCATCCGCGAGTCGTCCAGCGATTTGCTGGTTCAGAATTGCGATGAATACTACAGCTACAACGCGCTCGCCGGCCTCGTCAACACTCGCGAGGAGGATGTCGCGAAGTGGGATCCATGGCAGCTCGCCGGTGAAGCCGTCCAGCGCATGAAACGGAATGGTGATGTAATGCGCGCCGACCGGCTGAAGCAGGTAATGCAGCAAATCGACAGTTCGTTTGACGAAAAGAACCTCGGAATGTCCAAGTTCACCCGCTTTGTGCAGGAAGCTTCCCACCGCGGGATTCTCGTTGCGCACAAGATGGATAATGGCCAGCTCGAAGTTGATATGCCCACGTCAGGAACCCCCGGTGCAACGCCAGCAGATGGCGCGGCTGCCGAGGCAACAGCGAGTTCCGCTGATCCAGCAGCTTCTGGAACCGCGACCTCCGCGCCGGCGCGCGAGCCGCGCGAATCGCGGAGCCGCCGTGGCCGTGGCGGACGGGGGCGCGACCGCGATCGTACCCGCGAGCACGGTGCTTCGCCCGACGCCACGTCCGATGCCACGCTTGACGCAAACGCGGTCGGTGCAGAGCCAGTGACCGACACATCGGTGGTCGTAGAATCCCCGGCACAATCCGAGCTTTCATTCGCCGCGCACGAGCCAGCGCCATCCCGCCCCGCAACACCAACTGCAACTTCCTCTACGACTTCCTCTGCAACGCCGGCTGCAACTGCTCCGGCGCCGAAACCGTCCGAACCGACTAATGCAGTCGACGGCATCGGGGTTGGCGGTCTGAGACTTACACGCGACGAAGCATTCGATCTGATGCGTCGCGCGGTCGATCACATTGCCCGGCACGGCGGTGGAACGCGCGCCAGCGATGTGAGACGTACTGCACGCGAGTTGCTCGGTCGCGACAGTGAGAGTCTAAGTGAAAAGAATTTCACAAGAATTCTGAAGGACGCGCACGACTCGGATATCATCGACTTGCGTCGTCGTGGAGACGATTACGAGGTGCGACCAGCGGTCATCGTCGCGCCCATAGTCGATCAACTGGGTGCCGCCGCGATCGCCAACGCCCCGGTCCGTCCGCCAAGCGCTCCAGCACCCCGCGGAATGGGTCAGCGCGGCGCCGGTAGCCGTTCGCCTCGCCGCGGTGCGACAGCGCCGCCGCTTGATCTGCTATCCGTTGGAGTTGTGGACTACGATTCTCCTATCAGTGCACCGGTAGCGTCACTCCCGTCAGCACCTTCCGCAACACCTTCCGCAGCACCGTCCGCGCCAGAAGCAGCACCCGTGGCCACAGCGCGCAAGGGAGCCAGCGGTCGGAAGGGGACTCCAAAGAAGGCGACCGAAGCGCCGACCAGTTCTTCGGCTTCAAAAACGCCGACGAGGGCGGCCGCGAAGGCTCCTGCAAAGTCGGCGGCGAAACCCGCTGCCAAGCCCGCTGCCAAGCCCGCACGAAAAACGGCGGCAAAAAAGACGACGACTCGGAAGTAAGGAACTTCGTTGTCCCCGTGGATGCGGTTTCCCGCATTCGCGGGGACAACAACGAGCTTCGTTGGAGTAACCGCTAGATGAAACCAGGACGAATCGTCCCAGCGAGCTTCTATGCTCGCGAGACCGAACTCGTAGCGCGCGACATGCTCGGCATGCTGCTTCAGTTCAGGACGGAGCAGGGAACCGCAAGCGGCATGATCGTCGAGACCGAAGCGTATGTGGGTGAGCACGACGCAGCGTGTCACGCCGCGGCTGGCCTCACGGCGCGGACCGCACCGCTGTACCAGCGCGCTGGTTTAGCGTACGTGTATTTCATCTACGGCATGTACTGGTGCTTCAACGCCGTCACCCGTCCTGCGGGGCAGCCAAGCGCGGTCCTGGTTCGTGCGGTTCAACCGGTCCAGCGAATCGACTTGATGCGGATGCGCAGACCACAGGCGACCCGCGACCGCGATCTCACCAACGGACCTGGCAAGCTCTGCATGGCCATGGGGATCACTGGCACCGTGAATTGCCAATCACTCCAGAGAGGATCGCTGGTAATTCGCGACTACGCAGCCATTCCCGATTCGGCCGTTGCGGTAACGCCGCGCATCGGCATCAGACATGCCGCCGACTGGCCGCTGCGCTGGTTCATCCGTGGCAATGAGTTCGTGTCCAAAGCCTGACAAAGGCTTGCATCGCGCGTCCTGCTACGCGATGCAAGCCATGGAGCTCCGCAGCTACTGGCTGTCGATCGAACTTCCGAAGTTGTATCGGATGCCCACGGAGAGAGACGTTATCGGCTTTGTGATCAGGAACTGGTCGCTGGATGGTAGGAAGGAAGCTTGTGCGTAGATCGCTGTGAGGTGGATCTGCCACTGAGCGCCGACGATAGCAAACAGCGACGAACGGCTGCGTGCGTCGTCCACAGCCTGCGCTGCACCGGACGGCGCCGGCGTGTTGAGCGAGTCGGGTTGCACTGCGGCGCTTCCAATGATGCTCAGCGCGTAACCGCCTCCAGCGTACGGGCGAAACCGGCCGGAATGCCATGGGAACGCGAGACCACCAATAGACACAGTTCTCAGGTCGCGCACCGAAACCGGTCGAAGACCGTTCGCCGCCGTCGCGTCTGCAATTCCTGAAGTACGATTAAAGCTTGCCTGATCGTACGCGATGTACAATCCAGCGTTCGTGCGGGTGATCATCCAATCCGCGCCAACAGTACCAGCCTGAGTGGTGGAGCTGTTTGGAGTACCAATCGACGTGCTCCCGGCATGCAGACCCCAGAACCATGAGTTCTGGAAGAGCTGCTCCTGTTGTGCCTGCAGCGCGGACGCCGCAAAGCAAAGGGAGAGCGGAACAGCAGCTAGCAGACCAAAGCGCGTGCGGCGCATGACGACTCCTACATTATGAGATGATTCCCAGCTGCCTCCCCACCGAGGTGATGGCAGCCACAGCGGCGTCCAGGTCGTCACGGGAATGCGAGGCGCTAATCTGACAGCGGACCCGCGCCTGCCCCTGCGGTACAACCGGGAAACCAAAGCCTGTCACAAAGACGCCTTGAGCCAGCAACATGTCACTCATGCGGATGGCGGCAGACGTCTCTCCTACGATTATCGGCACAATGGGCGTCTCACCCGGCAATGGCTTGAAACCGGCTTCCT
>JBDTAZ010000232.1:0-6850 GCA_039924325.1 Gemmatimonadaceae bacterium
GACGCAGCCGGTTACGTTTTCGATCAGGCAGTGACTTTGGATGAAGCACCGTCGCACACCAGCCTATCTGATTCCAAGGCCGGTGCGAAAACAATGCGAAGTCGTATGAGATCCTCGATCTAAGTAACGCGACATCCCGTACGACAATCGTCGTAGCCGAATCCGATTCTATTGTGTTATTCAGCGCATGACGGTCAGCATTCCATGCGCTGGATAGTTTTTCTACGGTTTACCAGCGGGCAACGGCGGCGGCCCGCTGTGTGAGGCGGCCGGCTCTTTCGCGTTTGGCGGGGAAGAGTCTGCACGAACCCCGTTCGGTGTCTCCGATCCTGGGCGGTCGGTCGGTGCTTCGATGATTGCACTTGTCCAGCGTGGGATGCGGACCCGGACCACCGGGTCGTTAACGGAGCGGCGAAGTGCGCCAGTCGGATCCTCGAGCACGCCAGCGTCCAACAGAAGCGTGATCGATTCGGCGCGGTCGTCCGCACTCGGAGCTCGGAGCGCGGTGGCGAGCGCCTGCATCTGCATTCGTCGTTCTTCGAGTTTCCGAGCCTGCGAGGCATTGGGCATGGTGTTGGAGAAGAAGCCCAACCCGCTCACGATAGCTCCGACGACCGCGCTCAACCCCCCAAGTGAAGCGATGGCTCCAATTACCATCCGCGTCGGAATGTTGAATTCCGTTTGAAGTTCCTGGGCAGGAACGTGTCGGGGCAGGTCATTTCCGTTCCCCACCGGCAGAGTGGAGTCGGTGTCGATATCATCGTCGCCCGGAATGTCGAACTTGCCCACTGCGCCCTTGTGCTTCCGACGGACGGCGTCGAGACTGGATGGAGTTTTCGGCGCCTCTGAGCTGTGTGGGCCGTCTACCATATGAGCCGGGACGAGAATGGTTCCTGTGATGCGGAATGACATTGTCACCTCTTGGGGAAACGCGTTCACGCTCTTGTAGGCGTAGTGACTGCATCGAGCCACCGCCGCGTCACCATTGACAAGCAGCGGAGACTATTGTACCGTCTCGCCCGTTGGAGAGCAAGACTCGCGTTGCCCACAGATGCGTTTCTTAAGACAAATTGTAGAGGTGCTATGTCAAACGCAGACACCACGAGCGAGCTCGTGTCAGAGGCGCGCAACGCGCACATTCGGCGGCTGCGTCGATTGCTTCAATCGACTCCCATTGCACACCTCGCCGGGCGACGTGTGGGTCTGACTCAGGAAGAGCGGGACACGCAGGTTCGAAGGCTGAGATCGCGATTGCACGCCGAGTCAGGCCGCTTGCGCGTGGCGTTACCATCAGATCGGACATCGCACTCTTGAGCGCCGAAGTTTCCCTACAATAAAGGAGTGCGCATGGCTGCGGATCCGATTTTGGCCAACGATGGAGCGCTCACTGTTGCGCTCCACGTTTCCACTGTGAATGCCGTGTACTGTCTGCTGTGGACTCTCCCGCCTGGAGCATCTGCATGGCAGGATGAGCGGGAGGTCGCAAACGGTGATGGGCTTCCCACCCACGTTCAGTATGACGTTGTTGGTGATACATCGATCGGATGGAGGCTCGCAGTTGGGGGGCTCGCCAATTCGACATACGGCGTAGCGTTGAATTTGCTCCAGTCGAATACCGAAATAGTCAACGGGCACATCACCCTCACCGGTACGCTCGACGCGAGCGGGCAGGATACACGCACCGGCTCCGTGCATCTGCAGAGTGCACCGTGAGGAAGGCCTCATACGCCTTTCGTTCAGTAGTGCTCGTCGCAATGCTGATGGCACCAGCATTTCCGAGCGCGCACGCGCAATCCACGAGTCCAGCTAAT
Source organism: Gemmatimonadaceae bacterium (assembly GCA_039924325.1). Taxonomy (GTDB): domain Bacteria; phylum Gemmatimonadota; class Gemmatimonadetes; order Gemmatimonadales; family Gemmatimonadaceae; genus Fen-1247. The sequence goes on from JBDTAZ010000232.1 coordinate 1,812, forward strand.
TCAGCAGCCTCACCGGGGAGCCTCGTAAGTGGAGGGGGCGCCGGTGCCGCCGACGAGGCGGTGAAGGCGTACTCTGTGCCAGAGAGTCCGGCATTTACCTTCTTGAACCTCTCGCCTGCGAAAATTGCGCGCCCGACAACATCGCGAGACCTGAGTGCCTCTCTCGTAAACGCAATCGACGAAACTGGCCGCGTGCGGCAGGGCCTCGCCATCGAGTTTCAGCCGTCTGCCGTGATGCAGACAACGATGTCGCTGTCCACATATCAACGTCGAGGCGTCGCCAGCATTGTCGCCAACACGCAAATGTCGCTAGCATCTGTCCGATCGTCGGGCGATAGTACCACGACAGATCTCTCGTACGGGATTCGAATTCCCATCGTGGACTTCGCCGATCCAATGGCCGACCAGAAGTTCACTGACGCCGTCGTCGCCGGATTCCGACAATGCAAGGGGCCTCCGCCGCCGTTGCCAGCACGCCAAGCCGAGAAGGAGCAGACCGATACCCAGGCCACCAGGTTGCAAGCGCAGCTGAACAGCGTTCAAGAGCAACTTGCTACAGTCCGGTCGCGCCAGGTCGAGGACTCCATCAAAACGTGCAACCAAACTGTCATGAAGCGTGTTCAGGCAGAGTACACGAAGACTCACTGGAACGCACTTCACGTGAGCATAGCAGCGGCCGGTGGTCAAAAACTCGCGTCGTCGACGCTCAGCCGCAATTCTTCGCTCGGGACAAGCGTGTGGGCGGTAGCAGGAGTACCACTCACCGCTGCTGGTGAGTTCATTGCTTACTCGCAATGGGCAGACGCGACGCACGGCGTGTCGTCTGTGCGCGCTCGGTCACTTGCCTACGGAGGGCGTCTTGTCGCGGGGCGCCCAACGTTCAATGCTTTTGTCGAGGCAGTGGGCGACCACGTCTACTCGTCAACTTCCGTTGCGACACCCTCTTCCAGATCATGGAGCGGTGGCCTGGAATTTCGCGTCGGAGATCAGCTCTGGTTGGCGACGGGTTTTGGCAAGAACGGCGAACTCAAGGGCGGTCCGACTGCTGTAATCGCGAACCTTAGGTGGGGAATTTCAGACAAAGCTCGATTTAGCGCGAAGTGACGCCGTGTGGAATCCTAGCTTGGAACGCGCATACAGCAGATGCGTGGATGGCCCGAGCTCCGAGATATCGGACCGGCGTCCGGACGCACACGCGGCGCCCGTCCGGCGCGGATCGACGGCGCGGATCGGTGTCCGCGGATCGGTGTCAGATCTTGCACAATACAAACTTAGAGGAATACGCTTCGGCTCTCCGTGGGAGAATCGTGTCTCACGTACGTGATTAGCTCAACGTGACAAGTTCGGCGTCTGACCTCATGGGCAAAGCCCTCAACGTCTGTGAAGACGGAGACTGTCTCGTTTGCATTGTGCAAGATCTGACACCGTTTCCCGCGCCGTTTCCCGATTTACGTACGACCTTTAATCCATGAAACGCATTTTTCCGCTCCTGTTGGTTGCGATCGCCGGCGCCGCCGCCCCACCTCCGATCGTTGCACAGATTGTCCCAAGGGCGCCTTACGCCATCAAGAGCAAATGCCTCGACACGATGTCGGTCGCTCCCAGCGTGCCGTTCGTTGTTTACGTGCGCGCGGACGTTGCAGATTCAGTCGCCGGCTTGGTCGGACCGATGGCCGACGTCTTCGCGCAGTCCGTTGGGCAACGTCTCCGAGCCCTTCTCCGCGGACATGGCGACACACTTCCGTCAGGCGAGCCGACGATTACGTGGCGCAATATCTCCGGTGAAACACCACTCAGTGTGAGACTTGTTCGCGACTCGCAACCAGTTTATCAATTGACGACCCACCACGCTGATTCGGTGGCGGAAGCAATGTTGCTGAAAGCGGCTCATGTCGCGCAGGACTCCGGGGAAGGTCCCTTTTGGCCGCAAAGCTCACATAGAAGCGATACGCTGGCTTTCGGCGTCGGGTTTGCGCTGATCCCTGTAGACTCGACGCGGGTAGCAGCGCACGGCCGCGCCGCATTTCCGGTCTTCTCGGTGATGTTCCCTCCAGGAACGCCAGCCCGGAAACCTGAAACATCACATCCGGAATATCCGGACGATTTGCGAAGCAAGGGAGTGACGGGCGTTGTCGTCGCCACCTTCGTGGTGGATACCGCTGGACACCCAATACCGGAATCAATAAAGGATATCTGGTCACCGTCTCAAAGACGGCCAACCGGCTTCATGCTCGGCTACTACAACGAATTCGCGCACTCGGTCTTCGAGTGGCTCAAGACTGCCACATACACGCCCGCGCGATTTGGGGGATGCCGCGTTCCACAACTAGTGAAGGAGCCGTTTACGTTTTCGCTCACACATTGACGCTGAATAAGGACACGACCAACTCCCGTTCGTGAAGCAAGCTTGCTACGGTAGCGAGAATACGTGCACCTGTCCCCCGAATGCGATCGTCAGCATGCCGTTGGTGAGCGAGCCGGTTCCGACGCCAAGCGAGTCATCGTTGAACGAATAGCCCGAGCCTTTACGAGCGTACGTTCCCGAAGACGTGCCCGTAACAGGACTTCCGAATATCGACGGACTATCTGTGACTTTGTTGGTAGTCCGCGAATACTTGCCGGCTGGGGGCAGTATCAGAAGTTCGGTATCCAAAAATGTTGTATCATTGCCACTGACAGAAAGGACGGCTGGAACATCGGTGCCATTGAGCGACTTGAGAAGCCACGCCCCAGCAATGCTCGTTCCAGCGTCGGTGGAGGATGTGCCGTTGCACGCGAACACAGTCGCTGTCAGGACCACTGCGGACAGGAAAAAGCGAATTCGCATCAGGTCCTCGACCTAACGCTGGATTGAAAAATTGAACGTCTGTGTCACGCTGGATCGCACCGGCGCATCTTGCTCCTATTAGTGGGACTTGGCCTTTCCGGTAACGATGCAGCCGGCGCATGCCCGCCGCCACAACAGAGATCCGTGCATACGGTATCTTGACAGTGTAACGTCACAGTGGTAATATAGGCCATGGACGTTACCCCGCAGACCTTCGATCTCCAGGAATTGGCCTCTCGGGCCGGGGTTACGGCTCGTACAATTCGCTATTACATCAAGCAGGGGCTGCTTCCGTCCGCCGAGTCCCGTGGGCCGTTGACTCGCTACACCGATGGCCACCTGGACCGCCTGCATCTAATAAATAGGCTGAAGCAGGAGCACCTCCCACTGTCGGAGATCAGGCTCCGGCTGGAAGACCTCAATGACGCGGCAATTCACCGCATTCTCGAGGACTCCTCGCCGAAGAAGCCACAGCGCTCCGCTGCCGCCTACGTGCGCGATGTGCTGGCAAAGCGCACTCGAAGTCCGGACGCTTCATCTTGGTTCCCAGCGCTCCATGAAGTTTCCGGCGATAGCACAGGATTCGTCACGGCCTCCAGCGTGGCATACGGCGGGCGCGTGGACGAACAGGAAACCACGGTGCGCAGCTCACGAGTCAAGAGCGAGCCCCGAAGTACTTGGGAGCGCATAGGATTATCGCCCGACATCGAGCTGCACGTACGACGGCCGTTGTCGCGCCAGCAGAACAATCAGTTGGACGAGCTGCTCAAAGTTGCTCGCGAACTCATGTCTGAAGACGACTCTTGAAACGTGAGCGAGCCGGAGACGGTGCGCGATGGACGTAAGATGGTCTTCACGTATCGCGTCTCAATGACACACAGCTGCTTGAAGTACGAGAGAAATCTCACCCTTACGGAGAAATCATGACGAACAAGCCAAACTCAAACGCACTATCGCTTCAACTCCTGGCGGACCGCTCGCTCATACGTGCTGCTTCCCACAGCACGAGATACTTCACCGCTACATTGGTCGCACCCACGGCGGAACCTCGAGAGCAACGGCTACCAGTCAACGTAGCGCTGGTGCTCGACCGATCGGGCTCGATGTCCGACGCCCGCAAGTTCGATCTCGCGCGTGAGGCCGTCGAGGCCGCACTCGGAATGCTGCGCAAAATCGACCGGTTCTCTCTCGTTGTCTACGACGATCACATCGACGTACTTGCCCGTTCCACTCTGGCGACAGAAAGTGCGCGCAGTAATGCACTGCGCGCCCTCGCCGAAATCCAGCCACGTGGCAGTACGGATCTTGGCGGAGGTTGGCTCACGGGCTGCGAGCAGGTGGCTGAGCATCTGGACCGTGAAGGAGTCAATCGATGTCTGCTCCTTACCGACGGACTCGCGAATCATGGGATCACCGATCACGAAGAGCTAGCGATGCATGCACGCGAGCTTCGTGTGCGCGGTGTCGTAACATCGACCATCGGTGTCGGCGCCGATTTCGACGAACGCCTTCTACGCGACTTGGCCCACGAAGGCGGCGGCACATTCACTTTCATCGAAGGCGCCGCCCAGATTCGCGAGGCGCTTACCGCGGAACTCGGCGAAGCGGCCGAGGTGACAGTGCAAGAGGCCTCGATCCACGTGAGCGCGCCCGAAGGCGTACGCGTTGAGGTGTTGAATCGCTTTCGCTCGCACACCGATCGTGCCAGCGGCGGTCTCGTCGTTGCGCTCGGCGATCTGGTTTCGAACCAGGAAATTACGGTGACGTTCGCAGCTACGTTCCCAAAGGGTGAGATTGGAGAGCGGCTCGGAATACGCGTATCAGCGTTAGAGCATGACCATAGTGTGGCTGGTGCGGACGCAGAACTTGCGTGGAAATTCGCGAACCACACGGAGAACGATGCTCAGGCGCGTGAGCGCGCGGTGGATCGAGCCGTAGCATCAGTGTTTGCCTCCAGAGCGCGCGCGGAGGCGACCGAGGCGAACCGACGCGGCGACCTTTCTGCAGCGAAGCGCGTGTTGATGGGAACTGCCAAGCGAATCAAAAGCTACGCGGCGAACGACGACGCACTAGGACGGCTGGCATGTGCCCTCGAGGAATCGGTGGTCGAGTACGGCGTCGCTGAGATGTCACCACACGCACTCAAGGCGAGTTTTTACGCCAACGAGAACGCGCTCAAGTCGCGAACTCCCGCGGGGCGCGCGACGCGACG
>JBDTAZ010000233.1:0-5774 GCA_039924325.1 Gemmatimonadaceae bacterium
ATTACGCGCTCGTCAGCCGCATTCCCGAGCTGAAGATCGCCGATCAACGTGTCGCCGCGCTCACGGATTTCGGCATCCGTCAGTCCGTAGATACCGCCATACAGAGTGATATTCTCCCTGACAGTAAGATCTTCGTACAGCGAAAAACGCTGGCTCATGTAGCCGATGTGACGCCTTACGGAATCCGCGTCCCTCGCAACGTCAAAGCCCGCGACACTCGCGGTTCCAGATGTTGGAGCAAGCAGCCCAATCAGCATTTTGATTGCCGTTGTCTTCCCCGCCCCGTTGGCCCCAAGGAAGCCAAAGACCTCGCCGCGTTGCACATCGAAAGTGATCGCATCGACCGCGGTGAAGTCGCCAAACTTCCGCGTCAGCTCATGCACGTCGATCGCAGCGGTCACGCGGCGGCCTGTACCGGTTTTTCCGGAGCACCCATCAGTTCCATGAACGCGTCTTCAATGCCCGGCGCAATCGGCTCCACGCGTACTTCGGAGACGCTCTGCGTGGCGAGGAACGAGCGGAGTTCCGCCGCTATCGAGTCAACGCTCATGTCTGGTCTGGAATCGCTGTAATGCAGGTTCTCTCCAAACGGATACACCGACGATACGTGCGGGTATGCGCGCAGAATCTGCAGAAGTGCGTGTCGCTCGCGCGCGTGCACCGCCAGCAGCGGATGCGGGTACCGCGCTGCTATGACCGACGGCTTGTCCACCGCGAGGATGCGTCCCCGCTGCATCAACGCCACGCGGTCGCAACGCGTCGCTTCGTCCATGTAAGCGGTCGAAACAAGAATCGAAAGCCCGGATGCCTTGAAGGTATCGAGCAGGTCCCAGAATTCGCCGCGTGAAACCGCGTCGACTCCTGTCGTCGGTTCGTCGAGCAGCAGGATCTCCGGCCGGTGCACCAGCGCGCAACATAGCGCAAGCTTTTGTTTCATTCCTCCCGACAGTGCACCGGCTCGGCGATCCTTGAACGGTTCCAGTTGATTGTAGATAGGCTCGATCGTCGCTTGCCCTTCATCGATGCTGGTTCCGAATACTGAGGCAAAGAATCGAAGATTCTCCTCCACGCTTAGATCGGGATACAGCGAAAACCGGCCTGGCATGTAGCCAACACGCGCGCGAATCTCCCAAAGATCCTTCACGACGTCCAGACCGAGCACGGTCGCCGATCCGGAATCCGGAACGAGCAACGTTGTCAATATGCGAAACAACGTTGTCTTCCCGGCGCCGTCAGGCCCGACCAGCCCAAACAACTCGGCGGGCCGCATGGTGAAGGAGACCTCATCCAGCGCGACCGTGGCATCGAATCGCTTGGTGACAGCATTCACTGCTAGCGGAGGCCCACTCGCTGGCTCTGAACGCGCGGCGTTCGTTTGACTCACCGGACGCTGCTAGAACCTGGTGCAACGGCAGTTGGTTCGGCCTGGGAATTGTCGAGCGAAAGGTCCGCCGGCATTCCGATTTTCAGCGCCCCATTCGGGTTCTTGACTAGCACCTTGACCGCGTAAACAAGCTCGGTGCGCTCGTCACGCGTCTGCACTGGAGTGGGTGTGAACTCCGACGTCGATGATACCCAGCTGACAGTGCCTGGTAATGTCAGGAGCTTCCCTGCTCCCTGATCCACGTGTACGGCGACACGCTGCCCGATCCGAAACGACGTCAACTGCGCTTCGCTCACGTAAGCGCGCAGAATCATCGTGTCCAGATTCGCGATGCGGTACAGTGGCTCGCCTGGTTGCATAACTTCTCCCGCGCGAGCGTACGTCGTAAGCACGGTGCCGCTTGTCGGATTCAGCACTCTGCTTTTATTGATCTGCTCCTCGATCTGGGCCACAGTTGCCTGCGCCGCGGTCGCATCCAGCTTTACACTCCGACTCTGCGATTCCGCAGCCGCGATCTGTGCCATGAGAACACGATAATCGCGCTCTGCCTGATCCAGTTGCTGCGCTGTCGCGGCCTTCTCGGCGAGCAGGCGTTGCGCGCGGTCGAACGCACGCTTTGACACGTCACTCTGAACGCGAAGCACGGCGAGTTGTTGAGTAGCCTGTGTCGCCCGTGCTGTTGCAGCCGAGTTCTGTGCTTCAAGCTGCCTGCGTTGGAGTGCGAGTTGCGTTGTATCGATCAACGCAACCTCAGTTCCCTGTGCGAGCGTAGCGCCTTCGACCGGGAGAAACCGCTCGATCTGGCCCGCTGTCTGGGCTGATACAACCACCTCCGTCGCCTCGAAGTTCCCGTACGCGTCGGGGCGCGGTGATGCGCGACACGCTGTCATGGCAAAAACCGCCACCATACTCAGTGCCGCAGATTTTTGGCGGCTATTCAGGTATCTCATCAGCGGACCTCCAGTCCCAGAGAAGTGAGGAAATTCGCACGCGCCTGAGCCAGTTGAACCAGATGGGTCGAGCGCGCCAGTCGCGCATTCAGGAGATCGGTTTCGCGATCGATGTAGTCTGCGGACGTAATGACACCCTCATCGAAGCGAAAACCGGTCTCTTTCAGGATTCGCTCACGCAGCGTGATGATTGCGTCGTCGTCGGACAACGTTTGCCGAAGCTGATCGATGACAGCAAGTTGCGAAGTGACATTGCGCTGCACGCTCTTCCTGAACGCAGCTTCGTCTGTCTCGACGATCTGCTTTTGTAAAGTCAGCGCCTGGCGGTCGCGCGTGGTCGTCCCCCAGTTCCACGGAGTCCAGTCAACCTTGATCCCCGCAAGCCAGTAGTTCTGAAAATTCTGCGACAATGGATTCAAACCCGGCCGCCCGTATCCACCTCTTCCGAACGCCGACACACGTGGGAGATCAGCAGCGCCAAGAGACGCCCGTTGCTCCGCGATCACATCGCGATTCCGCGCAAACTGAGCGTATTCTGGCCGCGCGCCGAGCGTGTCCGTCAAACTGCGCGCCGTCGCTACTGACGTCGCGAGGTCGGGAATCGCCAGAGCGTCGTTCGCCGCGAACGCGTTGCCAGTCAGGTTGGCCAGTACTGCGAGCGACGCCGCACGGCTTGCATCCAGGGATCCCACGGTCTGCTTACGTCGCAGCATCTCAGCTTCGAACATCTCCGGTTCGCTCGGCAACGCGGAACCCTGTTTCACACGGTCGAGCGCCACGCGACGGTGCGCCTCAATGTCCGCAATGGCTGCCTGTTGATCGGCCGCCTGCTGCTGACTCATGAGCGCGGCGAAATAGGCGTCGTTCACATTCTGGCGAAGCGTGAAGAGCGATGCCCGCACACCCGCTTGCGAGGCAGCAAGCTGAGCGCGCTCGACGCCACGTTTCGCATTGAGTGACGGATCGTATATCGACTGCTGCGCCGCAACGTAGGCGTCATACGTGTCATGCGAAGGTTCTGGAAGCGAGATCCCATTAGGCAAGCGAAGCGGAATCGATACGACCTGCGACTGATACTGCCCCTGTGCATTCGCCCCCAATGTTGGAAGTCGCGTAGCATCGATGTCGCTTTCACGCAGCGACGACTGAGCGGCCAGCAACTCGAGCTGTCTCGCCCTTGGGTCGCTCTGAACAGCCCGGGATTGGAGATCTCCGAGGTGCAGCGTGTCCCGCGGCGGCGTGGAATCCTGTGCGGCCGCGCGGCGGGGGAGTGCGAAAATCACGATCGCGGCGACTGCACATAGAGCCGCAATTGAATGCGCACGGTGGCGTCGCATCATGGTCTGAGTGCGTTGAGGATGAAATCCGGTAGTTCAACTCTGCGCTCATCGAGGAATCGATTGAACGCAGCGTCATCCTGTCCGAGCACGATCCGAAGAACAGGACGCGCGGCAAACGGAAAGACGCAGAGCGCGATCAGGTTTACCAGAAACTGTTCAGGCGCAATTGATCGCATCGCGCCAATCGCTGCCTGTTGATTCAACTGCGCCCGCAGGCGCGGTATGAACAACTGAATTGCACTAGCTGGATTGGAACCTGTAACCTGCTCCGCCAGTGCTGCCAGCCGTTCGGGATTGAAATGAACTTCCGCGAGTATGTAGCCCGGGATGAACGGGTTCTGGCGGACCAGGTCGATGTAGGTGTGCACGAAGCGCTCGATCTTGAGCGCGAGGTCCTCGTCGGACGCGAATATGCTCGTGATCGAAGGGACGATGCGCGCACCAAGCTCCCGGAATACAGCCTGCGCGAGTTGGTCCTTTGACCGGAAGTAGTAATGGAGAAGCGCCTGGTTTACGCCGGCCTCTTCGGCGATCTCCTGCATCCTGGCGCCAGCGGTTCCGCTACGAACGAAAACAGCCCGCGCCGCCGCGAGGATCCGGGCTTCGGTCGTAGTGTCGCGGTTCCTGCCGCGGCGCCCGGGCGGCTTCATCGACCCAGTCGGGTCGGACGGCGGTTTTTGCGTTTCGGCTTTCTTCATTAATTAACCAGTTAGTTAATTAATATACCCCGAGAGGAAGCACAAGCCAGCCGCTTGTCAGCGATCGACTGTCGCCATCCTCGCTTCGTTGTAACGAGGACCGGAAATCTTGTCCGGAGCCAGGGCATCGTTCAGCCTCGACATGTCACCAGCGTCAAGTTTCACATCGGCCGCAGCCGCATTTTCCTCAAGTCTCGCGCGATGCTTCGTTCCTGGAATCGGAACGATGTCATCGCCCTTGTGGAGCAGCCACGCGAGCGCGATCTGCCCAGCCGTCGCCTTCCGCGACGTGGCAATCTCCTTCACAACTGAAACGGCCTGCATATTCGCGTCGAAATTCGGACCCTGAAATCGCGGGTCACCGGCGCGGAAATCACCATTCGGCATATCCTCGGCGCGCTTCACAGCGCCGGTCAGGAACCCGCGACCGAGCGGACTGAAAGGCACAAGACCAATGTGCAACTCGCGCAATAACGGGATGATGCGCTCCTCGAGATTCCGCTCCCATAGCGAATATTCGCTCTGTAGCGCCGAGATCGGATGAACCGCATGCGCTCGGCGGATGTTCGCCTCGCCAGCTTCGGAAAGCCCAAGAAACCTCACCTTCCCTTCACTCACGAGGGCGGCCATCGTCCCAACAACTTCCTCGATCGGCACATCGGGATCGACCCGGTGCTGGTACAGCAGATCGATGTGGTCCGTCTGAAGTCTGCGCAGCGATCCTTCCACGGCCTCGCGTATGTGCGCCGGCCGACTGTCCAGTCCGTGCTCAACTCCGGGACCGCCAATCCTCCATCCAAACTTGGTCGCGATGATCGCGTCATCCCGCCGCCCCTTGAGCGCTCGCCCTAGCAGCTCTTCGTTGGTATAAGGCCCGTACACCTCCGCGGTATCGAGGAATGTGACACCGACTTCGAGCGCGCGATGAAGCGTGGCAGTCGCCTCCTTTTCGTCGCGTGCTTCGGGCGAGTCGTACGACGCGGTCATGCCCATGCATCCAAGCCCGATCGCGGAAACTGTCAGGCCATCAATACCAAGAGTTCGCTGTTGCATCATGTGTGGAAAGTTATCAGGATTGGTGAGCCACGTACGACCGGCGTGGCAGCACGGATCATCCCTGCATTGGCACAACAAAACCGCAGTCGTCGCCGACTGCGGTTTTGTTGTGCCCCGTTTCACATTGCATTCACGCCGACGTGTCGGCTCATGCGTTACACAGTTATCGGTCGCCGTGCAAAGAGATTGCCGATTCCGCCAACAAGCCCGATCGCGAGCGCGCCCCACTGCAATACTGGCGTCGACAGCGCGCCGAGTCCGAGTGCGGCGTCAACGGAATACAGCCCTGGCCCGGTGAGAAGTAGTGTTGCCGCGATGACACCGTACAGCAACGGAACCTCGATGC
>JBDTAZ010000234.1:0-2982 GCA_039924325.1 Gemmatimonadaceae bacterium
ATATGTTCCCGAATATTTCGAGCGGGTCAACATCTTACTGACTGAGAGAAAGCATTGGATAACGTCGGGGATCGCAATGATGGCATACAGGTACACTACGCCTCGCGCATCAGTACGTTGCACCAGGATGTGGTTACAAACGAAGGCTAGCTCCCGGCCGTGAACCACGCCACGATTCGACGTACACTCTGCGTCTGCGCGCCGTTCGCGGCCAAGCCGCCCCGTCATCGCCTCTCATCCGCTTTGGAGACACGATATCAATGGCCAGTGGGCTGGCTCGGCGACGCGAGCCGCCGATGGCCGTGAGGGATTCCGCAGCTAGGGACGGTTTCGTGACACTTGGGAGATGGTAGAACTGGCATGGTAGACGCCGTCGTGAGGACCCAGGACCGCAGGCGAGAACTTCACAAGATCTTCGGACCATGCCACGCCGATAAACAGCCCTGGCCGTGGATACCCCAGGCTCGCTAACAGATCGCCCCTCGCTGACGTCAAAGAGGATCGGCGTCACACGACAGAAGTGGTTGCGCCGAGGACCCTTTCTTCGTCCCGGGACAATGAAACATCGCGCGCACTGGTTATCGATCTTCCTTACCCTGTCGGCATTGCTTGCAAGCGCGTGCTCGGAAGGGCTGGCTCCGTCAGACGTACTCAGCCCCGCGGCACCACTCGACGTTGCGACCATTAGCGCCGACCCCGGCGTTAAAGACGCGGCCCTCATCTCGTTTGCTTCCACTCCCGCGGATTCTGTTCGTGCCAAGTACACATCAGGCGACGGCACCGATACGGGTGCAACACCGTGGTTCCCCGCAGGCGGGGGCGAGATCACGGCGCTCGGGTTGCTTCCGGCAACTACGTACTCGATAGTCCTCCAAACTCGCCGGGGAGGAACGACAGTGACAGGAACGGCAACGAGTTTTTTGACGCCGTCATTGCCTCAGGCGCTCGCCAGCATCAATCTCGCGCTGATCTCCGGGACACCACCAACCTCCGGCTATACGCTCGCCTCGATGGTTGCGCCGGACAACCACGGCTACTTGCTCGCGTTCGATACAGCTGGACGAATCCGATGGTTTCGCGATTTCGGGCAGATCTACGTTCAGGAGGCCAAGCAACAGACGAACGGTGATTTCACTGTGTTCGTTGGCAATTCCATCGGCGACAATCCAACCGCCGGGGCGTTTGTTGAGTTAACACCCGAAGGCGATTCTGTTCGCGCAATATATGCGTCCGGAAGTCCGTACACAGATGGGCATGAACTGCAGGTACAGAGCGATGCGAATGGTCGCCGCGTTGCTGATTATCTGTTCGGATATGACATTCGCACTCTAGATCAATCCGCGTACGGTGGCGGGGCCGCCGACCAGATCGCCGGTCATCAGATCTTGCGCATCGGCGCGACGGGTGCTGTGGATACGTTGATGCAGGGCTGGAACTACTGGACGCATACCGACAAGATTGACCCGCCGACAGCAGACCAATCGATCGATCATCCTAATTCCATCGACTTCGATCTTGATGGCGGTCTGATAGTTTCTTTTCGCGACCTTGGCGCGATCATTAAACTGGACGAGACTACGCACGACGTGGTGTGGCAACTCGGCGGCACGAGAAATCAGTTCACGTTCGTGAACGATCCCATGAACGGGTTTGGGGGACAGCACTCCGTACGTGTGCTGCCGAATGGACATCTACTTGTCTTCGACAACGGAGTTACGCATACGCCGCAAAGCTCGCGAGCAGTCGAATATGAGCTCAATTTGTCCACGAAGACCGCTACTATGGTCTGGCAGTACACGCCGAGCCCCGCGCTTTTCAATGAGTTCACTGGCTCGGTACAGCGGCTGTCGAATGGAAATACCGTTGTTGCGTGGACCAACACCGGGTTGTTTGACGAAGTCGCGCCAGACGGTACACTTGTGAATCGAATGCAGCTCGATAATGCGCCGGGTGTACCGAACGCATCCGCTTACCGGGCAATTCGTATTAACAACCTGTATTCCTACGCTCGTCCCTGAGCTATCGTCACCTAGTGCGGCGCTGGCCGTCCACCCTTGTTCCACTTTGGGATGGGCCCGTCGGCAAGTATCCGCACAGCGCCGACTCCCGCCTGAATCACTTGCGTCATGTGGCGAAAGTTGATCCGTGACAACTCGTCTGAAGGACGATGGTAGTCGGCATGCATATTGTACGTGGATAGCGTATGGGCCGGAATGCCCATCTGCGCGTACGCAATGTTGTCGCTTCGCTCGAAAAAATGCTCGGATGGCCGCGCATCCGCGACAATCGGCAATCCTGCCGCAGTAAACATCGCACCCATCGTTGATCGGCTATATCCCGTCAACCAGGCGCGGCCCGGTCCGCCGGCGAGTGAATCTGGGCGACCGATCATCTCGATCTCCAGATTCGCGACAATGGACGTGAGCGCGACCGGTGGGTGCATGATGAACCAGCGTGTGCCGAGCAGGCCGACCTCCTCTCCTGTCGTTGCGACAAAGAGGATCGTACGCTTCGGCCGCGTACCGGCGGCGATGGACCGCGCAATTTCAATTACGGCGGTCGTACCGGACGCATCGTCATCAGCACCATTGTAAATCGAGTCACCATTGACGGGCTTACCGATTCCAAGATGATCGTAGTGCGCGTCAACAAGCACAACTTCTCTCGCCAGCACCGGGTCGCCACCGCGAATCATTCCCACCACATTCACGCCGGGCCTACGATGATCGGCCGGAAAGGTATCGAGCGAAGCGAAATCGGCCAGAAGCGAGAGCCTCTCCTGACCATTGCTGCGCCGCGTGAGCGCTATGGGAACTCTCTGGAAATAGCCGCTATCGCCGGCCGGTACCAGCCCAACCTCGCCCATCTGGCGCGCGATGAATGTCGCCGCCTTGGCCGAGCCACGCGACCCGGTCATTCGACCTTCCATCGAGTCGTCGGCTAGCGCCGACATCACCATGCGCACCTGCGATTCCTCGACAG
>JBDTAZ010000235.1:0-15163 GCA_039924325.1 Gemmatimonadaceae bacterium
GCTAACTGTCGGCTCGCAGGGTTATCCGCTCCTCTTGCAATCAGGCGAGTCCTATCGCGGGAAGCCGCTGTACGATCGGCAGCATCCGCACGACGTGTTCATGGAGCTGGCCGCGATTTACGATCACCCCGTTGGTGACAATCTCGCGTTGTCGCTGTACGCCGCACCCGTGGGGGAGCCTGCGATCGGGCCGGTCGCCTTTCCCCATCGACCAAGTGCAGCGAATGATCCGCTTGCACCGATCTCGCACCACTGGCAGGATGCCACGCATATCTCGTTCGGCGTACTCACGGCTGGCATCTATACGCGTTCCGTCCGGGTCGAGGCATCGATCTTCAATGGGCGTGAGCCGGATCAAGTTCGAACAAACTTCGATTACAAGGGACGCAGTCTGGACTCGTACGCCGGCCGCGTGACGGTGAATCCAAACGCGAATCTGAGCCTGTCCGGATCATACGGATATTTGAAGAGTCCGGAGCTGTTGCACCCAGCGGAATCCTTGCACCGCATCGGTGCGTCGATACTTTACGATCGGCGCTTTCGCGAGTCGGGCGACTGGGCGAGCGCTCTCATATACGGCGGAAACAAGCATGCAGGTCAGCCCCGCATCTCGAACAGCCTGCTGGCGGAGTCCAATCTCGGCCTCGATCGGCGCAACACCGTATTTGGGCGTGCGGAGTTTGTCGAGAAAGGGCCTGAGGATTTGCCCGTGTCGGGGATGGTAGGCACGGGTCCACTGGCGCTTGGAAGTGCGGTGCCGTCAATTCGTTACAATGTTGGGGAAATGACACTCGGTTACGTGCGTGAGTTGGCGTCTGTGAGCGGCGGAAGTCTGGGACTGGGCGCCGCAGGCACTGTCAACGTGGTTCCGGCGACGTTAAGGAGTAGCTATGGTACGCGAACCCCGATTGGTGTGACATTTTTCCTTCGGTTGCGACCCGGCATCATGAACATGCAGCGTCGTGCTATGGGGCCCAATTCAGATCATGTGCGTCAACCGCAGGGGATGGAAGCAATGTCCGGAGCGATAAGATGAGATTGCGCCATGGGTTGGCGGTACTGATATCGGTGGGGCTAATTGCGGCGCCACGCGCTGCATTCGCGCACGCTCGGCTGGTTCGGAGCGCACCGGCGGCCGGCGCTTCTGTTACGTCGGCCCCGAAGATGATTCAATTGTGGTTCAGCGAAGCGCCGGATGCCAGACTTACCATTGTCACAATTACTGCTGGTGATGGGCGCGTGGCCGGATTGGAGAAATTCGAGGCCGTTCCTGACACGGCGATCTCAGTGAGGGCGGTGATTGATGGAGTACTCGCTTCCGGGGTTTACACAGTCGCGTGGCGCACAGTTGCCGCGGACGACGGCCATCCATCGAAAGGAAGCTTCACATTCACGGTCAGTGCGGAAGTTGGCGTCAGTATGTCAACGCCGCCCGTCAAATCCGGGACTGTAATCGGCGCCGCAGTTAACAGCGCGCCAACCGCAGCTGCCACAGCCGGGCTCGGCGTTGAGTCGCCCGTTTACGTTATAGTCCGTTGGTTGAGTTTCATGGGGCTGGTTGTTGTTATCGGTGTGATAGCGTTGCGGCTGCTCGTGTTGCCGCGTATCGGCTCGGCAGCTTCTGAAGCCTTTGCCGTGGCCCTGATTCCTCGACTCGCTACGCTTGGACTCGCCGCCGCGGGACTGGTCATCATTGCCGCGATTGGACGACTGTTTTCGGAGCAGTCTGTGATGGCCGCGTCGGTACATCTCGGTGTCGCTGATATTGTCCAACACACCACGTGGGGAAGCGTTTGGTTGTTGCAGGTCGGTGCTGCGATCGTTGCATGCGCCGGGCTGGCGCTCGCGCGCCGTCATTCCGCGATAGGCTGGGGCATTGGCACCGTAGCAGTGCTCGTGTTGGCGGTAACTCCTGCGCTTTCGGGACACGCGGCCGGCGTAGAGAATTGGCGCACGCTCGCCATCGCAACCGACGCACTGCACGTCATCGCCGCAGGGGCTTGGCTGGGCAGTCTGTGCGCGCTGATTGTCGTTGGTGTACCAACCGCGTTACGCGTTGAAGCCACCGGATCGGATGCCGCCGGAGGCGGTCGACTTGTCTCGGAGATGGTGAACGCGTTCAGTCCGATCGCGCTTGTCTTTGCGAGCGTGGTTGTGCTGACCGGCTTAGTCTCCGCGTGGTTGCGACTCGGTTCCATCTCTGCACTCTGGAGTTCCTCCTATGGCATTGTCCTGATTGTCAAACTCGCGCTGGTCGGCGCCGTCTTCGCGGCCGGAGCTTTCAACTGGTTGCGTATGCGGGAGCAGCTCTCGAAGGTCGACAACGCGGACGCCCATCATCGATTCCAAAGATCCGGGAAAGTTGAACTGTTTTTCGGCGTATTTGTTATCGCGGTTACGGCAGTACTTGTCGCAATGCAAACTCCACTTCACTGACAGTCGAAGTGGATTTGAACGGAGGAGCAATTTGAGCCGGAGCGAGTTGGTACTGCACGTGTCCGCGACATCATGAGCAGCGTTCATGCCATTGGTTCGGCGGTATTGATGGCGCTCTGGATGGCATTCCTGGTATAAGTTTCGGTGGCGTGGTCGCATTCATTTTTTCCGATCTGATGATCCTCGCCATCCTCAACATCTATCGGAAGTCGCGTCAACGACAATCACATTCAAGTACACAACCGTGCTTGACCGCGTGTTCCTCGTAATTGCGAGTCTGCTAGTGTATCGCTTCATCCGCACTGGTCGGCCGGGGATGATCCGGAAGACGAACATGGCCAAGGGGCGGGCGTCGCTTCAGGGCACGCCTGAATTGGTCAGTCGGGACTGCGAGACTTATCGGGTGGCTCCAATCGTGCATGATACCTGGGAGAACCGCCTTCCCCTTGGTTAGCCTACCATACCCGGTCTAAAGCGCGCGTTTTGTTCGTGGTTTAGGCGCAGATTCGCTTACACAGGTAGCGGAATTCCTGATACCTTTAACCAGTACTCATATCGTATGTTTATTCGCATACCGCGAAGAGATACGGGTGAGTCGTTTCGCCGAGCTAATCACTTGAACGGTTCGTGACGACCCAGTGAGCGGCAAGAAAAGCAACTCCCAGCCGACCAAAACGCGTCCGCGGAAGATTCGTAGCGGGGACTCAAAAATGGGGGGGGGGTACGGTCGCGCCTAAGGGCAAGGCCTCCAAGGCGTTAAAGGCTGAGACGGCGCATGATTCGCCAGGCGTCGCGGCCGATCCAGCCACCGTTGCTTCGGCCGTAGTATCCCCCGTCACGGTCGTTGGGATTGGCGCATCCGCGGGCGGACTCAGCGCGCTCTCCGAGCTCTTCCGTCACGTACCTGCCAAGACAGGACTGGCCTACGTCATCGTGCAGCACCTGAGTCCGACGCATGAGAGCACTCTCGCAGAACTGCTGGGTCGGAACGCCACAATCCCGGTGCACCAGGCAGCCAATGGCATGCGGGTGGACGTCGACTGCGCGTATGTGATCGCGCCGGATACCGAGATGACGCTCACCGATGGGCACCTCAAGCTGGTGCCGCGCGACCCGGATGCGCGCCCGCCGCTTCCGATCGACGCGTTGTTTCGCTCCCTGGCTGACGTGCAGAAGAGCCGTACAATCGGAGTCATACTGTCCGGAACTGGCTCTGACGGGGCGCTCGGCGTGCGTTCCATCAAGGGTGCCGGCGGAATCACGTTTGTTCAGGATCCGGCATCTGCGAGCTCGCGGGGAATGCCGCTTGCCGCAATCGCGACGGATTGTGTTGATGTTGTCGCGTCTCCGGCGGAGATCGCGGAACAACTATCGCACTTGGGGCAGCATCCCTATCTGCATATTACTGGCGGTGGGCAGACTGTCTCCTCTGATGATTCTGAATCGGATGTCGTGGAGGAACTTGCTTCCGCGTCTTCAAGTGAATCTGTATACGACGGCGAAGTGTCAGCTATTTCCGGCCTGCTCCGACGCCGGTTCGGTGTTGACTTCACCTTGTACAAGATCGGAACGGTCGAGCGACGAATCCGTCGTCGTATGGCGCTCCGGAGAGTTGATGGCCTTGCAGCCTACGCCAACCTGCTCCGACGTGACGTTGGTGAGTTGGGTGCGCTGTATAACGATCTCTTGATTGGAGTCACACGCTTCTTCCGCGATCCGGATGTGTTCGAGGCATTGTCCAAAATCCTCTTTCCGCAGCTGGTCAAGCGTCGGTCGCCTGGTCATTCAACCGATCACGAGCACGATCGCTATCACGGTAGTGACCATGACAACGACGCACCGGTGCGAATCTGGGTCGCCGGCTGCTCGACTGGGGAGGAGGCATACTCGATCGCCATCTGTGTACTCGAGTTCCTGGAGACCAATGCGCCGGGTACACCGGTCCAGATATTCGCAACGGATCTGAGCGAGTCCGCGATCGCCATCGCGCGTGCGGGGGCGTATCCGCAGGGCATCGAGGCTGACGTCACGCCTGAGCGCCTTCGCCGATTCTTTACGCAGGAAGAGGCGGGATATCGCGTTACGAGGATGGTTCGTGATTGCTGCGTTTTCGCGCGCCAGAACATCACCGCAGATCCGCCGTTTTCACAGATAGACCTGATTAGTTGCCGGAACGTGCTGATCTACTTGCAGGCGAGGGCGCACGCCAAGGTGCTGGCGGTATTTCACTATGCATTGAAACCGAGCGGGATTCTGGTGCTTGGCACGTCCGAATCGACAAGCACTGTGCCGGCCCTTTTCACCCAGGTCAGCAAGAAGCATCGAATCTATACGCGCGCCCCGGGATCGGCTCGGCCGCTGTACCTGGACTACATGCCGGATCACCCGATTTCAGCGCCTGTGCTGTCGCACGTCGCTCAGCTTTCTCACGGGCGGTCAACCGCGTCTGGTGACCGCGATGGCGCGCAAAATGTTGCGAACTCTCCGGCACGTGGTCTTGCACATCCGGCGGGCCCGTTCGACACGCCGGTGCTCAACCTGCTGCGCTCACCAACAGTGCCCGACGTGCAACGTACGGCGGATCAGGTAGTGATCGGCTGCTACGCACCCGCCGGGGTCGTCGTGGATGACCAGCTCCTGATCGTACAATTCCGCGGCAACACCGGTTCGTACATCGAGCCCTCCGCGGGTTCAGCCAGCTTACATCTCCTCAAGCTCGTAAAACCCGAGTTAGCCACTGAGCTGCGACAGGCAATCGACGCCGCGCGGGCGGAAGCACGGCCAAAGCGAATCGAGAGGGTTTCCTTCCACGACGGTCCACGCCTGGCCTTCGTCACGCTTGCCGTGACGCCGTTCAGAGTGACTGGATCGGACGGCCAGTTCTTCATGGTCTCGTTCGAAGAGGCTACCTCCGGTGCTGAATCGGTGCGCCAAAGAGGAGCCGGCGATGTGCTCGACGCGACGCATAACCATAAGCCGCAAAAGGGCGGAGAAAGCCTTGGGAAGAGAGCGGCGAACACCAAGGTCGCCGGCCGTCCCGCCAAGCGCGGAAGCGCGGCTTGGATAAAGGATCTCGAGGCCAGGTTTCGGGAAGCGCTGAAACGCAACGGAGAATTCGCTCAGGATTTGGAAGCGACGCGGCGCCATCTACAGGCGGTCACAGAAGAGCATTCATCCGTCGTTGAAGAATTTCAGGCAGCGAACGAGGAGGTGCAGTCAAGCAATGAGGAACTGCAAAGTACAAACGAAGAAATCGAGACATCAAAAGAAGAATTGCAGTCGCTCAACGAAGAACTGACGACGGTGAATGACGAACTGCGTATTCGGAATTCGGAGGCGAGCCACCTTAACGATGACCTGACGAATCTCCTCACGTCGATGCACGTCCCCGTGATAATGGTTGGGACAGACTTGCGCATACGGCGCTTCACGGCCGGTGCGGAGCGCATGGTGAACCTCATTGCTACCGACGTAGGTCGGCCCATCGGCGACATCAAGTCGAACATCGATGTCCCCAACCTGGACGAGCTCATCACTCGGGTGATCGCGACGTTGGAGGTCACCGAACGGGAGGTGCGTGATCTCGACGGATGTTGGTACCTTATGCACATTCGCCCTTATCGGACTGCGGACCGCAAGATCGACGGCGCCGTCATCATCTTTTACGATATCGACGCTCGCAAACGTGCAATCGAACAATCCGAAGCGTCGCGTCGGTACGCTGAGGCTATCGTCGAGACCGTGCGCGAGCCTCTGTTGGTTTTGGATGAGAGACTCAGGGTGCTCAGCGCAAATCACGCATTTTACGACGGTTTCGCTACATCCCCGGCAGACACCACAGACCGCGCCCTGTTCGAACTCGGAAACGGCCAGTGGGACATCCCCACTCTTCGCGGACTACTGGAAGGGGTGCTTACCGACGGCGAGCCGTTCAATGAAATCGAAGTCGAGCACGACTTCCCGGGCAAAGGCCGTCGAACGATGCTGCTGAACGCTCGTCGCGTTCCCTCTGCTCGCAACGGCCTGCCACTAGTCCTGCTCGCCATCGAAGACGTTACTGCACAGAAGCTGGCAACCGGCTTGCTCGCACGCGCGAACACCGACCTTGCGGCACGAGCCTCCGAGCTCGAAGCTACGACTTTCGAACTCCTCGGCAAAACTGCGGAGGCGCAGGCCAGCAATCGCGCCAAGTCTGATTTCCTGGCTACGATGAGTCACGAACTCAGGACGCCACTGAACGCGATAGCAGGTTACGCCCAGCTGCTGGAAATGGGCATCCGAGGCCCCGTAACTGATGAGCAGCGTACGGACCTGGCGCGTATCACACGGAGCCAGAAGCATCTGCTTGGCCTCATCAACGAGATCCTGAACTACGCGAAGGTTGAGGCCGGCGTCGTGCCGATGCGCTTTGCCGATGTGAACGTGAGCGACCTGCTCGCGAGCGTAGAGGTGATGATCGCTCCACAGATGGCCCGGAAGGAGCTTCGTTACGAACTGCTGAATCCCAACGGTCACGGCGATCCGACACTCGCCGTTCGTGGAGACGAGGACAAGATACGGCAGATACTTCTCAATCTCCTGACCAACGCCCTCAAGTTCACCGCGGCCGAGGGTACGGTTGACGTAAGTTGTGATACTGATCACAGCGGCAGCAACGGTAGCCGCGGCAACGGTAGCCGCAGCAAGGGTAGCCGCGGCAACGGTAGTCACGCCGACGGCGAAGTGTCGATTCACGTACGCGACACCGGTATCGGAATCTCACCTGAGCATTTGCATCTCATCTTCGACCCATTCGTCCAGGTCAATGCTTCATTGACACGTCCGAGCGATGGTGTCGGACTGGGGCTCGCCATCAGCCGCGAACTGGCGCGTGCTATGGAAGGCGACATCACGGTTGAGAGCACGCTCGGCACGGGATCGACGTTCACGCTAACGCTTCCACGAGCACGGTTGCCGATCAACGGCACGTGATGATCCCGGCCGGACGCTGGTTGGGACGACGGTGTGGGCCGCGACCCTGAGAACAGAAAGCCCTGCACCGTAACTCAGTGCAGGGCTTTCATTTACAAGGTCGGGGTGGCCGGATTTGAACCGGCGACCTCTTGCTCCCGAAGCAAGCGCGCTACCGGGCTACGCTACACCCCGATGTCTTCACGGTACAGCCTCTCAACTTAATCGGAGGCGGTACGATGGCGCCACCCCGCCGTGAGGCTGACTCCCGGACAGCTCAAGAGCCGATCCGTAGGAAATCAGGCAGCGCTTTTCCTCGGAATCTCGCATACCCGCCCGGCGCGGGAACGGCCCATGGATTAACATAGGCTCGGCAAGCAGGCCCCGTTCACCGCGCCAACCGTCCAACATCAACCGATTCCGGAATGGCCCCCTCCGTCCTCTCCGATATACCAACGGCCGCCGCGCTGTACGAGGCGTCGTCCAAACCTGAAGAGATGGCCCGGATCGTCGAGCCTCTTCGCGCGGCCGATCTCGCCGAGTTGGTCAATCAGCTTTCGCCGGCCAAAGCCGCCAAAGTAATGGCGAATCTTCCGTTCGATGCTGCGGTCGATGTGCTCAACGAGCCGGAGCTCGATCGTCGTCACGAGATAGTCCAGCGCATGAATCGCGGTGCCGCCGGTGCGCTGATCTCGGCGATGGCACCAGATCGGCGTGCGGATCTACTGCGCGATCTGCCGCCTTCCAAGCGAAAGGCTGTTCTTGAGACAATCGACGAGCCGGATCGATCAATACTCACGTCGTTGCTGGTGTACCCGGACGGCACAGTCGGCTCCATCATGACGACGGAATTCGCGAGCGTTGCATCTAACGTGACCGTCAGCGACGCCATCGAGAGTGTCCGATTGCTCTCAACCGATGTGACTGCCGTGTATGCTGTCTACGTACTGGAACCGGGCACCGGCATACTGCTGCGCACCATTCATCTGCAGGATCTGCTCCTCGCGGATCGTCGGGCGAAGATCATGAACGTGGGTGACGCTCGCAAACCGCTCTCAACGTCACCATTCCTCAGCGAGGAAGACGCGGCAAGATTGATTTCCAAATACAATCTCGTTTCGCTTCCCGTGGTCGATACGGCGGGAAAGATGATCGGCGCCCTCACAGTTGATGACGTCATCGATGCAATGGTCCGCGAGGCTACCGAAGACGTACAGCGCTTCGGTGGTGTCGAAGCACTTGAAGCGCCATATCTGCGAATCTCCATGTTCGGCATGGTGAAGAAACGTGCGGGCTGGCTTGCCGCGTTGTTCCTCGGCGAAATGCTCACTGCAACGGCAATGGGTCACTTCCAGGATGAGATCGCGCGAGCGGTTGTTCTCGCGCTGTTCATTCCGCTTATCATCTCGTCTGGCGGAAATTCGGGATCACAGGCGACGTCGCTCATAATTCGTGCGTTGGCTCTGGGCGAACTCAAGCTGGGTGATTGGTGGCGCGTCGCGGTTCGCGAGCTTCCAACCGGGCTTGCCCTCGGTGCCGTCCTTGGCATCATTGGCGTGATACGAATCCTCATCTGGCAGCGCTTCGGCTGGTACGATTACGGCATACACCACAACCTCGTCGCGATCACAATTGGTGTCTCGCTGGTGGGCGTCGTGACCTTCGGGTCGATGGCCGGATCGATGCTCCCGTTCGTGCTCCGACGGCTCGGATTCGACCCCGCAAGCGCTTCCGCGCCCTTCGTGGCTACTCTCGTCGACGTGTCGGGTCTGGTGATCTATTTCTCAGTAGCCTACCTCATTCTGCGAGGGACGTTATTGTAAGAGCGTGACCCAATCGAAAATGCCACTCAATCCGCCCGGCACACCCCTATTCCGGGACCACCTCGAGACCAAGGTCGCGTCGTGGATTCGCCCGTGGGATGGCGCCGAAGCCGCAGACGTCGTGCTCATCGGCGCGCCGCTTTCAAAGACCTCGATATCCCACTCGGGGGCGTCTGGAACGCCGCAGGCAATGCGCGAAATGTTCGGCGCAGTGTCCACCTACAATTTCGACCATGACGTGGACCTGGCCACCGCGCTCAGCGTGCGCGATGCTGGTGACGCTCGCGTTCACGTAACCGATCTTGCACGATCTCGCGCGGGGATTCGCGATGCGGTTGCGGCCGTTCTCGAACGATCGAAGGATGCGCTCACCATAGTAATGGGTGGGGATCACTCGATTTCCGCACCGTCCGTGGAGGCCTTCAAAGCTCACACCGGTGGATCCGTCGGCCTCGTGCAACTCGATGCACACATGGATCTCCGCAACCTCGACGACGGCGGGCCGAGCAACGGCACGCCAATTCGTCAACTTCTGGAATCGGGTACACTCGAAGGGCGCAATATCGTTCAGGTGGGACTGCATGCATTCGCGAACGCACGAGCATACCGCGACTTGGCACGCGAGGCGGGCATTACGCAGATATCGGCTCGTGAAGTTGCCACCGTGGCACCAGCCGATATCGCTCATCGCGCGTTGAAAGCGGTAGCTGAACACTCGCAGTCCATTTACGTAACTCTCGACATGGATGTGCTGGATCAGGCATTCGCGCCCGGTGTGCCGGCTCTCGTGCCGGGCGGAATGACGTCCTGGCAGTTGTTCGAAATGCTCCTCGTCCTGGCCGCGCATCCCAAGGTCCGCGCTCTGGACATCGTGGAGATTGATCCATCACAGGATTCGCGTCGCGCTACCGTGCGGGTTGCGGTGCACGCGATGCTCACTTTCCTCACCGGATTCGCATTACGGCTAGGTGAAGCATGAGCGTTGATTCGAAAGTGGTGATACTTGATGGGTGCTCGCTGCGCATTGAAGACGTAGTAGCCGTGGCACGCGGTCGCGCGCGTGTTGAATTGAGCGACAAGGCGCGGGAGGCGATGGCGGTGTCCAACGCGATCGTCACGCGTATTGTAGAGCGCAACGAAGTCGTGTATGGTGTCACGACAGGGTTCGGCAAGTTGTCCGACATCGCGATTCCGCCGCACAGACTTGCGGAACTGCAGGTCAATCTGATTCGCTCGCACGCCGTTGGCGTAGGACCGCTGCTGAGCGAGGCTGAAACGCGCGCAATGATGTTGCTTCGCGCCAATGTCATCTCCAAGGGATACTCCGGCGCCCGCGCACTGCTTGTCGATCTCCTGACAGGGATGCTGAACGCGGGGCTGTATCCTCCCATCCCGGAGCAGGGGAGCGTCGGCGCGAGCGGAGATCTGGCGCCGCTCGCGCATCTCGCGCTCTCGATGATCGGCGAGGGCATGCTTACGCGAAACGGAAAGTCGGGGCCAGCTGCTGACATGCTTCGCGCGAGTGGGCTCGAACCGGTGGAACTGGGGCCGAAAGAAGGCATCACACTCATCAACGGAACCCAGGCGCACACCGCGATAGCTGCTCTGCTCGTACATGATGCGGCACGCCTCTGGCGCACTGCACACGTTGCAGCCGCGATGTCCCTCGAAGCGCTGAAGGGAACTCCGGTGGCGTTCGACGCACGCATTCAGGAAGCGCGCGGGCAGATCGGACAGGAAGAGTCCGCGCGAGTGATGCGGCTGTTGCTCGCCGACAGCGAAATTCGCGAGTCGCATCGCTCGAATGATCGCCGAGTGCAGGATGCATACGGCTTGCGCTGTGTGCCACAGGTGCACGGGCCAGTGCTGGATGCGCTACGGTGGATATCAGGTATCGTGACGCGCGAACTGAATGCCGCGACCGACAATCCGCTCGTATTCGACAGCGGCGAAATGCTGAGCGGTGGGAATTTCCATGGGCAGGCCGTCGCGATGGCGCTGGACTTTCTCGCCATCATCATGACAAATCTCGCCGTGATCAGCGAGCGTCGTACAGACAGGCTGGTACATCCCGATCTGAATGAGGGCCTCCCGGCGTTTCTGTCGCCTGATGCTGGAACCAATTCTGGCTTCATGATGGCGCAAGTCACCGCGGCATCGATCACAAGCGAGTGCAAGGTTCTGGCGCATCCATCCAGCGTCGACTCCATTCCAACCGACGGAAGCAAGGAAGATGTAGTGCCGATGGCGATGGGCGCCGCGTGGAAGGCGCGCCGAATCGTGGACAACGTCCGCAACGTTCTTTCGATCGAGTTGATGTGCGGCGCTCAAGGGATCGACTTCCGCGCACCATTAAAGCCGGCTATTGCGGTCGCGACCGCACATGGACGCGTGCGCTCAGTCGTTGCTCGACTTGAGCGCGACAGAGTAATGAGTGGTGATATCGCGTCGCTCTCGGCAGAGATATTTGCCGGGGGATTCGACGCGTGCATTCAATGGAGCGACGAGGCGGAAGGGGGAATGAACCAATGACGACGGGTGCACGTACGGTTCGCGCGCCTCACGGTACCGAGATCACCTGCAAGAGTTGGCAGCAGGAAGCCGCATTGCGGATGCTCATGAACAATCTCGACCCGGATGTCGCCGAGCGGCCGGACGATCTTGTGGTTTACGGTGGAACGGGGAAGGCGGCGCGCAACTGGGAAGCGTTCGACGCAATCGTGCGGGAGCTGCGCGATCTTGAAAACGACGAGACGCTTCTGATTCAGAGCGGCAAGCCGGTGGGCGTTCTGCGCACGCACAAGAGTGCACCGCGAGTACTGATTGCGAATAGCAATCTGGTTGGTCGCTGGGCGACATGGGAGAAATTCCGTGAGCTTGAACGCGCCGGGCTGATGATGTACGGGCAGATGACTGCCGGTTCCTGGATCTACATCGGCTCTCAGGGAATTGTGCAGGGAACGTACGAGACTCTCGGTGCTGTCGCCAACAAGCACTTTGGCGGATCGCTCGCCGGACGACTTGTCGTCACAGCCGGGCTTGGCGGAATGGGCGGCGCGCAGCCTCTCGCCGCAACGATGCTGGGTGCAACGATCCTCGGCGTCGAAGTCGCTGAGTGGCGCATCGACAAGCGAATCGAAACTGGTTACTGCGACCGAAAGACCAGCAGTCTGGATGAAGCATTGCGTTGGCTGGATGACGCGAAGTCGCGAGGCGAACCGCTTTCGGTTGGATTGGTGGGAAATGCGGCCGATATAATTCCGGCACTTGTCGAGCGCGGCGTCGTGCCGGACGTGCTCACGGATCAGACAAGCGCGCACGACATGCTGAACGGGTACATCCCGGCCGGCATGTCGCTCGCCGATGCTGACGCACTGCGCAACTCGGATCCGGACGAATATCTGCGTCGCGCGACGAGCAGCGCCGTACGACATGTGGAGGCAATGCTGGCGCTCCAGAAGATGGGCGCGGTAACCTTCGACTACGGCAACAATATCCGGACGGTAGCCTTCGACGCTGGTCTCGAACGAGCGTTCGACTTCCCAGGCTTTGTACCCGCATACATCCGGCCGCTGTTCTGCGAGGGGAAGGGACCGTTCAGGTGGGCCGCACTATCTGGAGACCCCGCGGACATCGCGAGGACCGATCGCCTTGTTCTCGAGCTCTTCCCGCAAGATGAACATCTCGCGCGCTGGATCAAGCTGGCGGGTGAGAGAATCCATTTCCAGGGATTGCCCGCGCGCATCTGCTGGCTCGGGCAGGGCGACCGTGCACGTTTCGGCGTAGCACTGAACGACCTGGTTGCGTCGGGGGAGATTTCCGCGCCGATCGCGATCGGGCGCGACCATCTCGATACTGGCAGCGTTGCGTCGCCGTTCCGCGAGACGGAGTCCATGCTCGATGGCAGTGACGCCGTCGCGGACTGGCCGATTCTTAATGCTCTGGTAAATACCGCGAGTGGGGCGAGCTGGGTTTCGTTCCACCACGGTGGTGGTGTCGGGATCGGTAACTCGCTGCATGCTGGACAGGTGGTCGTTGCCGACGGTACTCCGGAGATGCGTGAGCGCATCGAACGCGTGCTGACAAACGATCCGGCGACCGGAATCCTGCGTCATGCCGACGCTGGCTACGAAATCGCACGCGATGCTGCCGTGCGACACGACATCAACATTCCGGTTCAGCGCTGAATTCGTGACTCGGCGAATCATCTTCCATAACGCCTCGCAAGTAGCGACCTGCGCCGGTTCGCCGCGCGGGCGTCGCGGGGCGGAAATGCGGGATGTCGGTATCAGGTCGGATGTCGCAATTGCATTTGACGGACCACTGATTGCCGCGGTCGGGCCATTCAACGACATCGAACGTGATTTTCAGGGCGCTGAACGGTTCGATTGCGGCGGTAGAATCATCACTCCTGGCTTGGTGGATTCGCATACGCATGCCGTCTTCGGGCGCGCACGTTACGATGAGCAGGAATTGCGAGCCGCGGGTGTGGGCTACATGGAGATCGCGGAACGCGGAGGAGGAATTCACTCTTCGGTGCGCGACCTGCGCCAGCGTAGCGAGCAGGATTTGCTGCACCTTGCTCGCGAGCGCGTTGAGCGCATTGTGAACTATGGAGCAACAACCGTCGAGATAAAGTCGGGCTATGGTTTGAGCCTTAACGACGAACTAAAGACGTTGCGAGTGATTGCTCGTCTGCAGGATGAGTGCAGCATCAGGATAGTTCCAACGTGGCTGGGAGGTCACGAGATCCCGCGTGAGTACCGCGAGCGGCCCGGCGGCCGACGCGAGTACATCGATCAGGTTATTCACGAGCAGCTTCCAGCCGTCATCGCCGAACGGCTCGCGACGTTCGCCGACGTCTTTTGCGAGCCTGGCGTCTTTACCATCGCCGAGACCCGAACGATTCTTGAAGCCGCGCGGTCGAGCGGATTGAAACTGAAGCTCCACGCTGATGAATTGGAGCCGTGCGGCGGCGCGGAACTGGCCGTGGCGCTTGGCGCGACTTCAGCCGATCATCTTGCTGCGATTTCACCGGCAGGAATTCGGGCGATTGCAGCCTCCGACACGGTGGCTACGCTCCTGCCCGGCACGATGTTCTTCCTCGGCAGACCTCGGCAGGCCCCAGCCCGCGAGCTTATTGCCGCTGGGGCCGTCGTCGCCCTGGCGACCGACTTCAATCCGGGCACGTCTCCCACGCCGAATCTGCCGCTCATCATGACGATCGGCGTCAGTCAGCTGCACATGAGCGTCGCCGAGTCGTTGCTGGCTACAACGGTCAATGGGGCGGCGGCCGTAGGTCTTGCAGAAAGCGTCGGTCAAATCGCCCCGGGGTTCAGTGCTGATATCGCACTTTGGGATTGTGAAGACATACGTGAGATACCATACTGGTACGGCGACGCCAGATGTGCCGCGTCCTGGTGTCGTGGCGAGCCGGTGAAAGCGGCGCTCTGAAGGGCGCCGAGCACTGACATTCGAATTGAGAGGAGCGGTCATTGGACGCGATAGACATCTCGGGCGACATCGCTCTGGTTGCCATAACACTTCTCACAGTCAACATCCTGCTTGGATTGTTGATGTCGATCAAATACAATCCGGTCCGCCGTTGGCCGCACAGACACATCAACACGCTCAAGCTGCACAACTGGACCGGGTACACGGCTCTCGCGGTGAGCATACTTCACCCGTTCGTGATCCTGCTGTCGTCGACCGTGCACTTTCGCGTCATCGACATTCTCTTTCCGCTCAACGCACCGAAGCAACCTTGGATCAACATGCTTGGTGCGGGCGCACTCTATATTCTCGTTTTCACCGTCGTCACGTCGTACTTCCGGTTCGAGATTGGCAGAAAGTGGTGGAAGCCAATGCACTATGCGACGTACGCTTTATTTGTGCTTTTCGCGATCCACGCGATTTTCACGGATCCAACGCTCAAGGACGCTCCACTAGATCCG
>JBDTAZ010000236.1:0-2985 GCA_039924325.1 Gemmatimonadaceae bacterium
GCTCCAGGAACGACACGTTGATGGCATTCTGCAGCGCGGGTTCAGCATGAGCCCAAAGCTCGTCCACCACTCGGAGCGCACGCGCATATACATCCCAAGCCGCTCGACCTTTCGCCTGCTGCACGAAGCGCACGAACGCTCCCATTTCCAGATGGAGCAGATCCTCAAGTTCCTCAAACTCGCCACGGAGTTCCGGGAACTCGGCGAGCACCATGCGGACGAAGTCAGAATGTCCGTCGCGTTGCCGTTGCGGTAAGTCGTTGCGCATCTGACGTCAGATCCCGACCGCGAAGGACAGGTCGTGCGTCATGGCGTAGCGGTGGTAACACGTTGTGCACAGCCAATGATTATCCTCGTCCACGTACCCGTGCGGATCCACGGGCTCGCCAATGCGCACTTGGCACAACTCACAATTCTCATGGTCCCATCCGCCGGCCCGCACTCCGAGATCCTGGGCGCCATGCGGGAGTGGCGCGTCCTCCGGTTGCCAGCCGGTAACTCCGTCCAGTTGGAAGTACCGTGCGGGGGCGGCTGACATGATCCGCGCGTCCCATCGCCCCGCGAGGATCATGTCCACGTGGTAGGCCTGCCAGTATATATCGACCCAGGGGTAGACCGCGCCCGCATGTAGCTCGGCAGCAAGTGCAAGATCCGGCGTTCGGAATTCGACGTATTCTCCTGCCGCCGTTGGCACACACGACAGCCCACCAACGATCGACGGCCCTGGCGACCGATAGAGCCAGCCGCCGTCGTTCCGCACCCCATGAAGGTGCGAAAAGTGGCCGATCACGACTGCGTCGTTGTCGACAATCGCGGCTCTCACATTACCAACGGTGAACTGAGGGAGTCCCGAGATATCGATCCGGGGTTCGGCACCCGCTATACCGCGGGTCGCGGAGGGGCGAGTCATTTTGCAAAAAAATAGTAGTGCATCTGCGCCAAGAGATCGGCACTTAGCGGGATCGGCGCAGCGGACGGCAACACCGCATCGATGCCGCATCGCGGACAGAGCGCGGTAATCCCGTCGCTCGCGCTACCGGTTTCGGCCTGCCGCCCGTCGACCCAATCCATGATTTCGGCCGGAACAAAGAAGGACTGGCAGTAAAAGCAACCGGCACTATCGCTCCGCGCCAGCACTTCACGATGTCGACTCGAGTGCTTGTGAACGGATTCGAGATCAAACTGTTTGAGGGGCATTAATACGATTTGAGGGCGGCATCATATTTTCTTCGGTTTGCATCATGCAAGATCTGGCACCCATTTCTCACTACGGCCGCACGATGAAGCGGAGGTAAGCCGTCGGCACCGGGCCCACGCCGCCAAACTCGTCCCACATCGGCGCGCGCTCCGTGACACTATCGCGACCTGGACGCGCCGCGACAATCCGGCCATCCGCTACGCCCTGGATCACTCCGTAAGGAATGGAGCGGTTCACCATGATGTACCAGCCTAGTACGCGCGTAGCGTCGTCGAGCGCATAAACGCGCACCCGGTTCAGGTCGTACGACTCGCCCACACGCAGTAACACCGAGTCAGGATCTAGCCTCAGACTGCGCGCCGCCGCGGTAACCGCTGAAATCCGCTTGACGCCGATGGCCATCGGGTCGGTCGGCGTCGGGACCTCCACCCGAGTAACGGTCACGGTGGTGCCGTTGGCGTGGGCCGCAGAAGCTGGCGACGGGCCCACTGCAGGTGTGGCAGAAGGTCGGCATCCCAGTAGCGACGCGGCCAGCAGTGCGCCTGCGCCAAGCCCACGGGTAAACACGAGTGACGATGACATGAGAACGGTGCGATGTGAGTAGTCGCGTCTCAAAGCTCAGCTAAAGTGCACGTGAAGTCGATAAAATGCGAGCGCAACTAGGCGCCATCTCAGCTCGCTTGTCGGCCTCGGCGCTCCTTGGGACGCACGCGTCGACTACCATACTCCACGCTCGCGACCAAGAGGTAGCACCCTGGTACGGCCAGAATGCCAGCCAGCCAGGGAGCGGTTCCGAATAGCCAGTTGGATAGCGCCGGATTGCTGAGGGAGAGTTTTCCGGCAAGTCTCCAACTCGCGACGGCGAGAATCGGCGTAGCAATCGTCGCAAGCACTGCGGCCGCAGCGAGCCACGCCGGTGCGAGACGTTTTAACGGACGCGCGAGCACGGCGACTGCTACGCAATACCCTGGTAGCGTCATGAAGAACATGAAGACCGTCCACGACTGTCCAAGCCCGCGTCCGGGCGACCGGCTTGCGCCCCCGCTGAATCCCCAAGCGAGCAGCACAAGAAGCGCCGTAATGCATAGTGCTGGATAGGCGCCGAAAAACCAGATCGGCGCACGTGTGTTTCGGATTCTCAGATGAATCTCCTGATGCTGCGCAACGCCCCTGCGTTTACGGTGGTCGTTTTCGGTGCCAGATCTGGCATAACGCAAATTATCACCACTCGTACCCATGTCTGATGCAGAACAGCCCCAGCGCCGCAACCTCTCAGGTCTGAACATGTTTTTGTCGAACGCTGTACAGAATCGATCGTGCTCTCGCGCTCCAAGTCGTCATTCGTCCGTCAATCGCCGATCGAACTGACGTCACGTCTGACTTGTCGCGTTGAACAGCAATTTGCCGCCTGCAGGGGTAAATTCTTGGCGGTTTGCATTATGCAAGATCTGGCACCGCTTTCTCTTTCTAACGTAGCCTTATCTCGCGAGACACAGCCGTCCGGTGAGCGTCGTCCGCTCCAACGGCAACTGTCACGCGGTACGTCCCCTCAGGCAGCTGAGCCAGATCCAGCACGACCGAATGCGCCGCGATTCCGGCGCCGGCGTGGCTGTCATTCCAGCGCACGGCAAGCGGTGAATCGCGCCGCGTGATGCGCAGTGCATTCCCCAGCCAGCGCAGTACTCCCCCGTCCGTACGCATCACAGTCACCAACACCGACGACGAGTCGCCGGTAGTCAGTGACGACGAATCCACAGGGGTGACAGCTTGTGAGTCCGCGCCAACTG
>JBDTAZ010000237.1:0-13310 GCA_039924325.1 Gemmatimonadaceae bacterium
GAACTCCGATATATGGCGACGGGACAAGCGCGATTGCCGTCCGCCGACTCGTCGGTATGGTATTTCAGCGGCCAACTCCGTTTCCAACCATGTCCATTCGTGACAACGTGGCGGCGGGGCTTCGCGTCCGGGATGAAAAAGCGCCGTCGCGCCGCAACACGGACGACATCGTTGAGGACGCGTTGCGGAGGGCGGGACTGTGGTCAGAAGTGAAGGATCGACTTCGCACGAGTGCAGTGGCATTGTCTGGCGGACAACAGCAACGGTTGTGCATCGCGCGCGCTCTAGCGACGAAGCCGAGGGTCTTGCTACTTGATGAGCCAACGGCTTCGTTGGATCCGGCGAGCACCCAAAAGGTAGAGGAACTGGTTTACGACATGCGCACCAGCATGACAATAGTCATGGTAACTCACAACATGCAGCAGGCCGCCCGCGTGTCCGACCGCACCGCGTTCTTGCTCGACGGTTCGCTCATTGAAGTCGCACCGACCGGCGTCTTATTCACCAAACCGAACGACCCGCGCACCGAAGCATACATCACAGGACGATTCGGATGACCGTGACTCAACCGGTTGAGCTGCACGCGGACGCTGACCAGCTGCCGGCCGGCGCGATCGAAGCGCGCGACTTCTCGTTCTTCTACGGCAAGAAGCAGGCGCTATTTGACGTGTCGCTCGCAATCGAGCCCCGCGCGGTGACCGCACTCATTGGCCCGTCAGGATGCGGCAAGTCAACTTTCCTGCGATCGATCAACAGGCTGAACGATACAATTCCAGGAACGCGTCATTCTGGCGAGATTCTGCTGGATGACGATGACGTTTACTCAAAGGCGACTGATATCGTCGCACTACGCCAGCGTGTCGGGATGGTATTCCAGCGCTGGAACCCGTTCCCGAAATCGATCTACGACAACGTTGTTTACGGGCCCCGCATCAACGGAATTCGTTCCCGATCCGAGCTCGATGCGATCGCCGAGGACGCGCTCCGTCGGGCGGCACTCTGGGACGAGGTGCGCGGCAGACTGAGGAGCAGTGCGCTCGGACTGTCGGGCGGCCAGCAGCAGCGACTCTGCATCGCCCGCGCGCTTGCCAATCAACCCGAAGTGCTCCTACTCGACGAGCCCGCAAGTGCGCTGGATCCCATCGCTACGCAGAAGATCGAGGCTCTGCTCTATGAGTTGAAATCGCAGGTCACGATTGTGATCGTCACGCACAATCTGCAACAAGCAGCGCGAGTTTCTGATCGCACTGCCTTCTTCTTCCTTGGGAAGCTGGTCGAGGTCGACACGACCGATCGCATCTTCACGCGACCGCAAGAGGAACGCACTGAAGCATACATCACCGGGAGATTCGGATGACCGCCGTCAACGACGCGCCAAACGCGTTTCGGCATTTTCACGATCAAATTGAAGAACTGAAGAGCCGACTGCTCACCATGTCCACGCGTGCCGAGGAACTCGTGGAGCAGAGCGTAGACGCACTTCTTCATGGCGATGAAGGAATAGCAGAGATGGTGAT
Organism: Gemmatimonadaceae bacterium; assembly: GCA_039924325.1. Taxonomy (GTDB): domain Bacteria; phylum Gemmatimonadota; class Gemmatimonadetes; order Gemmatimonadales; family Gemmatimonadaceae; genus Fen-1247. The sequence goes on from JBDTAZ010000237.1 coordinate 1,518, forward strand.
CGCTGGCGACCGAGCGTTGAACAACTTGGAGGTGGAGATTGAGCAGCGGGCCGTAGGGCTGCTTGCGCTTCAGCAGCCGATGGCGCGAGACCTCCGCTTTATCGTCGGCGCCATCAAGGTGTCGAGCGACCTGGAGCGTATTGGCGATCACGCTGTAAACATCGCGCAATCCGCCCAGCGGCTGATCGCGCAACGCGCATCGTTTCTTCCTGGTCCTGAAATAGAAGACATGGCGCGTCGCGCGCGCCTGATGCTTGGCGACGCGCTCGACGCCTTTCTACGCGGCGACGGCGGCCTGGGCCGCGCGGTCTGCAAGGCGGATGACGCGGTGGATGCACTTCACAATTCGGTGTTCCGGATCGTCCTCACTCACATGATGGAAGATCCGCGTGTAATAACACCTGCGCTCGAGCTGCTCCTGGTCAGCCGAAACCTGGAGCGTGTCGCGGACCTCGCGACCAACATCGGCGAGGATGCCGTATTCCTGGCCGAGGGCAAACAGATCAAGCACCACTTCGAGGACTGAGCTCGCCGAGGCGCAGGCGACCGAACGGCTCAAGGCCGGTCGGCCGCCTACGGGATAAATTAGGAGAATGAGCGATGAGTCCGATCGATTCTACCCTGGCGTCCACGCACGCCGGCCACCTCCGCGGGATGACGAAGTCCGCATAGCTGCGATCGGTATCGGATCGAACTCCATCCGCCAAATCGTTGCGGACGTTTCGCACGACGGAAGCATTCGCGTCCTTGATGAGATGAAGGCGGCGCCGAGACTCGGAGAAGGAGTCGACGAAACAGGACGCCTGAGCGAGTCAGCCGTGCGCAATGCCCTCGCGGCTTTAGTCCGGATGTCGATGCTCACCCGCCAGATCGGCGCCGTCCGTACCGAAGCCGTGGCGACAAGTGCGGTGCGCGACGCGGAGAACGGAGCCGAGTTTATCGCTGCCGTGCGCGATACGGCCGGTATTTCAGTCCGCATTCTCGACGGGGACGAGGAAGCGATGCTGGCGTATCGAAGCGCGCTTGCGCACTTCGACCTTGCTACTGGTAGAGCAGTCGTGATGGATATTGGTGGCGGTTCGCTGGAACTCGCCCTGAGCGCCGATGGACTGCTCGACGGCCTTCTTTCCTTTCCCCTCGGCGCAATCCGAATGACCGAGCGATTCTTTGGAAAGAATCGTGGACACAAGGAATTGACTGCACTGCGCAACTTCGCACGCAAGGAACTGCGAACTTCCGTGTCACGGCGCGACTGGCATGGCGCGCGACTGATTGGATCGGGTGGGACTTTCACGAACCTTGCCAGGATAATACTCGCTCGTCAGGGTATGCCCCGTGGACCAGGTGTGCACGGCGCGATGGTTACTCGCGCGGAATTGGAGCACGTGCTCGACCTGCTTCAGGGAATGTCCGCTGCGGAGCGGCAAGCGGTCCCCGGCCTCTCGCCAGCGCGCGCGGACATAATCGTCGCAGGACTCGGCGTTGCGGCTGAAGTGATGGCGCGCATCGAAACGAGAGAGATGGTCGTATCTGCGTTCGGAATCCGAGAAGGGCTTCTGCTGGAAGCCGCGCGGGTGACGCCGATTGTCGCCGACGCTACCGAAGCGCGAAGTCGATCGGTGATACAACTCGCCGATCGGTCGCATTACGAAGCGCCGCATGCTCAGCAGGTCCAACGTATTGCCCTCAAGATCTTCGACGCGCTATCTGAACAACTGGAACTGGGCCCGAGCGACAGAGGCATACTGGCTGATGCCGCGCTGCTTCATGACATAGGTTACCACATAAACTTCGAAGCGCACCACAAGCATTCGTATCACCTGATCCTCCACGCCGAGTTGCTCGGAATGACACCGACCGAGCGCGTGATGGTTGCGAATGTCGCGCGATACCACCGCGGATCGCTCCCGAAATCGTCGCATCGAGGATACGCAGCGCTCGACCGTCAACTTCGGCGTCGAATCAGGAGACTGTCAGCGATCCTCCGCATCGCCGACGGGCTCGATCGCGGCCACGCCGGCGCCGTCGAGCACATCGCCATCGAGCTCAGCCGTTCGGGCCTCAAGATCACGGCGACCCCCGCCGCGGACGCGTATGATCTCCGCCTCGAGCTGTGGGGAGCTACCCGAAAAGCGGACCTCCTCGAGGAAATACTCGGCATCCCGGTCCAAATCGAGGCTGCGTGAACGGCGGGGGCTCCAGCGCGGGGTCCCGCGGGTTGGCGTCTGGCGAGGTCATATATTACAGCTGTGTCCAAGCATTCTAAAGTCGAGGATTTCGGCACGGTTGACCGTGTCGGGATCGAGGAGCGGGTGGCCAAGTTCACGACCCGCAGCATCAAGAAGAAGTCGAAGCTCTGGGGACTGAATACGGCCGTTTCAATGGTCGATCTCACAACCCTCGAAGGCAAGGATACGCCCGGCAAGGTAGCGTCACTGTGTCAGAAAGCGCGCCAGCCGAGCAACGACAGCAGTGTTCCGCCAGTTGCGGCAATCTGCATTTATCCCTCGCTCATCAAGGACGCACGCAAGCTTCTCGCCGATTCGCCGATCAAGATCGCATCTGTCGCGACCGCTTTTCCGTCTGGTCAGAGTTCGCTCAAGGTCAGGCTGCAGGAAGTCAAGTACGCGGTGAACGCCGGAGCCGACGAGATTGACATGGTGATCAATCGCGGCTTGTTCCTGGCCGGTGAATACCATGCGATGCAAGATGAGATAGCCGCCGTGGTCGACGTAACCGGCGAAGCAACACTCAAGGTCATCCTGGAAGTCTCCGAACTCGAGACATACGACAACATTCGCGCTGCGTCCTTCATGGCGATGCAGGTACTCCGCCCCGGCGACTTCATCAAGACGAGCACTGGAAAGGCGGGTGGAAGCGCGACGCTCGCCAACACGCAAGTAATGCTGGAAGCGATTCGCGACTTCTACCTTGATACGGGAATTCCAATCGGCATGAAGCCGGCTGGTGGAATCAAGACCGCGAAGCAGGCATTGCACTATCTGGTCGCCGTCAAGGAGACGCTGGGCGATGCGTGGCTCAATTCGTCGCGCTATCGCTTTGGCGCAAGTTCATTGCTCAACGATCTGCTGCGTCAGATTCACAAGGAGAAAAGCGGCGCGTACCAGGCGCCGTACTATTTCTCCGAAGCCGCTGGGAGCTATTAGACATGGCCGTCACGCTTGATCCGTCGGAAAAGGATTCCGGATCGAAGGACGAGAAAAAGAAACACGGCCACAAACAGAGTGTGCCGGAACTGATCTTTGGCGATCTCTGGGAATACGATCCAGCTCCAGAGACGGCTGACCCGCGAATACGGTCGCGATACGATCTTTTCATCGGGGGCCGATTCGTTGCGCCGCAAGCCGGCGAATGCTTCGCTTCCATCAATCCCGCGACCGAGGAAACCGTCACGGAGATCGCGCTCGCGAGCGCTGCCGACGTTGACTCGGCGTACGTCGCGGCCCAGATGGCGTACGAGACAGTCTGGCGAAACATGCCCGGTCGCGAGCGAGGCAAGTACGTTTACCGAATCGCGCGACTTCTCCAGGATCGCGCGCGTGAATTCGCGGTCGCTGAATCCATTGATGGCGGCAAGCCGATCAAGGAATCGCGTGACTTCGACGTGCCCATGGCGGCTGCACACTTCTTCTATCACGCCGGCTGGGCCGACAAGCTCGCGTATGTTGCGCCGGGCCGCACTGTGGAACCGATAGGGGTGGTTGGCCAGGTCATTCCGTGGAACTTCCCGCTGCTGATGCTTGCGTGGAAAATCGCGCCCGCGATTGCAGCGGGCAATTGCGTTGTCATCAAACCTGCTGAAACCACATCGGCGACTGCGATGAAATTCGCCGAACTGCTGCAGGAAGCCGAGCTGCCTGACGGTGTGGTGAACATCGTTACAGGCGGTGGCGAGACAGGAGCTGCACTCACGGGTCACCCGGCCGCGCGCAAGATTGCCTTCACCGGATCCACCGAAGTTGGCAAACGCATCATGCGACAGCTCTCCGAGCGCGGCACGCGCATGACGATGGAGCTCGGCGGGAAGGCCGCGAATATCGTCTTCGAAGACTCGCCAATCGATCAGGCGGTAGAAGGGGTGGTTCACGGCATCTTCTTCAATCAGGGGCATGTCTGCTGTGCGGGTAGTCGCCTTCTGGTCCAGGAATCGATCGCAGAGCCCTTCATTCGCAAGCTGCAGCAGCGAATGGAAAGCCTTCGCGTCGGAGATCCGCTGGACAAGAACACCGACATTGGCGCGATCAACTCGCGCGAGCAGCTCGACAGAATCTGCGAACTGGTCGAGAGCGGCGTGAGTGAGGGCGCGAAACTATATCAGCCATCGTGCTCACTCCCTTCGCGTGGTTATTTCTTTCGGCCGACGCTGTTCACCGAAGTCACGCAGAGTCATCGGATCGCGCGGGAGGAGATCTTTGGTCCGGTGCTGAGCATTCTGACATTCCGCACGATGGACGAAGCAATCGAGAAGGCGAACAATACGATGTATGGTTTGTCCGCCGGCGTCTGGACCGACAAGGGCTCCCGAATACTTCGCATGGCCGCCGAGTTGAAGGCCGGTGTCGTCTGGGCCAACACGTTCAACAAGTTCGATCCCGCATCTCCGTTCGGCGGCTACAAGGAATCCGGCTTCGGACGCGAAGGCGGCCGACAGGGCTTGCTCGATTACGTGGAGCTCTCATGAGCGAGCGTATCCCGGTAATCAAGACGCCGAAGGTATATGTCGGCGGCGCATTCATTCGGTCGGAAAGCGGACGCACGTTCCCCGTTTACGATAGCGGCGGCCAGTTCGTAGCGAACGTCCCGCAATGCACACGCAAGGATGTACGCAACGCGGTTGAGGCGGCCGCGAAGGCGGGACCAGCATGGTCGGCACGCACTCCGTACAATCGCGGCCAGATCATATATCGTCTCGCGGAGATGCTCGAAGCGCGCGCCGACGAGATGACGGGAGTACTGCGCCAGTTCGCCCCCGCGTGGACGTCAGCTGCAGAGCAGGAAGTCGCCGAAACAGTCGATCGGTTGGTGCACTACGCCGGATGGGCAGACAAGTACGAACAGGTACTTGGAAGTGCAAATCCTGTCGCCGCCCCGTTTTTTAATTTCACGCTTACAGAACCGATCGGGGTCGTCGGCATAATCGCGTCGGATTCGGCACCGCTGCTTGGCCTCATTACTCAGGCAGCGGCGGCGATCGTCAGTGGCAACACAGTTGTAGCACTTGCTTCGGATTCGACGCCCTACCCTGCCATTACACTCGGCGAGATGCTGGCGACTTCCGATCTTCCCGGCGGCGTTGTGAACATCGTCACCGGTTACCGGAAGGAACTGATTCCAACTTTTGCCACGCATACGCATATCCGTGGAATCGATGCAGTTGCGACTGGCGATGATGCAACTGCGCTGCGCCTCGGCGCCGCGGATAGTGTCAAGCGAGTGAAGGTTCGCCAGCCTGATATCGACTGGTCGTCAGTATCAAACGAAAGCGTTTACGAGATCCGGAATTTTGTAGACTTCAAGACTGTGTGGCATCCGATCGGGGCCTGAACGCCATAGCAAAGCCACTAGTCGCGACGCGACGCATGCGCACCGCTCGCGTCGTGATGGGGCGCCCGGGAATCCGCAGGCTCTTGAAACTCGCCCCATGGATCGCGCAGGAACTCTTCCTGCGTCGCGCGCACCGGCGCACCCTCCGGCATCCGCTGAGTGTAGGTACCGTCCGCAGCCAGGTCCCACGCTTCGCGATTGTCCTGGAGCGAAGTCATGAGCAGCGAGTGCAGTTTCTGATGTAGCAACACGTCGTCAACCGGCACGATCGCCTCCACCCTACGGTCGAAATTGCGCGTCATCCAGTCGGGCGATCCGATGTAGTATTCCGGCTCATTTTCATTTGCAAAGAAGAACAGCCGCGAGTGTTCAAGGAATCGTCCGATTACGCTGATCACACGAATGTTGTCGCTGGCCCCTGGAATTCCCGGGCGGAGACAGCAAATGCCGCGGATAATGAGATCTATCTGTACACCCGCACGCGACGCGTCGTACAGTGCTTCGATGACCTGCTCGTCGACGATAGAGTTCATCTTGGCAATGATGCGCCCCGTCTTCCCTGATAGCGCCAGATCCTTCTCTCGCCTTATCAACTCGAGCAACCTGTCACGCATGTTCGTCGGCGCGACCAGTATCCGTCTGTACAGGCGCTGCCGGGAGAAACCGGTCAACGCATTGAAGAGATCGGTGATATCTGCTCCGATCGTTCTGCTCGCGGTGAACAGTCCGAGATCAGTATACAGACGTGCTGTTTTGGAATTGTAGTTGCCGGTGCCCACATGAACATAGCGGCGAATGCCGTCGTGGTCTCGGCGCACCACCAATGTCGTTTTTGCATGCGTCTTGAGCCCGGGCAGTCCGTACGCGACGTGCACTCCGTAATCTTCCAGCGTGCGCGCCCAATTGATGTTGTTCGCTTCATCAAATCGCGCCTGCAGTTCCACTAGCACCGCGACCTGTTTCCCACGCTCAGCTGCATCCGTGAGCGCGCGAACGATCGGCGTGTCGCCGGAGGTTCGGTAAAGCGTCATCTTGATCGCGAGTACGTCCGGATCCACAGCCGCGGCCTGGACAAACTGTTCCACGCTGGCCGTGAAAGACTCGTACGGATGATGCACCAGAACATCGCGCTCGCGGATCACGTCAAAAATGGAACGCGTCGTGTCGCGCAACCGTACCGGAGTGACTGGCGCGAATGGCGGATCCCTGAGTTCCGGAACGTCCAACGTCGCAAGCGACATGAGATCGCCAAGCTCGAGCAGCGAACCGCCATCCACGACATCGTCTGGCGTCAGCGCAAACTCGGGCGTCTGCTCTTCGCGAAGTTCGTCGACGAGAATCGCGCGAATTTCATCCGGCACTCCAGTCTGGACCTCGACACGTACCACTTCGGTAAAGCGACGCTGAAACACCTGCTCCTCGATCGCGGTCAACAGGTCTTCAGTCTCGTCGGACGCTTTTACCTCGAGGTCAGAATAGCGCGTGACGCGGAACGCCCAGCTCCCAAGTATCTCCATCCCGGGAAATAGCGCGCCGAGGTTGGCGGCGATTACCTGCTCGACTGGTATGAAGTGATGCACGCGCCCCGTCGGCACCCAGCGAGGAAGACTCTTCGGCACCTTGATACGCGCAAACCGCTCGACCTTGTTGTCCGGATCGTACAGCTGAACCGCAAGTGACAACGACAGGTTGGAGATGTACGGAAAGGGGTGAGTCGGATCCACTCCGAGCGGCGTTAGCACCGGAAAGATGTCCGACTCGAAAAAGTCGTCGACCGACTGCCACTCGCTCGCGTCCAGTTCGGACATCGTAACGAGGCGAATACCTTTCTGGGCCAGTGCCGGCAGGAGCAGATCGTGGAGGCAATGCTGCTGCATTTCAGACAGCTCGAAGATCCGCGTGCGAATCGCACTAACAAGTTCCGCGGGTGTCATACCATCCGGACCGTTCGGGGCCGTGATCCCCGCGAGCAACTGCCTTCGCAGACCGGCCACCCGAACCATGTAGAACTCGTCTAGGTTGGTACTGAAAATCGAGAGGAACTTGAGGCGTTCGAGCAGCGGATTGCGAGCGTCAAACGCTTCGTGAAGCACCCGAGCGTTGAACGCCAACCAGCTCATCTCTCGATTGATGAACAGCTCAGGTTTGACGGCCATCTAGATTTTGACGATCGAAGCCAGTAACCAGTAAGCCAGCGCAGCCATAATGCCAGCGGCCGGTATCGTGACGATCCAGGCCCAGACGATGCGACGGGCGAGTCCCCACCGAACGGCCGACAGCCGCGTGGTGGCACCCACACCCACTATCGAACCCGTGATTGTGTGCGTCGTACTGACGGGAATTCCGAGCGCAGTCGCACCGAGAATCGCGATCGCACCGGCGGTTTCGGCCGCGAAACCGCCCACAGGTCGAAGTTTGGTGATTCTGCGACCCATTGTCGCGACGATTCGCCAGCCACCAAACAAGGTTCCGAGCGAGATTGCGGTATACGCCGTAACCTCCACCCAGAACGGCACTCCGTTGGCGTTGTCTACATAGAGGTGGCCCAGCAACCCTGTCTGGTGCGCGGTAAGCGATTTTACCGAAACAAGTAGCCCCACAATGATGCCCATCGTCTTCTGCGCGTCGTTCCCTCCGTGCGCAAGCGAGAGGAGCGCTGAGCTTCCCAGCTGCATCACGCGAAACAAACGGTCCACCTTTCCCGGATATGTCTTACGGAAAATCCAGTAAATCGCCGTCATCAAAAGCAGTCCTACGATCAGGCCAACGATCGGCGAGATAACAATGAAAGAGAGAGTCTCTATCCATTTCTTACCCCACACTATTGCTGCCCATCCAGATTTGGCGATTGCAGCACCAGCATAGCCGCCGATCAGCGCGTGGGATGAGCTGGACGGAATACCGTACGCCCACGTGATGAGATTCCAGGCGATCGCGCCGAGCAATGCGGCAAGGATGACGTTTGGATTCACAATGTTCACGTCGATCATGCCACTGCCGACCGTCTTTGCGACAGCCGTACCCACCGTGAACAGTGCTAGAAAATTGAACGAGGCGGCCCAGACTACAGCCGCGACGGGACTCAGTACGCGCGTTCCGACTATCGTCGCAATTGAATTTGCTGAATCGTGAAAGCCATTACTGAAGTCGAATATGAACGCGATGAGTATTATCGCGACGACGTAACCGATCACCCGCTAGCCGTTCTTGAGTGCGATCGACTGCAGGACGTTTGCGACGTCCTCCGCCTGATCAAGTGCGTCCTCGACCTTGTCGTACAACTCCTTCCACTTGATCACTTCGATTGCGTCCAGCGCACCATCGAAGAGTGCACCCATCGACTGGTGATAGATCGCGTCGCCCTCTTCTTCGAGCTTCTTGAGTTCCTGCGCCTTGAGATTGACGATCTTCGGATCCTTCATGTGCCGAACCGCGTACTCCACTTCGGCCGCCGCTCGCACCATAACCTCCGAAAGCGTTACGGCTGCTTCGTGCACAGTGGTAATCCGAAAGATCTCGACGCGTCGCGCGGCGCCATCCAGTAGATCGACCACTTCGTCGAGCGCGGACGCCAACTGGTGAATGTCCTCCCGGTCAAAGGGAGTGATAAATGTGCGGTCCAGGCGCTCGATGATCTCTCGCGTGATCTCGTCGGCCTCGTGCTCGGCAACTTTGATTGCCTGAACGTGCTCTGAGTGCCGCTCCGGCTCCCTGAAAAGCTGATGGAGTAATTTCGCCGCCAGACACAAGCGCTCGGCGAGCTGGGTAAAGAGGTCGTAAAACTGCTCGTCGCGGGGAATAAGCCGCACACTTCGCTCCGAATCGGATAGCTCCAGAACCTGCCGCAGAAATTCTCCGCCATCGTCGACGACGAACCGCGCACACCTACGAAGTTAGCGTCTCACAACGGGTGCAGCCAGCACGCCCCGGGTCGTAAATCGGCTCACAAGAAGAATTCCAGTCACAAATCCACCGACATGCGCCCAGACCGCGACCCCTCCGGAAACCTGCGCGCCCATCGTCCCCGCCGTGGCTATCCCTTCGAATAACTGAAGCAGGAACCAGTAGATCAGAACGATCCATGCCCTGATGTTTACGATAATGATGAAGAAAAACATCTTCACACGTACGTTGGGATAGAGCAGCAGGAATGCCCCCATTATCCCCGAGATAGCCCCCGACGCGCCCACCGTTGGAACCGGAGAGGCTGGGCTGGACGCGATCTGGGCCAACCCCGCTACGACCCCGCAAAGCAGGTAGAAGCCGAGATAGCTGAAATGGCCCATCGTGTCCTCGATGTCTCGGCCAAATACCCAGAGGAAAAGCATGTTTCCGAGAATATGCATCCAGCTGCCGTGCAGAAAAATCGAGAACACCGGCGTCAGGATGTTGATCGCGTTGTGATCGACCGCGCACCCCATGCCGTAGCCTAACGGGACCATCTGTCCCAGCGGCGCCAGGTGTGTCAGCTCCCCCGGTACCATCCCGAAGTTGCAAACGGTAGTAGCCAATACCACCGGGTCCTCACCGGCGCCCTGCACGACCACCCAGACCGCCAGCGTCAACAGGATGATCGCGTACGTCATCCACGGCGCCCGCCTAGTCGGCAGGTTCGTTCCGACCGGAATCATTCAGAAAAGCGCGACTGCGCCATTCTGGCAGGAAAGTTGGGCACTCTGGTTGCTCTAGAAATGGGCGTTCCCTCTTTACCCGAACCCGAAAATACAGTCATGGCAGAAAAAGTCATCGGCATCGACCTCGGCACCACCAACTCCGTCGTTGCAGTTATGGAAGGCGGAGATCCGGTCGTCATCCCCAATGCGGAAGGCGGCCGGACTACTCCATCCGTCGTTGCATTCGCGAAGGATGGCGAGCGCCTCGTAGGTCAGATTGCCAAACGTCAGGCAGTAACCAACCCACAAAATACCGTCTTCTCCATCAAGCGTTTCATGGGCCGCAAGCTCAATGAGATCAGTGCGGAAAAGACCCGTGTTCCCTATAAGGTCGAAACCGGCGCCAATGATATGGTCGTCGTCGAGATTCAGGGCAAGAAGTTCTCCCCGCCCGAAATCTCCGCGATGATTCTGCAGAAGATGAAGCAGACTGCCGAGGACTATCTCGGACAGAAAGTGACGAAGGCAGTCATCACCGTTCCGGCCTACTTCAACGATTCCCAGCGCCAGGCCACCAAGGACGCAGGGAAGATCGCAGGGCTCGATGTGCTCCGCATCATCAATGAGCCCACGGCAGCCGCACTCGCGTACGGCCTCGACAAAAAGAAGGACGAAAAGGTCGCCGTATTCGATCTCGGCGGTGGTACTTACGATATCTCCGTCCTCGAGCTTTACGACGTCGACGGTTCGCGTCAGTTCGAAGTCAAGTCTACCAACGGTGACACGCACCTCGGCGGCGATGACTTCGATCAGCGCGTGATCGATTGGCTCGTCACAGAGTTCAAGCGCGATCAGGCCATCGACCTGTCCAAGGATCCGATGGCGCTTCAGCGCCTCAAGGAAGCTGCTGAGAAGGCGAAGATGGAGCTGTCGACTACTCAGTCGACCGATATCAATCTTCCCTTCATCACGGCCGATCAGACCGGCCCGAAGCACCTCAACTATTCGCTGACTCGCGCCAAGTTCGAGCAGCTCGTCGATGATCTCGTCAAGCGTGTGATCCCGCCGATGCAGCAGGCGTTGAAGGACGCCGGAATTCAGCCGAACGAAATCGACGAGATACTTCTTGTCGGTGGTTCGACACGAATTCCGAAGATCCAGGAAGAAGTCAAGAAGTTCTTCGGCAAGGAGCCCAACAAGGGCGTGAATCCCGACGAAGTCGTTGCGATCGGAGCCGCCGTTCAGGGCGCCGTTCTCACGGGTGAGCAGAAGGACGTTCTCCTGCTCGACGTAACACCGCTTTCACTCGGTATCGAGACACTCGGTGGCGTGATGACGGTTCTGATTCCGCGCAACACAACAATTCCGACCAAGAAGTCGGAAACGTTCTCGACCGCGGACGACAATCAGTCGACCGTTGAGATCCACGTGTTGCAGGGTGAGCGCGAGCTCGCAACGTACAACAAGACCATTGGCAAATTCCAGCTAACCGGAATACCGCCAGCGGCGCGTGGTGTGCCACAGGTTGAGGTGACTTTCGATATCGATGCGAACGGAATCCTCAACGTCACAGCCAAGGACAAGGCGACAGCCAAGGAACAGAAGATTCGTATCG
>JBDTAZ010000238.1:0-4552 GCA_039924325.1 Gemmatimonadaceae bacterium
GAAGACGATGTACGACAATGAAGGGCCAACGCTACAGAAGCAGCTCGAAAATGTGCCTACGCCAGAGATGTTTGCTTACATCTCGAAGGGCTGCGCAGCACTCAAGTCCTGACAACTATACGATGACAGGCGCGGCGAACTCCGCGCCTGTCATCGTAGCTCAGCCTACGCTCCTGGAGCGCTGCCTGCTGGCGTGGTGTGCAGTATCAACCATCCAACTACACCCGCGAGCAATGACGCGGCGAACGTTCCGAGTTTTGCGGCTGTCAACAGCTCTTCCGAGCCGCCGAATGCCAGACCGGCAATGAAAAGCGACATTGTGAATCCGATGCCGCCGAGGCACGCTACTCCAAAAAGCATGCGACGTGAGACATCGGACGCCAGCGTCGCCATCCCGCTCTTGATGGCAATCCAGGACGCAAGAAAGATTCCGATCGGCTTGCCCAGGAACAACCCTGCGAGCACGCCCAGTGCTACCGGTGTCATCAGCAAGTGGCCGCTTCCGCGGAGCGATACTCCTGCGTTCGCGATCGCGAACAACGGCATGACGCCGAACGTGACGATTCCATTCAGGCCGTGCTCCAATCGTATCAACGGCGACTGCGCGTGGTCGGTAAGAGTATTGAGCTGCTCCAGTGCATCCTGATGGGCGCGACTCGACAACACGGTTCGTTCCGGAGCGTGTGCGTCGTGAAATTGCGCGATCGCCTCGCGCGCGCCGTTGAGAAATGCGGCTTCGTCGATGCGTGTGCGCGACGGGATCGTCATTGCCAGAAGCACGCCCGCTACGGTTGCATGCACGCCGGAAAGAAGTACGGCGACCCAGAGCGCGATGCCGATCAATGCATAGGCCCACGTCGCGCGTACCCCGACAGCGTTTGCAACAATCGACAACACAAGTAGCACGCCCGCGGCGGCGAGCGCTGTCCACGAGATCGTCGCGGTGTAGAATAGCGCAATGACGAGCACAGCGCCAAGGTCGTCCGCGATAGCCAGCGCGGACAGAAACACTCTTAGCGATGCCGGAATCCTGTCGCCTACCAGCGCCAGAACTCCGAGTGCGAATGCAATATCCGTCGCCATCGGAACGCCCCAGCCGCGCGCGCTGTGGTGACTGTAGTTGAACGCAACGAAAAACAACGCCGGAACAACCATGCCGCCGAATGCCGCGATCAGCGGCAGTGCGGCCTTCCGCGCCGTTGCAAGCTCGCCGACCAGGAATTCACGCTTGATCTCGAGCCCAACGAGGAAGAAGAAGACGGCCATCAAGCCGTCGTTGACAACGTTGTGCAGAGTGAGAGTACCCGTGACTGCGCCGAAGCCGACGAACATTGGCGTTTCGAGCAGCTCGTGGTAGGCGCCTGACCACGGCGAATTGGCCCATGCCAGTGCGATCACTGCGCAAACAAGGAGCACGATCCCGCCGGCCGGCCCCGTCTGCATTAATCGATTCAACGGCAGCGTAACGTGCTCGATGATCGACTTGCGGCCGAGCGACAGCTGTTTCGCTACCGGATCAGATTTTACGGGTCCGTTCATGCCTACAGTTTAGCTCCGGAAATGAGATCCAACGAGAGGCCGTCCGTAACCGGCATCGGAATTGCCCGTCAACCGCACATCATGAACCAATCCGAGAACGACTCCCACCAGCATTCCGATGCTACCGCGTCGGCTCCCGACAGCTACGATGTGGCGATCATTGGCGGCGGGCCGGCAGGGTTGTCCGCCGCCATCTGGCTCGGCCGCTATTTGCGGCGGGTGGTATTGATCGATGCAGGAGACCCGCGCAATTGGGAGACGCGCGGTATACACGGATACCTCGGGCTCGAGCCGGTAACTCCAGCGGAGTTGCGCGGTCGCGGCCGCGAGGAGTGCAGACGATACGGAGTTACACTCGTCGATGCAACAGTCTCGACGGTTGTTCAGATCGAAGAGGGAGTCTTTCACGTCCGGCTGCATTCGGGTCAACTGATCGCCGCCGCGCGCATCCTGCTTGCGATTGGAGTCCGCGATGTGTGGCCTGATGTACCCGGTCTCGATCAATGCTATGGCGCCACAGCGCATGTCTGTCCCGACTGCGACGGCTACGAGGCGCGCAACAAGAAAACCGTCGTGATCGCGCATGGCCGCAAGGCGGCGGGACTCGCACTCGCTCTAACAACATGGACGCGCGAGATCGTGATCTGCACGAACGGTGAAGCGGCTTCCATCAGTGCCGACGTACTTTCCAAACTCGACGCTCTTGACATCCCGATCATCGAGGCGCCGATCAGCGGAATCAAGTCTTCGGGCAGTGAGGCAAGATCAATCGAGCTGCCGGATGGAATGGTTCTCGACTGTGATCAGATCTTCTTCGCTATCGGACAGGAGCCGGCGGATGATCTCGGTAACCAACTGGGGTGCGAGCGCGACGAGATCGGGCGCGTAGTGACGGATCTGCACTTTCACACTTCCGTCAGAAATGTGTACGCCGCGGGCGACATCGTTCACGGCCCGCAAATGGCCATTGCCGCGGCCGGAATCGGCGCAGTTGCGGCTGTCGCCATTCACCACTCGCTGCTACCGGATGGACAGCAACTCTAACGTGTAACTGCTACCAGTTGATCGTCAGCTTCTGCGGCTTGCCATGACGGAGAACTTCCAATGTCATACTCTGACCACTCGCAAGTCGGAGTGCCGTCATGATTCCGAGCGCACTTTCGACCGCGATTGAATCTGCGCGCGTGATCACGTCGCCAGCTCGAAGTCCGCCTTCCATTGCATTCGAACCGTTCCCGACATCGACCACAAGCACGCCTGACGGAGGAACGCTCAGCGCACTCGCCAAACCGGCGTTGAGTCTCGCGAAGTAGGCGCCCGCGAAGGGCGCCTTGCGATCGGCGGCGACCGGTGCAACGATCGCGATGGGGCCGGTTCCCGCGCCCGACACGAGTTGCATGAGAGAGCTTTGGCTGCTCGTCATCGTTATCGACTGCCCGTACGGATGGGAGTCCGTGCGCTTTGCAACCTTGAGCGTGAGCGAGCGAACACCATTCCGGCGAATTTTTATCCTGAGCTCGGTGCCAGGCTTGAGAAATCGCTTGACCGCAAATGCGCTACTGTTGGCGTCAATATCGTTGTAGGCCAGAATTGTATCTCCAGCCACGAGACCCGCAGACTTTGCGGGCGATCCCGCGTCCACCGACGCAACGACCGGATACGCCAGCCGCGTGTCCGATCCATCCATGGCCCGCGCATTCTGAGTGACCGACAATCCCACCCATCCCGTCGGTTCCGATGTCTTTTGTGCACCCGCGCTACCTACCGCGCCCAATGACGCCAAGGCGGCAGCGATAACGGCGCACCGAATTGATTCTGCCACTCAGAACCTTTCCATGGTTGTGCCAACCGGAAGTGAGTTGCCCAATTGCTGAAGCGTAGCTTCGCGCGCCGCGGATGCCGAGAGGAAGTATTGATTAAGCAGAGGATCCTGCGGTGCATCCTTGAGTGCGGAGAGCGATGCAGTGGTCATCTCGTCGAGACCCGCAAGGCGATTCTGATATATGGATGGACCGCCGAGGATCCGCGGAACGGAATCGCTCGCATCGAGGAACGCGGCAGCAGCCTGATAATCAGTTTGTGCACGAACCAGTGTCTTGCGAGCGCTGGCCGGCGAATTGAACGGCTTGCCGGAAATATGGATCGACGAATTGCCAGTGCTGTCCGCGACCATCTGCTGAAACTCTGTTACCAGCGACTGACCAACGGTCATGCCCCGCCCAGCGACTACACCAACACCAACAAGCGCTGCGCCAGTCGCAACACGCATCGTCCATCGGCCAGTCGCGCGCAACCACCCCGAACCGCGTCGTACCGGTTCCGGAGTCGGCGTATACTGACGCTCTGCGCGGGGTCGTTCACCCGCTGAATCGCGGATGATCCCCTCCTGCCTGAGCGACATCGACAGGTTGTGCCACTCTGTCAGTGGCGCAACCACGCGCGTCTGCTCTCGAGTTATCAGCGCATCGAGACCGCGCTCGGAGAGTTCCTTAGATGGGAGTGCCATGCTCTTGTCCAACGCCAGCGGAGAATCCATCAGAAAGATGCACGAGCAGCCGGCGTAGCTTCGCGCGCGCTTTGAACAACTGCGACTTCGATCCACCGGTGGTTATACCCAGCTCACCGGCAATTTCCTCATGCGTGTAACCTTCAACGTCGTGCAAGAGAAATACCGTGCGCGCGCCGGGAGAGAGTTGCTTCACGGCCTGATCTATGGATTCGGCCATGATGCCACGTTCCGTGTCGGCTTCCGGGTTGTCCGGTGCAGCTGTGGTATCATCTTCGACATCCATCTCCACTTTCGCGATGCGCCGGACCTTACGCAAAGCATTCAGGGTACGGTTGACAGCAATCCGGTGCGCCCATGTTCCGAATTGGGCGTCACCTCGAAAACTCGGTAGAGCTCGAAAAATTTGAATCCATACTTCCTGCGCAACATCGGCGGCCAAGTCGCGGTCGCCGCACAGACGAAGAACCACGGCATCGATATGCGGGGCATTCTCCATCCAGAGCT
>JBDTAZ010000239.1:0-10501 GCA_039924325.1 Gemmatimonadaceae bacterium
GGTGCTCATTACTACGTCTAACTCCTTGGTGTTACTACACTTTCGCGTAGATTGACGTAAAGGTAAGTGATTTTGTCGGCTTTTTGTAGATAACCCATGCCATACCGCTCCGATTTCCCTCTGCTGGCCGCCAATCCGGCGCTGCATTACCTCGATTCCGCCGCCTCGGCCCAAAAGCCGAAAGTGGTCCTGGAGGCCATGCGGGATTTTTACGAAAACAGCTACGCCAACCCGCATCGCGGCGCGTACGCACTTTCTACTTTTGCTACGGAGCGGCATCATTTTGCCCGCCAACGGATAGCAAAATTCCTCGGTGCCGTAGATTTTGAGACACTTGTCTTCACCCGAGGGACCACCGAAGCCCTCAATCTGCTGGCAACTTCACTGTCCGTCTCGAACGTACGTTCGGAAGATGAAATTGTCGTCACGGCACTTGAGCATCATTCGAATTTCGTGACTTGGCAGCAGGTTGCTCTCGCCACCGGGGCCAGGTTCAGGATCTGTGAGATGACGCCTGATGGGCGCGTCGATCTGGACATGCTCGCGGGGATGCTCAATCCGCGGACCCGACTGGTTGCATTCGGCCACATTTCCAACGCACTCGGAACCGTGAACCCGGTTGCCGAGATCGTCCGGCTGGTCCGAGAGCGCAGCGACGCCATCATCATCTGCGACGGGGCGCAGGGCGCGCCGCACATTCGTGTGAACTTCGACCAGATGGACGTTGACGCCTACGCATTCAGCGGCCACAAGATGGGTGGTCCGATGGGTCTGGGCGGTCTCGTTGCCCGTCGAGGACTGCTCGAACGGATTCCGCCTTACCAGTTCGGTGGCGACATGATCGAATTCGTGAACGATCAGTCGAGCACCTGGGCGCCGCTCCCGCACAAGTTCGAGGCGGGCACGCCGAACGCGGCTGGTGCTGTAGGGCTGGCCGCCGCGGTAGAGTATCTGGACGGGATCGGTATGGACCGTGTCCGGTCGCACGAACAGAACCTCGTTGCGCTCGCCCAATCGAGACTTGAAGCACTCGGCGGTGTGACCATTTACGGACCGCCACCGGCAGAGCGCAGTGGCGTGCTGTCATTCAATCTCGCCGACGTACACGCCCACGATCTTGCGACGATTCTCGATAGCTCAGGAGTCTGCATCAGGTCGGGACACCATTGTGCGCAGCCACTCATGCGCCGGCTCGGCGTGCCTGCCACCGCGCGTGCCTCGTTCTACATTTACAACGACGAGAGCGACGTGGATGCACTGGTCGCCGGAGTACAGCAAGCGTCAACAATTTTCGCCGGAGCCAGTGCATGAAGTTGATCTGTGGAATTGTCGGGAGTCTGCGGCAGGGATCGTTCAATCGTGGACTGATGAACGCTGCCATCGAGGTCGGTCGGGATGTGGGGCTGGACATCCGAATCTTTGATCGACTCGGAGACATCCCGATTTACAACACCGATCTTGACAGGGATGACGCATTGCCGGAGCCGGTGATTGCGCTCAAGAGCGCGATCGGTTCAGCTGCGGGCCTCATAATCGCCACGCCAGAGTACAACTACAGCGTTCCCGGAGGTCTCAAGAATGCATTCGACTGGGCTTCCCGACCAGCTGGCAAGTCGCCGCTCAACAGGAAACCCGCGGCGATCATGGGTGCAAGTACGGGAATTAGCGGAACGATTCGCGCACAGCTCGCGCTTCGCCAATCGTTTCTGTTCACCGACACGTTCGCGTTGCTTCAGCCAGAAGTACTGATCCCGAAATGCGCCGATCGATTTGACGCGAATGGGAATCTTACCGATCGATCAACTCGGGACCTGATCGGACGCCAGATGCAGAAGTTCGCGGTATGGATCGACGCGGTCGGCTCCGCCACCGCCGTTGGTGCGACCTGACGGCGACAGCTCAGAATCGGAACGACACTCCGAGGTGGTAGGCAATGAAGTTCGCGGCTGATTGCCGTGGCGTGATGATTATCCCGTACTGGGAATTCGGGTCATCCGCAATGTCACCCTTTGTCAAATAGCTCGCACTGTTGATCGAGTTGTAGCGCGCGCCAATGTCCATGCTCACATAGTCGCCGGCAAAGCTCAACGGGACATTGAATCCGGCGCCTCCCGTGTACAGCAGGGAGTTGTCGCTGTAATTGGTGGTCTGTGCGATCTGATATGACTCGTCATCGGTGTTTAGTGAAGTCTGCGTGAAGAAATACGCGAAACCGACGCCAGCATTGACGTACGGCCGCACTCGACCGATGGGGAACGTGATCTGCGGCCCGACGCTCGCCAGGAAAATGTTGTTGCTTGTCTTTTCCTGCACGATAATGCGCCGAGCGCTCGCGCTGAACGGGATGTAGTGAGTTTCGTTGCCATAGTTGATGAACCCTGCATCGACGCGGAGACTGATCACGGCGTCGGGATCGATCCCGACGAGGAAGTGGCCACCGCCGCCGAATCCCTGCCGCACATTCGCTCGGAAATCGCCGACAGGCGCGGCGAAATCCAAACCGCCGCCGGCCTCCAGACGCGGTATACCTGCGAGAGCAACCTGCGCACGAAGTGGGGCCAGGACGGCGGACGCGCCAAGTGCGAAGGACGCCGTCAGCGCAATTCCAACCACGGCGGCACACTTTGCCGAGAAACACGAACATCGGGAATGAATCACGCCACTTCCTCTATTCATCGTTTGGTCCACACGAGCACCGCACCGCAACCATTCGTCTGATATTGCACGGGCGCTTCGCTTGCTCCGGCGTAGACTTCGATCCCCGCGACCTGTTGCGGAGGGATGTCGTCCACCGTTTCGTACCCATCGGCCATCTGGACACCGTCCATGTACACTGATGGGACACATCCACCACGAAGAAGGATTACGTGGCCGAAACTACCGCTCGGCACAACCCGAACCCCAGGCGTCGATCGGAGGGCGTCACTGATCGCGAATGCGTTCTTGAGGGCGTTGTCATTCGCCGTTATGTAGTGACCCATTCCGTTTTTCGCGCGCGCAAGAAACCCGTCGATGTCTGGCGGGATACGGGAGGCCTTTCCCATGACGACGACGCGCGACAGCTCGTGGACGCGTTCCTTGAGCAAGATGTCGACGGATGCCGGACGGTGATCTGAAAGATCCACGGCTTCGAGCCGCGGTTCGAAGCCGAGCGATCGCGCCTCGACGCTGAACGTGCCGGATGGAAGCCCATTCAGAGCAAACTGTCCGCCACTGCTCGTAGTCGTCTCGAGGCCTGTTCCCCAAACCAGAACTCTCGCACCGGACATCGGCTTCCCATCGGGGCCGTGTACGGTGCCGGTGAGCGAAGCAGAACCGCGAAGAACCGTGGTCTTGCTGCGTGCGTCGACGCTGATTGCTGAGTCAGGCGTGAATGCAACCGCCGTTGCGGAATCGCCGAGTGTAAAATCACGACGCATGATTCCACGGATCGGAATCGGGGCAGTCAGGACGCCCGAGTGCCTGTCGTTCAACTCGGCGCTCGCGAGCACCGTATCCGCGCCGGGGAGGCCGCAAGCGAAATACGCACCGTCGGCAGTCGACTGCACGGGAACGCGACGAGTTTGCGATACAAGCCCGCGTTTATCGATCACAATTTCGAGCCATGTGACGACGACTTTTGCGTTAGCAATCGGCAGTCCGGAGTCGGCGTCGCGCACCACGCCGGCCATCGCTCCTGAGGAATCGTGCGGCGCGGCGGCGCCGCAGATCGCAGCCATGATTCGCGTTGGCCCGGGGATCGACAGATTGATGATGTTCGGTGATCCCTCCGCAACCGTAACCGCGCGAAGCGGTGGCTCGATCCCTAACGCATCGACAGCTGAATGGAAGAAGCCGGCGATGTAGTCGCCCGCTCGAATGGAATCGATCCGGAATCGTCCAAGCGAATCAGCGAGGACCGTGTACTCCTTGGCGTGATTCGCCGCACTCACGAACTGCACTTGAGCCCCGGATAGCGTCGTCTGGCCGACGCTATCGTAGACTGTTCCGGTTACGGTGGTTATGGCGCCGGTATCGGCGCGCGCTGCGGCTGGTGGTGCCTGGGATCCCTGCGCACGTGTCGCGGTTACAGTTCCGACGAAAATCAGAAGGAGAAGACTAACTCGATATGTCAGCGAGCGCATAAGTGTCCTTACAGGTGCAACGGATAGATCAGCGTTTTCTCCATATAAGTATGACACCGCAGGAATTTCCGTTGTAGCGTGCCGGCTCTTCAAGTGTGCCCTTGTATATCTCGATCCCCGCAACCTGATTCGGCGGGATATTATCGACAGTTTCCCAAGGCTCCCGCATCTTGATCCCATCCAAATAGACAGCTGCCGGACACCCGTCGCGCATGAAGATGGCGTGACCCATTCTGGTGGGCATCACGCGAAGCCCCATCGTAGCATCGAACAGGTCACTCAGTGACGAGGCCTGACGGAGGGTAAGGTCGCTGGCTTCGTAGAAGTGACCTACACCAGTCTTTCTGCGGCGCTCGAATTCTTCGATATCTCGGCGTGGTTTGGGGAAATTACCGACAACGACGACGCGTGAGAGTTCCTGCAGCTTGGTATCCAGATTAATCTGGACCGTTTTTTTGACCCCGGCTGCGAAGTCGAGCGGAATGAACCGCGGTTCGAGTCCGATCGCGCGTGCTTCGACGCTGAAGGTTCCGGCTGGGAGGTCCTTGAGCGCGAAACGACCGTCGCTGCCGGTGACCACGTCAAGACCGGTACCACGGACAAGAATTCTTGCGCCTTCAAGCGGCTGGTGTTGGACGCCCAATACGATACCGGTGAGACTTGCGCTGCCACGAAGTACGGTCGTTGCCGCTCGCGCAGCGTCGTCAGTGGAATCGAGCACGAGCAGATGCACGGAGGCGGAATCGCCGAGCGAAAAATCGCGCCGTTGCATCTGGCCCGGTGCCAAGTCGAGCATCACGGCTCCGGATTGCAATCCGTTCATTGCAACCTCGGCGTACAGCGTGTCGCCACCCGGCAGGCCGCACATTCGATAGCCGCCGTCCGCATCGGTTTTGATGGGGACAGTTCGCTCCTGTGAAATGAGCTGATTGTTGCGTAGCAGCATTTCCAACCAGGTAACTACGACTGTCGCGCCTGAGAGCGCTGCCCCCGATCCCGCATCGCGCACGACGCCTGCAAGCGCGGCCGTTGAATCCTTCGTGGCCTTCGCACCGCACAGCGTTGTCAGTACCCGAGCGGCACCGGGAATACCCAGATCGACCACGTTTGGAACGCCGGGAGTCACCGTCACCGAGCGCAGGGGTGACTCGATACCGAGTACGTCGACCGATGGATGGAAAAATCCCGCGATGTACTTGCCCGGAGGCATCGAGTCGATGTGATACCTGCCCGCTGAATCGGCTTGCGCCGAATAGATCTTTGCCTTGGTCGCTGCATCGACGAACTGAACCTGGGCGCCGCCCAACTGTCCATGCGCGACACTGTCGTACACAGTGCCTGAAACCCTCGCGGATGGGGGGCGCTCGGTGGTCTGCGCCGACGCAGGCACCACTGCGATCGCACAGATGAGCAACACCGCCGCGTGTATTCCCGCGCGCTTAGATATGGAAACGTGGGATCGCATATCTCCTAATTCCTCCATGTGTCGATCGCGTGTCGATCGCGTGTCGATCGCGTGACGATCCCGCCGCGGTTGCCGAGTGCTATAAACCGCGGCGGCTCGCGCCTCGTGCCCTGTCGCTCGTACTTCAACATCAAAAGTGCCTGCTCGCAGCCCGGGTAACACGAAGCGCCCTGTTGCGTCGGTAGTCCTTACCGCGTCCGTTGTGCGCGTGGTCGATTGATGTTTGCGTTTGGCGAATAGCGCCTGTGACCACGTTACGACCAGGTTCGCTCCGGAAACGGGTAGCGCCGAATCTGCATCGCAAATGCGTCCAACAATTGCGCCGGGCGAATCCAATACAGTTTGTTTACCACACAATGACACGACCGTGCGTTCCGAACCGGGAATCGCTGGCGGTATCGCATCGAACTCGAACCAACCCAGCGTATCGGTAACCGCCATGAATTGCTTTGAGCCTGTTCCGGCGTCGACCATCTGGACTTGAGTGGCAGCGAACGGCTCATGCTCCACGCCGTCGCAAGAAGTGTCTGTAACACGGGCGGAGCCAGCGGTATCTACAGTCTGCTGTGCTGTCCGCGCACGGGGCTTTGCCGAAACCGAAGCCAATGTGCCAAACGCCAGCGACACGCAAGGCGGGAGTCCTACACCCCGTCTGTGCAGATACCTGCGGTAACCCTTCAATTGAGTGCCCCGCATAGCTTTCGCATCCGATGCTGTGACATGGACGTTGAGCGGTCGACGCCTGGAGCGCCGCCTGGGGCACAAGATACACCAAATCCAGAAATTCGCTTGACTTATTTTGGCGTGCGTCTAGATGGGGAGACCGACCCGAACCTCAATCTGTCTATATTTCAGGTGCAATGGCAGACGCATCGCTCACGGCACTCTATCAGGACATCATCCTGGATCATTACCGGCGCCCGCGGAACAAGGGCACGCTGGAAAATGCGAATATATCGGTTCCCATGCGAAACCCGCTCTGCGGTGACGAGATCACCCTCGAGTTGGAGATGGACGGCGACCTGATCTCCGATGTGAGGTTCACCGGACGCGGCTGCTCCATTTCGCAGGCATCCACCAGCATGATGACCGAAATGGTGAAGGGCAAGCATGCGGCTGAGATAGGTCACATTGGCGAACGATTTCGTGCAATGGTGATGGGCGATGCAGACGCCGCAACTGACAACGTACTTGGCAAGGCGCGTGCACTCGCTGGTGTCGCGCGGTTCCCTGCGCGAGTCAAGTGCGCACTGCTTGCTTGGAACGCGCTGGAACGCGGGCTTGCGAAATCAGCTGATCAGAAAGGCGCAGAGACGCGCGAGACGGAGACCTGATGTACGCAATTGCCATTATCCGATATCGTCGGCCACTCGAAGAAGTCGTAACAGTTACAGACAAGCACCGTGCGTACCTGAGCTCGCTGTTCGAGGCTGGAATCGTGCTTGCCTCGGGTCCACTCGATCCGAGAAGCGGCGGTGCATTACTGCTTCGCGTGCCCGATGCTTCGGTTCAGGAGTCGCTTGATGCGGTGCGCGACAATGATCCGTATGTGAAAACCGGAATGGCGCAGTACGAGATCCTTCCCTGGGCAGCTTCAACCGGCAGGGAAAAGCTGGACCGACTGTAGCGCGCAACACGCTGTCGCGACCCGGCGGAACAACGCGCCATCGCGAGATTAAGGATCCCAAGAACTGCGACCTCGGTTACACCAACTTCTGTTACGTTATCGAGCCGTCAGACATCACGAGCCGAAGCGTCGCTGACCTGGCGTCAGACTCATCATGCGTTACGTGCAGCACGGTAAATCCCCACTCGACTTGCAACGCGGAAAATTCATTCAGCACGGTTGCCCGCCGATCTGCATCAAGCGCAGCGAACGGCTCGTCGAGCAGAACTACATCCGGGCGCGGCGCCAGCGAGCGGCATAGCGCGACTACCTGTCGTTCGCCACCACTGAGTTTCGTCACCGTGCGGTCCATGAGATGCTCGATCCCGAATCGACGCGTGAGACTCGCAACGGTGGCTGGGTCACGCGCGCCATATCGAACATTTTCGCTTGTATTCAGGTGCGGAAAGAGATAACCATGCTGCGGTACGAATCCTATGCCACGCGTCTCCGGCGGCCTCCCGGTTACGTCGATGCCACCGACTCGTACGATTCCGCTGCGTGGTGCAATTGCTCCCGCGATCAGCTCCAGCAGAGTGGTCTTTCCTGAGGCAGTTGGCCCTGTGAGCGCGGCGTGAACCCCTTGGGGCACGACGAACGTGACGGCCCGGATCGCGAAGTTGCCGACTCGCGCGTTGACATCGCGGCATTCGATCATGACACGACCTCGCTGTTACGATCGTACTTGAGCGCGCGCAGAGCTATCAACGGCACAATTGACACGAGAACAAGTGTCGCCGCAATTGGCAGCGCCTGACCCAGTCCGCCTGTCGTGAAACGGTCGTAACTGAGTACGCTCACGACTTTAGGGTTGTAGGCGAGAACAACAACAGCACCGAATTCGCTCACGGCGCGTGCCCATGTGACAATCGCCGCCGATGCAAGACCGCGTCGGGCTAGCGGCAAAGTGACTCTACGAAACGCGGCCCATGGCGTGTCGCCGAGCGTTCGCGCTACAAATTCGAACCGTCTATCCACACGCGCAAATGCTTCCCGTGCCGCACTTATGTAGAGAGGCGCCGATACAAACAACATCGCTGCGATAATCCCAGCGGGAGTGCCGACTACTCTGAAGCCCATGTCGAGCAGCGCGCTGCCGAATGCCGTATCGCGACTCACCAGCAGGAGAATCGCGATGCCCGCGACGGGGTGCGGTATGAGCAATGGAAGATCTACGATTGCCGCGATCACCGATCGCCCGCGAAACGAAGCTCGCGAAAGCGCGTACGCGATTGGGGAGCCGCAGATAGCAGCAATCAGAGTTGCGCCAGTCGCCGTGACGAACGTCGTTTCCAGCGCTGCGATCGTATCCGGATCGCGAAGCGCGTTGCCCACCCCACCTGCACCGAGTGCAACCAGCAGAATTATCGGAACTGCAAGAAACAGAAGGAGCAGCGCGCCGAGTACCCACGCGGTCGTATTCGCCGCGGCATGCGCCGCTGCATGCGCCGCTGCATGCGCATTTGCATGCGCACGACTCGAGCGATGACCCGCGGCGCGCACCGGTCGCGCGCTACAGAGTGTGCGGCTTCTGAACCGTTGGCGGCGGTTGAGTTTGCGGTTGAGTTTGCGGCTGAGGCTGAGGCGGCGTTTGAGGCTGAACCTGTTGTTGCGTTTGCGCTGGCGTCACGGGCTGGCCCGGCAGAGCCGTCGGTTGGTTCGCACTCGGCGCGACAGGCACCGTGAGGTGTGCGCCGGTATCCGAAACCTGAGGCGGCGCGAAGAGAACGGGCGCTGCCGGATTGGCGAGGGCTGGAGAGTCGACTACGATCTTTCCTCCCAAATACCCTGTGTAACTGACCGCACAGATGGAAGCGAGCGCGCCAAGTCCCACCAGGATTCGGAATCCCCTCGCAGGTGCCTGTAAATCAGGCAGGCGTATCAGCGTGATGAGCGATATGAGCGCGAGCACGCCTGTAATGCCGACCACCCACACCGTGATATCGGCGGCTTGTGAATGACTGTGGATGGCGCCAGGCGCGATATACCACGCCTTGTGGACCACGCCCGACGCGCGATGCCCTGTCCACGACGCGGGATAGACAGTCAAACCCGCAAGCGTGAGAGTGGAGAGGGCGTACATCCAGATTGCCCGTCGCTGGATCATCGCCGAGAGCAGGACAGCGATCGCGCCAACTACCGCCAGAACTATCGGAAAGTGATTCATGAAAGCGTGAAGCGTCGGCCAGGTCATTCTATCGATCCGTTGAAACAGGGTTATTGGTCTAACGCGTCGCTGGTCGCGGGCCGTATATTGAGCGGCTAATGACCCAAAACGCTATCGAAGTTCAGCATGTAAGCAAACAGTACGCTGGGCACGTCGCGGTCCGTGATCTATCGCTGGTCGTGCCCACCGGCTCCGTCTATGCCCTGCTTGGCCCCAACGGGGCCGGCAAGACGACCACCGTCCGGATGGTGCTCAACATAATCGAGCCGGACAGTGGAACGATAAACGTACTCGGCCGCCCCGCAACCGCTGACGGATTGAGCGACCACATCGGATATCTCCCTGAAGAACGTGGCCTCTACCGAAAGATGAAGGTACGGGACGTACTCAGATTTCTTGCTGCCTTGAAGGGAGTCTCAGCGCATGACGCGGACCAGCGCATCAACAGATGGCTGGACCGGCTCTCGTTGAGGACGGATGAGCGTGACTGGGGTTCGGCCAAAGTCGAAGAATTGTCGAGAGGTATGCAGCAGAAAGCACAGTTCATCGGCGCTCTGGTCCACGATCCCTCCCTCGTCATTCTCGACGAGCCGTTCAGTGGACTCGATCCCCTCAACGCGCAGGCACTGAAGGATGCCGTGATGGATCTCAAGCGCAACGGCAAGACGGTGATCTTCAGTACCCATATCATTGAGAATGCAGAAGCCATGTGCGACGCGGTATGCATCATCGCGCACGGTGAGAAGGTTCTCGATGGCACGCTCGCGGCGGTCAAGAATGAGTACGGCGGCCCGCCAGTGGAGAAGACCGTGATGGTTCAGCCATCACTGTACGACATTTTTCTTGAACGCGTAGGTGCAACAGGCGTCGAGCCGGGAATCCGTGGACATGGCTGATACAAGATCGAAGTTGTGGGCCATAGTTCGACGCGAGTACATAGAGCGCGTGCGAACCAAGTGGTTCCGTTTTTCAACGTTGTTTGCGCCGCTGATATTCGCCGGGTTCGTATTCCTTCCCCTGATTCTGATGAATCACGATGCGAAGTCAGTTGCACCGCGAGTGCTCATCCTGGATGCAAG
>JBDTAZ010000240.1:0-12196 GCA_039924325.1 Gemmatimonadaceae bacterium
CCAGCTACCTCCGAGGAGAACTCTCGCTAACGTGACGAACGTCATCACTGTTCCACCATCACTGGATGACGCCACGTTCGAGCAGATACTGGAGCCATTGTCGAGGCTCCAACCCGACGACAAGGTACTGATCGACGCGCGACACGCACGCTGGGCCTCGCCCTACGGCCTGACCGCGCTGCTTGCGCTTGCCCAAACGCGGATCGAGCGGCCGAGTCTCGCTGTTCCGGAGTTGGAAGAGACCGCGCTGTACTGGGCGCGGGCGGGGTTCTTCAAGTATGCCGCAGATCTGTACGACATCGTTGGAACGGTTCCGCGCGGCAAGCAAAATGATCCTGGCGTGCTGCTCGAGGTGACACCTGTTAACGCCAGCGAGGACGTCCATACAGTAGTGGACAAGGTGCAGCAGCGCGCACAGCAGATACTTGTGCAGGAACTCAAGCTGGACAAGACGGCTACGATGCGGTTCACGATGGCGCTTTCAGAAACCTGCCAGAACATTGTCGAGCACGCCGAAAGCGGCGGCTGGGTCGCGGTGAACAGCTATCGGTGGCAAAAACGGCTTGGCGGGCGCCGCGTCCTCGTCATCGCGGTCTGCGATGCTGGCGTCGGCTTCAGAAGGTCGCTGGAATCTGCGACGGGTCGGCCTCGTTCCGACAGATGGGACGATGGAATGGCGCTTGAAGAGGCCGTCATGCGCGGCGTGAGCAGGTTCCGCGACACTGGCCGTGGTCAGGGGCTCGCCGGAGTTCGCCGCTTCATCGGAAAATGGGACGGGAAGTTTTCCGTCCGCAGCGGGACTGCTCGGCTCGCCATCGTCCCGACGTGGGACGAGGACGTCCCACTGCAGAAGGATCTACCAGCATTTCCAGGGTCACAGGTGCAGATTACGATTCCAGAGCGCGTCGATCGATGATGAAAAACCACATCGACGTGAGCAATGTTCTTCGTCGTGCAGTCTCGGAGAGCTATTCGAATCTCGTCACACGACCGACCGGAGTGGCCGTTCGCGTGTATATAGAGGCGCAGATACAGGCGGCGAGCGACTGCGTCGTGACTGTGATGGACTTCTCCAGCGTCGGGATGATGGACTTTTCATGCGCCGATGAGATAGTAGCCAAGCTCGTGATGCAACACGAAAACGGGAATCCGTCGTTTGTGTTCAGTGGGCTCAGCGAGTCCCACATCGAGGCAATTGACGTCGTACTGGAGCGGCATGGGATGTCGCTTGTGTCGCAGGAACCGGACTCCAACTCGTACGTAGCCGTCACTCACTGATGAGCTTCTTCGGATCGTCGCCTACACCATCCGACAGCACTTTCCAGCCGGAGCTGCGTGTCGTTGACTATATCGCCACGCGAAAGGGCGACACGGAGCGTGGTCCGCAGGTTAGACTTTCTGCCGAGGACGCCCGCTTTCGCCTTCTGGCTGAGGGCGAACTCGCATGGGTGCGAGGCAAGCGCGGGCAGCAGCTCGCGGAAGTGGTCATCGACGACTCGATTCCGCAGCACGGTTGTGGTTTGCGCGACATTCCGGGCGTCCTTGCAGCAGAAGCCGTACGTGTGGTGAAGCCGGACCTCGATACTCCCAAGAGAACGAACGCATGAAAAAGTCCACAATTCCGATCCACGGCGGCGCACCGCATGCGTCGGCCGGCGCCCCTGTCGTCACGCCGATTACGCAATCGGTGAGCTTCGTTCAGGCCCTCGGTACAGCGGACGGTTTGAAGTACGCCCGATACGGAAACACTCCGAACATAGAACTTGTAGAGCGGCGCCTCGCGCTGCTGGACGGAGGTGAGGCCGCGGTCGCACTTTCGAGCGGAATGGGTGCCACGGCTTGCGCGATGCTTGCGCTCCTGCGCCCGGGCGATCATCTGCTTTCGAGCTCGTGGATCTACGGCGGGACGTACAAGCTTTTTGCGGAGGAGCTGAGGGGAATGGGGATCGAAGTTACCCTCATCGATCCCCTTGCACCGCGCATGTGGCGCAAGGCCCTTCGCCAGACAACCCGCGCGATATTCGTCGAGTCACCTGTCAATCCGACTTGCCGTGTCCTGGATCTCGCATCGCTTGCCAACCTCGCGAAAGCCGAGGGTGTCGCGCTGGTCGTCGATTCCACGTTTGCCAGTCCGATAAATTTTCGCCCGCTCGAGCACGGCGCGGATGTAGTCATCCACTCCAAAACGAAGTATCTGAACGGCCATCACGACGTACTCGGCGGTGCGGTGATCGGCACGTCTTCCTACATCGAGGAAGTCCGCCGCAAGATGATCGTTTGGGGACAGGCGCCTGATCCATTCGCTGTCTGGTTGCTCGAAAGAGGCATGAAGACGCTCGATGTTCGCGTGCGACGCCAGAATGAGAACGCGCTCAAGCTGGCCGAATGGTGCGAGGGTCGCACTGAGTTCGCCCGAGTGCTCTACCCTGGCCTCAAGTCACACCCCGATCACGACATCGCTCAACAGTGTCTGGACGGCTTCGGCGGCATGATGGCAGTCGAAGTCGCGGGCGGTGGAGAAGCAGCCGAGCGATTCCTGGCCCAGCTGGAGATGGTCACTCACGCGCCGAGCCTCGGCGGCGTTGACACACTCGTGAGCGAGCCTCGCTATACATCACATGCATCGATGACGCCCGAGGCCCGCGCAGAGATTGGAATTCCCGATGGATTCCTTCGTTTCAGTGTTGGCATTGAAGACGTGGGTGATCTGATCGCGGATTTCGAGCAGGCATTGAGGTAGCTGACGGTTGAGTCTAGTCCGGTTTTTAAACGTTGCGAAGGAGTACCAGCGTGGTGGCGTAGCGCTGAGCCACGCTTCGTTCATATTGCACAAGGGCGAGTTCGCGTTCCTGACCGGGCCGAGCGGATCTGGCAAGTCGACGATCCTGAAGCTGATCTACATGGAAGAACGTCCGACGGCGGGTGACGTGTGGGTGAGTGGCGTGAGCACCCGCGAAGCCTCGAAGAAGGAAGTGTCGATGATCCGACGGCATCTCGGTATAGTGTTCCAGGACTTCCGCCTTCTGGAAGACCGCACCGCGGAAGCGAACATTGCATTCGCGCTTGAAGTAACCGGGACTCCCGCCGACATGATCCGACCGCGGGTTGCGCGCGTCCTCACACAGGTGGGGCTTGCATCGAAGGGAACGGCGTACCCGCGTGAGTTATCTGGCGGTGAGCAGCAACGCATCGCCATCGCGCGCGCGCTGGTCAACGATCCATACGTCCTGATAGCCGATGAGCCGACCGGCAACCTGGACGAACGCGCGACGCGCGGGGTCTTTCAGTTGCTGCGCGAGATCAACGTTGCGGGTACGGCGGTCATCATGGCAACGCATAATCTCGAACTTATTCGGCGCACCGACTATCGTACGCTCGAGTTGAATCACGGTCGCGTGGTGTTTGACAGCGCAGAGACGCCGCCAGCGGAAAGACCTGTTCCGTCTGCCCCGGCTGTTGCGCCGGTTGACCACGATGGGAATCCGATATGATGGCACTACGTGAGGCGTTCGCGTCGTTCAGGCGCGCTCCCCTGCTCAGTGCGCTCGGCGTGGTCACGATCGCATTCTCACTATTCGCGTTCGGACTTTTCGGACTGGTCGCGGTCAACATCCGTGATGCGCTCCAGAAGATCGAAGACCGTGTGGAAATAAGAGCTTTTATCGCGGACGGAACTCCGGTTGAAGCCTCGAGCGCGGCGATGGGCGACATCCAGGCGTTTCCGGAGGTGTTGTCGGTCAAGTACGTGTCACAGGATGACGCTCTTGTCCGCGCGCGGAAGGAACTCGGCGAATTCAGCGACGTATTCGAGCCCGGAGTTCTGCCCGCGTCACTCGATATCAAGTTGAAACCCGGCAATCGTGATCCGTCGACCGTCATGGCCGTAGCCAACCGGGTCAAGTCATACGATTTCGTGGACGACGTCAGGTACGGTGAAGATTGGGTTGCGAAGCTTTACAGACTGCGTACGATTGCAACGCTCGTCGGCACTGGCCTGGGGCTCGCATTCGCGGCGGTCGCTGTAATAATCATTGGTGCTACCATCCGGATTATGGTTATGGCACGCGCGAAGGAGATCGCGATCATGCGACTCGTCGGCGCGACGAACGGATTCATCCGGATGCCGTTTGTGCTCGAGGGGTTCATTCAGGGTGTGATGGGCGGATTGCTTGCACTTGGCCTGACGTGGGCGACCAGCACAGCCATAAGTCATTCGTTCATGCGCACTGCGTTCTTCGATCCAACGCTCGCGACCCTCGGTGTTGTTGGAGGCGCTCTCATCGGCCTTTTCGGCAGCACGTTCGCCGTGGGGCGGCAACTGCGCCGGCTGTGAAATTCCGGTTGATCGCGCTGAGCGCGATTCTGCTGTTACCGGTCGCAGCCCACTCGCAGAACACCGAAACTCAGCTCCAGAAGAACCGCGACGAGCTCGAGCGGATCAGGCGCGAGCGCGCCGATCTGCAGAAGACGATGAACAAACTGCAGACAAGTGCACACTCAATCAACGACGAGCTGCAAAACATCAATCGGCAGCACGATGTTACCAAGCGTGCGGTCACATCGCTTGATAAGCAGCTCGGCCTGATTTCCGACGAGGTATCTACCGCCAGCGCCAGCCTTGTTCGAGCGGAAGACGAAGCAGCCACCAAACGCGCTGTTCTGAATCACAGACTCATAGAGATATACAAGCGCGGTCCCCTGTTCGACTTTCAGGCACTCCTGTCGGCCGATTCTTTTGGTGAGCTGATAGCACGATACAAGTATCTGCACGAAATTGCCGTACATGATCGGGCGCTCGTCAAGCGCATGGACGATCTCCGCACCACGATCCGTGGTCGTCGGAGGCAGCTCGTATCCTTGCAAAGCGACGTCCAGCAGAATCGATTGGAAAAGTCTCAGGAGAATGCCCGCCTGCAGGCTCTCGAAACACAACGGCAACAGAGCCTTGTGCGTGTTCAGGCCGATTCCAGGAAGACGCAGGAACGGCTGGCCCGTGTAAAGAAGAGCGAATCCGCGCTGAATAACATCATCGCGAGTATCGAGGCCGAACGTCGGCGAGGTAGCAGCAAGGTCAGCGCTGTGGCGCGCGGAAACAGCTCAATCAAGACTTCGGATTACGGCAAGCTTGACTGGCCCGTAAACGGGGACATCCTGTACAACTTTGGTCGCGTTGTACGTCCGGACAATACGACGCTTCGCTGGAATGGAATCGGAATCGCTGCATCGGCGGGGACGGCGGTACACGCGGTGGCCGCAGGAGACGTGGTCCTTGCCGGCCAGCTTGGCACTTACGGACAGACGGTGATCGTTGAACACGGTGGCGGTGATTATTCGGTTTATGGTTCGCTGAGTGAAATAAGCGTTGAAAAAGGCGCGCATATTTCGAAGGGTCAGATAGTCGGAGAGGTCGGCACGTCCGACCCGGATCTGCCCCCCCATCTGCATTTCGAGATCCGACACGGGGGGCCGGCTGTCGACCCGACTACATGGTTGCGCGGACACTAGATTCGCTCGACAGAACCCTGGCAGTGGAGCAAGCGTGACCGTCGATGATGTCCTTCTTGGAGCGCACATCTCAACCGCCGGCGGCGTACCAGCTGCTCCCGGGCGAGCCAAGGCAATTGGTGCGACTGCCATGCAGATTTTCACGAAGATGGCGAACCAATGGCGCGAGCGGGAATGCGAGTTGGAGGAGTGCGTAGCCTTCCGGAACGGCATCGCAGACACTCTTGTACGTGCCATCAGCGCACACGACAGCTATCTGATCAATCTTGCGTCGCCCAAGGACGATCTGCGGGAGCGCTCCCTGCAGTCGTTCACCGCTGAGCTACGCCGTTGTTCAGCGTTGGGGCTGGACTATCTGGTTTCGCATCCCGGCAATTACATGGACGACCGCGCGTCAGGGATCGCGCGCAACGCGGATTCAATATCTGCAGGTCTTGCGGCGGCCCCCGGCGAAACGCTGCTGTTGCTCGAGACCACGGCCGGCAGCGGTACGGCACTTGGCGCGACCTTCGAGGAGTTGGGAGAGATAATAGATCGAATTGCCCCCGAAGTTCGTGATCGTGTAGGTATCTGCATGGACACCTGTCACGTTTACGCCGCCGGATACGACATAGTCAATGATTACGACGGCGTCATGCGTCACTTTGATGACACACTCGCTATTTCGAAGCTGCGAATGATGCACCTGAATGACTCTCGCAACGGGCTTGGCACCAGGAAGGACCGCCACGCGCTGATCGCCGAAGGCGAGCTAGGCGAAGCTCCGTTCCGTCATGTAATGAACGACCCAAGGCTCGCGAAGGTCGCCAAGGTCATCGAGACGCCCAAGGGAAATGACGCGGAGGCGGCCGACCGGGCGATGCTCGAACGGCTGAGGAGCTACATCGATTAGCTTGCGGGGCAGCAACCAACAACAGGAGGCACTGTGTCCGTCAAATGCGCATATACTTTCGACCAATTGCTCGCCTACGCCGAAACCGAGGATGCGCGGTGGCAAGAATGGCTCAGCGCGAATCCGGCGGCGCTCGACGTCCCGTTCGCGGATGGACGCCTCGCGACGATTCGCGGGGTGATTGTCCATATTTTTGCGGTCGAGCTTCGCTATACGGAACGTCTATGCGGTCGTGAAGTCACCGCGTACGATGATATTCACGTACACTCGATCGATGAGATTTTTGCGCTGGGCGCAGACGCAAGATCGATGCTGCGTGACTACCTTGCGGGCATGACTGACGCCGATGCCGCAGTGATTCTCACATTCGCTACTATGACGGCTGGAACGCTGACTGCTTCCAAGCACAAAATCGCATCGAACGTTTTTATTCATTCAATTCGTCACTGGGCGCAGGTCGCAACGACACTGCGTACGGCCGGTTTCACGAAGCAGTGGGGCCACGATGTGCTCCTGAGCGATCTGGATATGTGATGAAGGTGCGTTTTTTATCGTTCCTTTCGATAGCGGCGACTCTCACTCTGTCGAGCGCCGCGCTAGCCCCGGTCACAGCACAGAGAGGGGCGTTTCGGGCCGATACAGTGCCACCGCCCATTACGCGCGAGTTCAGAGGCGCCTGGATCGCTGCCGTGACGAACATCGACTGGCCGTCGCGACCCGGTCTCAGCACCGCGGATCAGCAGCGCGAACTAATTGCCATGCTGAATCGCGCTGTGGCGATGCACATGAACGCAGTGATATTTCAGGTGCGTCCCGAGGCGGACGCATTGTATCAGTCCGACATCGAGCCGTGGTCACCGTTCCTTACCGGCACGATGGGCCGCGCGCCGGATCCCTATTACGATCCGCTGGCATTCGTGGTGCGAGAGGCGCACGCGCGCGGGTTGGAAGTGCATGCCTGGTTCAACCCGTACCGCGCGCTTCACCCGTCGAGCCCTGGACCGGTGTCGCCGTCACACGTTACGCGTACTGATCCAGAAGTGATTCGTCACTACGGTTCCCAGGTCTGGATGGACCCCGGCGACCCAGCGGTGGTGGCTCGCACGACTCGAGTAATACTCGACGTTACAAAAAGATATGACATCGACGCCGTTCATATCGACGATTACTTCTACCCGTATCGCGAAACTGATCGCCACGGTCGGACGATCCAATTCCCGGATAGCAAGACCTACGCTCTGTATCAGCGTGCCGGCGGCACACTGTCTCTGGACGACTGGCGGCGAAACAACGTCGACACTTTTGTCGAACACATCGGCGAGCAGATCCACGCGGTCAAGCCGTGGGTGCGCTTCGGCATAAGCCCGTTCGGGATCTGGCGCCCGGGATATCCGGCTTCGGTACGCGGGCTGGATTCGTTCGTCGAGATTTTCGCTGACGCGCGCAAGTGGCTGAGGAGTGGCTGGGTCGATTACCTGGTACCGCAACTCTACTGGCCGATCGGCCGGCCACAGCAGGACTTTTCCTCACTGCTCGCCTGGTGGGTTTCTCAGAACGAATACAAGCGGAACATTTACGCGGGGCTCAACGCAAGCCTCGCTGATAACGCAAATGGTAAGGGGCGCGGCGCTTCCGAGCTTACCGACCAGATCCGTCTGACCCGTGCACAACAAGGCGCCAGCGGCGACGTCTTCTTCAGCATGACCACGTTCATGCAGGATCCTGATAGCGTCGCGGAGAAAATCACTCGAGACAGCTACGCCGAGCCGGCATTGGCACCGGCATCGCCGTGGCTTGATGCGTCGTCGCCAGGCGAGCCGCAGGCGATTGCGCGAATGGACATGCAGTCCGGTGAGATGGTTCTCGATGTGGATCCGGCTACTGGCGAAAAGGCACCGTGGCTATGGGTTATCCAGGCACACGCAACGAGCGGCTGGACCACGCAAATTCTGCCCGGCAAAGTCGATACGCAGCTGCTCGCCGCGCGCGGTAGCCTTACGCCACGGGAAGTATGGGTCTATGCCGTTGGCAGGACGGGAAACCTGTCCAGACCGGTAAAGGTGTTTCCGAACGGCGACCCGCTGCCGTAGCGTAAAAAGATGCCCGGTGATCGAATTGATCACCGGGCACCATCTGCGGTATTTGAAACGGTTACCGCACGCGACAATCAGTACCCGCGCAACGGCTGCTTTGGACGACGCAGGCGATGAAGCTGGCAACCGTCAGACGTGCAGCTCGTCGCTTTCTCGCGATACCATCTGATAGAGCACCGGCATCAGGAAGATGCTCAGCAAAAGGCGGGAGAATAAACCGCCGACAATCACCATTGCGAACGGACGCTGCGAATCCGACCCCACTCCTGTGGAAAATGCAGCGGGAAGCAGGCCGAGCGCCGCTACCAACGCGGTCATCATGATCGGACGCAACCTCAGAAGCGCAGCGTCGAGAGTGGCGGTAGATATTCTAAGCCCGTTTAATCGCAACTCGTTGGCGTACGATATGTATACCACCGCGGTTTGCACCGACACACCGAACAGCGCGAGAAATCCAATCCCCGACGACACCGAAAATGGAGTTCCAGATATCCATAACGCCACCAACCCGCCGAGTGGCGCAGACAGGAGCACACCGACAACGGTGATGAAGGGAAATTTGAAATTTCGATACAACGCGAAGAGCAGGATGAAAATCACAGCCAGCGTGAGGGGCAGCACGATCTGAAGCTGCCGACGCGAGGCAGTGTATTCCTCAAACTCTCCGCCCCAAACGATCGAATAGCCCGGTGGCAACTTCACCTTCCTCGCGACCTGTGCACGAGCGTCGTCCACAGCTCCAGCGAGATCCCTGCCCACCACGGAATACTGGATGCCGATGTAGCGCGAGTTATCCTGCCGATAAATGAACGAGGCCCCATTCTCAATCTTGAGCGTTGTGACCTCTTTGAGCGGTATTTGCGCGCCGCTTGGTGTTGCGATCAGAATGTCTCCAATCTGGCTCGCAGTCTCGCGGAACTGCGGCTGCAGCCGAACAACAAGATCGAACAGCTGCTCGCCCTGTACTACCTGCGTGGCCGCGACCCCGCCAACCGCTGCCTCTATCAAGCCATTCACGTCGGCCACATTCAGGCCGTATCGCGCCATCTTCGCGCGATCCGCAGTAACGGTTAGCGAAGGCTGACCCAGCTCCTGAACAAGGGTCACCTCCCTTACACCGCGTATGCCATCCAGAACACGTTTTACCTGTGACCCTCGCTCCTGCAGGACATTCAGATCCGAACCGAACAGCTTGGCATCCAGAGAACTTTTCAGCCCTGTCTCGGCTTCGTCCACTGCGTCTTCGGCGGGTTGTGTGTAGTTGAAGGTTATTCCGGGGAATACACGCAGCTTCTTGTCGATTGCCGCCGTCAATTCCGCCTTCGTCCGATACTTGCCGTTCCATTCGCCATAGGGTTTCAACCCTACGTAGAACTCGGCGTTGAAAAATCCTGTTGCATCTGTTCCGTCATCCGGCCGGCCGTGCTCGGATCCGACAACCGTCACCTCCGGGAACGATTTAAGAATCGTTCTGATCTGAGGTACAATCTTGGATGATTCCTCAAACGAGATTGTGTATGGCATCGTCGCGCGTACCCATAACGCGCCCTCGTCGAGTTTCGGCATGAACTCGCCGCCAATCTGCGAAACGAGCAGCAGGCACGTCACGCCGATCGCAACCGACGTCCACACCACCGTCTTGGCGTGAGCAAGGCTCCATTCCAGCCCGCTCCTGTAACGGTCGAGCACCCACTCGAAGGCCGCATTGCGACGCTCCTTCACCCCACCGCGCAATACCACCCGACACACGACCGGCAGTAATGTGATAGTCACCAGGAGCGACCCGATCATCGCAAAAATCGTTGTGTCTGCCATCGGCTTGAATAGTCGACCCGACGGCCCGGACAGAACATAGATCGGGAGAAAGCCGGCGATGATCACCGCGATCGCATACACGATCGGTCGATCAACCTCTGCCGCTGCCTCGACTATAACAGCCTTCAGGTCGTACGTCGTGCCATAGCGTTTGCCCAACTGACGGTGAATGTTCTCCACCATCACCACGGCGCCATCTACAAGTATCCCGAAGTCGATTGCTCCGATCGACAGCAAGTTCGCGGGGATGTGCCTCAGGTCGAGACAGATGAACGCGAACATCAGCGCCAGCGGAATCGAGACCGCTACGATCAGGCCAGAACGGATATCGTAAAGGAAGAAGATCAGGACCACGATTACGAGCACAATTCCGCGAAGGAGATTGTCCTCCACCGTCTTGGTCGTCAGCGCGATCAGATCGCTACGATCGTAGAACGGAACGACCTTTACGTCTTTGGGGAGTATCGTGCTGTTCAGTTCTGCGGTCTTCTGCTGGACGCGCTTGAGAACTGTTTGTGCCTGTTCCCCGGTGCGCATTAGAATCACACCTTCAACTGCATCGTTCTGATCGTTGAATCCGAACTGACCCAGCCGGGGTGCGTATCCGATTACAACTGAACCGATGTCCTTGACCAGAATTGGCGTTCCGTTCTGTACCGCAACGACGGTGTTGCCAATGTCTTCTAGTGTGTTGAGGCGACCAAGGCCACGAACGTAGTAGAACTGGCCGCCCTCGGAGTAGAATCCACCCCCGGCATTTCCATTATTGGCATTGAGCGCTGTAGCCAGCGCGCCAACCGTGAGCCCAGCACCTGCAAGTTTTGTTGGATCAACCAGAACCTGGTACTGCATGGTCTCGCCGCCGAGGGACGACATGTCCGCGACGCCGGGCACCGACTTGTACTGTTTCTGAAGGATCCAGTCCTGGATGATCTTCAGCTCCATCGCTGAGCGATCCGGGCTCTGGACTACATACCTGTACACAAGTCCTGACGGTGACGACATCGGAGCCACGGACGACGAGACACCATCGGGAAGCGTCAGATCCGGAATACGTTCGAAAACCTGCTGACGAGCGAAGTACGTATCGGTGCCGTCGTCGAACGTCATAATGACATCCGAGAGACCGTACAGCGTGGTCGAACGCATCACCTTCAGATTCGGTGTGCCGTTCATCCCGGCTTCCACCGGTACTGTTATCAGACGTTCGACTTCTTCTGCAGCATGGCCCGGCCACTGGGATATGATCTCGACCATGGGCGGCGAGACATCCGGATATGCATCAACCGGCAGTCGCGAAAATGACCAGGCTCCTACGAATATCAGCACAACGGCGAGGACCCCGGTCAGGATCGGCTGCGCAAGCGAGGCCGCAACAATCCGATTTACGAAGGACTGCGGATCCATCTCGGCGATTGCCTGCCCCGGCGTCTTTTCGGACTCTGGACCTGATGCTTCTGGTAATTCGTGTGGGTCAATTGGATCGGAGGGCGTCACAGGCTCTCCGCGAATTGCAGGAAGAGCGCACCCTGAGCCACAACACGATCACCGGTCTGCAAGCCGGATTTGATTTCGTAATTCTTCCCGAACTGCGAACCGAGTACGACCCGACGACGCGCATAATGCGTATTTGGAGCAGCACCGGTGGTGACGTACACATACGGAAGGTTCTGGTCGTCCCGAAGCACTGCGTCCGACGGAATGACAATTCCGTCGCGCGACGAATTTCCGGCAATCGACACGTTTACGTACATGTCCCGCTTAAGAAGATCGTTCCGATTGCGCACAATTACGCGAACCGCAGTCGCTCTGGTTGCAGGGTCAACAAGCGCGCCGATGTAGTCAACCGTTCCCTCGAACGGCGTCGGACTGACATCGCTGGTTACCGTCA
>JBDTAZ010000241.1:0-6990 GCA_039924325.1 Gemmatimonadaceae bacterium
GCGATGGGCGGCACGACATCAGGCGCGGTATCGCGAGGGTAACGCAGCGAGAACGGCCCTTCCGAGTGCGCCATGGCAGTACGCAGCAGGCCGAGCATTTCTGTGCCGCTCCGCGGCGCGGTCACGGTCATTCCGGGAATGGCGAGCATGTAGGCGATGTCATAGAGCCCCATGTGCGTTGGACCGTCCTCTCCAACGAGTCCCGCCCGGTCCATCGCGAACACCACTGGCAGGTCCTGAAGCGCCGCATCGTGAATGATGTTGTCGTAGGCACGCTGCAGAAACGTCGAGTAGATCGCGCACACCGGTTTGATGCCACGCGTAGCGAGACCGGCGGCGAAAGTAACGGCGTGCCCTTCCGCGATTCCAACGTCAAAGAACCGATCGGGAAACGCCTTGGCCATAATTCCGGTTCCGGTGCCGCTCGGCATTGCGGCGGTAATTGCGACCAGTCGTGGCTCGATCGCCGCGAGCTCCGCGAGTCCCTTGCCGAATACGGCTGTGTAATTCGGATTCGCTGACGACGCCTTCACGAGCTTGCCTGTCGCGGGGTCATGACCTGCTGGAAGCGCGTGCCATTTCTCCACGTTTTCACCGGCGGGAAATCCCTTTCCCTTCTTGGTGATTACATGGACGAGTCGCGGTCCGTCCATCGCCCGTACCGCGGCAAAAGTACTGACCAGCAGATCGATGTCATGGCCATCTATCGGACCGAAATACCGAAA
Organism: Gemmatimonadaceae bacterium; assembly: GCA_039924325.1. Classification (GTDB taxonomy): domain Bacteria; phylum Gemmatimonadota; class Gemmatimonadetes; order Gemmatimonadales; family Gemmatimonadaceae; genus Fen-1247. Next base: position 726 of record JBDTAZ010000241.1, read on the forward strand.
GCCCAACTCCTCGAACAGGACTCCGGGGGTGAGAAACGACTTCATGCTCTCTTCCCACCGTCGCACGAGTGTGCTCATCCCCTGAAGCGGCCCAGGCATGCTGTCGACCATCGTCCCGATCGCAGAACGAAGGCGGTTGTAGATCGGGTTCCGCTGCACAGAGTTGAGATACTTGGCCATCGCACCGACATTTGGTGCGATCGACATCTCATTGTCATTGAGCACAACGATGAAGTCGCGGCCAGACGCGCCGGCGTTGTTGAGCCCTTCGTACGACAGTCCGGAGGTGAGCGCACCATCGCCGAGCACTGAGACAACCTTGAAGGATTCGCCGACGAGATCGCGGCCGACTGCCATGCCGAATCCCGCGGAAATCGCGGTGGCGGCATGTCCTGCCCCAAACGCGTCGTACGGACTCTCCGAACGCTTGAGGAATCCGGATATCCCATCTTCGATCCGCAACGTGTCGAACTGACCAGCACGTCCTGTCAGCAGCTTGTGCGGATAACCCTGATGGCCGACATCCCAGACGAGTTGATCCCGGGGCGTGTCGAATGTCGCGTGAAGCGCGATCGCCAACTCGACGACACCCAAGCCGGCACCGATGTGGCCTCCGGTCCGGGCGCATGATTCGATGAGGAAGGCGCGCATCTCATCCGCGAGGGCGCGCAACTCATCGCGAGTAAGGGCTTTAACGTCCGAGGACGAAACTATCCTGTCGAGTATTGCCATCTTGTCCGTCAGTGCGTGCGGGTAATCACCAGATCAGCGAGATGCCGTAGCTCTCGGCTGAGCAGGTTGTGTGCGTGCAGCGTAGTGCATCCTTGTCTGGCAAGTTCTACGGCCCTCGCCATTGCACCATCCACGCCCAAAAGCGCGGGATAGGTACTTTTCCCCAATTCGGCATCTCGGCCGGCAGTCTTTCCGAGCGCCGTCGAAGACGATGTAACATCCAAAACGTCGTCCACAATCTGGAACGCCAATCCTAAATCTCCGCCAAAGCTACCGAGTGCCTGGACCGCGTCGTCGTCGGCACCGGCTGCAATACCGCCTACGCGCGCCGAAGCAGCGATAAGTGCGCCAGTCTTCGCGCGATGGATCCGCTCGAGATCTTCGACCGAACCCGCAGGTGTGCTCTCGGCGTTGAGATCCTGCAACTGACCACCAATCATACCCCGGGCGCCGGCCGCCTGCATGAGAGCGGAGATAACCGGTACGACCTTGGAAGCGCCGCGATGCATGTTTCCAACGGAATCGGCCGCCGCGCGAGCGGCGAGCGGGATCATCGCCGCACCGGCAACGACTGTAACGGGTACACCAGATACCCGATGCGTGGCAGGCCGGCCGCGACGCATGTCGTCGTTATCCATGCAAGGCAGGTCGTCGTGCGCGAGCGAATAGGCGTGAAGCATTTCGACAGCGGCTGCCAAACCCGACACGTCGCCGCCGCCGCCCGCAGCGCGGTAAGAGGCGCAGACAAGGACGCCGCGCAATCGCTTGCCCGGGCCACGCAAAGAGTAACGCACGGCATCGCGCAATCGCTGGTCCATCGGCGGGAACGTATCGCAAAGGGTCGCAATTGCCGCGTCGATGTTGCTTCGATCGGCCCCAATATCGACCGCAGCGTCGTCGTCGCTCAGGAACCTGTCAGTCATCTATTGGGCGCGTCTCGAACACGCCTTCAACGCGCTCAATAAGAAGCTGAACGCGCCCTTCCGCGGTGGTCAGCTCGTCGGACGCGAGGCGCAGGATTTCAATTCCCTCTTCGAATAGCTTGAGCGCATCGTCCAGCGGCACTCCGTCGCCTTCAAGATTCGCTACGATTTCCTGAAGTCTTGCAACTCTCTTTTCGTAGCTCATGCTGACTCCGTAGCGCGCGCGAGAATCTCTCCATCGCGCACCGTCAGTGTGAAAAGGGCTCCGGCGTTGAAATCGCGGATGCTGGATAGTGTTCTGCGATCGTCTACAGCGCGCGCCACTGCGTACCCGCGCGCAAGCGTCGCGAGCGGGCTCAATGCGTTCAACTGACCGGCAGTTGCGCCGATCGCCGCTCTGCGGCGCTCCGCATCGATCTCAGCCGCTCGTTTGAGCGACGCAGCACCATTTTCAAGTCGGGCGCGTGCACGCATCGCGAGTTCGTTCAGCGACGAACTCAGCTCATCACCCAGGCCGCGCAAGCCGGCCAGAAGATCGGAACGTAGTGGGACGGCAGCTTCAGCGGCCGCCGATGGTGTTGCCGCGCGATGATCTGCGACCAGGTCCGCGATCGTGATGTCGATCTCGTGACCAACGCCCGAGATGACCGGCACGGTCGCACCCGCGATCGCGCGCGCAACGGCTTCATCGTTGAACGCCCATAAATCCTCGCGACCACCGCCGCCGCGACCCACGATGAGCACATCGATCTCGCCAAAACGACAAATCCGTTGAATCGCGGCGACAATCTCAGCGGGGGCGTTGACACCCTGCACCGTTGCTGCGCTCACGACGATGCTCACGTGAGGCGCCCGACGGCGGATCACCGAGATCACATCACGCAGTGCCGCACCATCGGGGCTCGTTACCATCCCGACACGAGTTGGTGCGTAGGGAAGTGCGCGCTTGCGAGCAGCGGCGAGCAACCCATCGCGGTCCAGCCGCAGTCGTGTCTCTTCCATGGCCTTGCGCCACAGGCCGTCGCCGACGGCGTCCATCGCCGTGACGTTCAGATGCATTTCACCACGAGCGGCATACACTGTCAGTTGTCCGTACGCCGTTACTTCCATTCCCTCATCCGGCGACGTCGGAATACCGCGCTGACTGCGTGACCAGACGACGCAACGAACCTGCGCTGAGGCATCGCGAAGACAGAAATACCAGTGCCCGTTTCTGTGGCGCTTGAAATCGCTGACCTCGCCACGGACCCACAGGGGCGAGAATGATCCTTCGATAACAGCGCGCGCGGTTTCAGTGATCGATGCGACTGGAATCGCGGTTTCGGGTGTGGAGCCTGGGGTGACCGGCGCAACTGCGCGCGTGGCTGCCGATGAGCCGAACAGATCGGACTCCACCGCAGCGCGCGGCGTGCTAGTCCTGTACGACCGCCTCACGAACGGCTCACCGAAACGATCTCACGCAGCCGCCAGCCGCTGTGCCGCTCGAACAGTATTGCGGAGCAGCATCGCGATAGTCATCGGTCCCACGCCACCGGGGACTGGTGTGATGAGACCGGCAACGTCGCGGACGGCGTCAAAGTCGACATCTCCGACCAGCCGCGTACCACTCTTGCGCGTAGGATCGGAAATCCGCGTGATCCCGACGTCAAGTACCGCAGCGCCGGGTTTCACCATGTCGGCGGTGATCAGGCCGGGATGGCCGACGGCAGTGATGAGAATGTCAGCCCGCCGAGTATGCATGGCGAGATCACGCGTGTAGCGATGGCAGATCGTGACCGTGCAATTCGAGACGGGGCCATCCTGCAGCATGAGAGCCGCCATCGGCTTACCAACGATGTTGCTGCGACCAACGACAACGCAGTCGAGTCCGTGCGTTACGACGTTCGAGGCGCGTAGCAATTCCTGAATTCCGGCCGGAGTACACGGCACGAAGCCGTCGCGCTCGCCCGCCATCAACTTTCCGACATTAATCGGATGGAAGCCATCAACATCCTTGGCAGGATCGATCCGGCGGATGACAGCGCTGCAGTCGATCTGAGCTGGGAAGGGTGATTGCACGAGAATCCCGTGCACCGTCCCGTCAGCATTCAGCGAATCGAGCAACTGCATAAGCTCGGATTGGGACGTAGTCGCGGGCAGCCGAATCGTTGACTCCGCCATGCCAACCTCTATACAAGCGCGTCCCTTTGCTGCAACATAGACGGCACTCGCGGGGTCATCACCAACGAGCACGACCGCGAGCTTGGGAACAACGCCACTCGCCTTGAGCGTCGCAACTTCTCCGGCGACTTCGGCGCGAACTCTCGCCGCGATGGTTTTTCCGTCGATCAGCTCAGCGGGCAATGCCTACGGCCCTCGTTTCACGAATCAGAACCACCTTGATCTGGCCAGGGTACTGCAACTCACGTTCGATACGAAGCGCAATTTCTTCAGCGAGAGTTTCCATTCGCGGATCGTCGATCGTATCGGGCGTAACTATCACTCGAACCTCACGACCTGCCTGGATTGCGAAGACTTTTTCAACGCCACGATAGTCAGATGCAATCCGCTCGATACCCTCGAGCCGCTTGACGTACGTCTCGAAGGACTCGCGCCGAGCGCCCGGTCTCGCGCCGCTTATTGCGTCGGCGGCCTGCACCAAAACCGAGATCTCGCTTTCGTGCGGGACGTCGTCGTGATGCGCAGCGATCGCATTCACGATCAGCGGATGCTCCCCGTACTTGGTCGCCATCTCGACGCCAAGCTGTACGTGAGTTCCCTCATGCTCGTGGGTGAGGACCTTGCCAATATCGTGCAGCAGCGCGCCACGACGCGCCATGGCGACGTCGAGTCCAAGCTCCGCCGCCATGATACCGGCGAGCCACGCCACTTCCTTGGAGTGATTGAGAATGTTCTGCCCGTAACTGGTGCGCCATTTCATGCGACCGACGAGCTTGAGCAGTTCCGGATGAAGTCCGTGGACGCCGCTCTCGTACGCAGCGCGTTCACCTGACTCCAGAATTGCCTTGTCCACTTCCTCCCGGGCCTTGGTCACGACTTCTTCGATGCGGCCCGGGTGAATGCGTCCGTCCGCAACCAGCTTCTCGAGCGCCATGCGCGCGACCTCGCGCCGCATCGGCTCGAAACAGCTGACGACGACCGTGTCGGGCGTATCGTCAATGATTACATCGACGCCTGTCGCAAGCTCGAACGCGCGGATATTACGACCCTCGCGGCCGATGATCCTTCCCTTCATCTCGTCGTTCGGGAGCGCCACCGTCGAGACGGTCGTTTCCACAGTCTGCTCTGCGGCGATGCGCTGAATTGCGAGCGCAATGATCTTCTTTGCCTCGCGCTCCGCATTTCGGCGCGACTCCTCGCGGATTACACGCAGCCGGTTCGCCGCATCGGCGTGGGCCTCTTCTTCAAGACGTTTTATCAGTTCGTTCTTTGCGTCGGCCGCGGACATTCCGGCGAGCAGTTCGAGATTGCGCCGTTCATCCGCAATCAGCTTGTCCAGTTCCGCCTGCCGATCCGAAATGCTTTTCTCGCGAGTTGCGACTTCCGTCGCCGACCGCTTGACGTCGCGGTCCCGCTGGTCGAGCACGTCTGCCTTGCGTTCGATGGTTGCAGTGCGTTCCTGCAACCTACGCTCGTCGCCTTCGACGTCCTCGCGGCGCTTGCGCGCCTCGGCCTCCCATTCCTCGCGAAGGCGAATCAGCTCTTCCTTGCCCTCCAGGACAGCCGTCTTGCGAAGAGACTGAGCGTCCCGCTCAGCGTCTCCCACGATGCGTTTCGCTGTTTGTTCGGCGGTGGCACCGGCAGCACTTTGCCGCGCTACTTCGCCCTTCGTTCCAGCCTTACGCCCAACTATGAAAAAAAGGCCGCAGCCGGCGACCAGCACAAGAATCGCGCCCGCGGCCCAGATAGCCGTGAAGTCCATTCCTTGAAGCTAATCGTAACGCTTGGCCGGTGGCAGCCACGGCCGGATCTCCTGACTCAGTGCAGTCATCTTGCTGGATAGCTGCGCTGCCTCCATTTGGGCCTGCGCAAGTTCTCCCGCCATCCTCAGGCACGCCAGAATGGCCGCCTTGTGGGTCTCTACAACAAGCCCCGACGCCATTATCTCGCGAATCGACACATCGACCTGTTTCGCGATAGTTTGCGTCTCCTCAGCCGACGTGGCGGACCGAAGCGTGTACTCGTCACCGAGAATTGTGACTCGAACGCTCGTTTTAGGCTTGGTCATGCAGCACCGTCCCGCTGTTGTTTGAGGAAACGGACTCGAGCCAGCATCTTTTCGGACCTGGCCTGGGCGACCGTCAGCCGCTGGTTCAGATCAGCGTTTTCTCGCTCAAGTTCAAGGACGCGTTTGGGAGACGTTCCAGCGACCCGAGCGGCGTCTTCTTCCAGAGTGCGAAGTTTTGCCTCCGCGCTAAGGGCGCGCTTTCGATAGCTGGCCAGCTCCTCACCGAGTCTGCGGACCAGGCGGCTTAGCTGGGCAAACTGCGGGTTTTCAGGAAGTACGTGGTCTGACACCGAGCTCCTCGTCTAGTGCGCGCAGGATCCGCGCGCGGCGACCTTCAATTTCCTTGTCGCGTAGGGTGCGCTCAGGATGCCTGAACGTCAAG
>JBDTAZ010000242.1:0-9601 GCA_039924325.1 Gemmatimonadaceae bacterium
GCCGAGGCAGTTGCGGACATGATCGCGGGCGTCGCACCGCGCCATGATATGACTCGATTTCGGCCCGGGCGGCAATAGGATAGATTTGAAACTCTATGGCTGATTCTCTGTACCAGATCATGGGACGCCATAGGGCAGAACCCCTTCCGGAACGCAAGCCGTCCTGGCTCAAGGTAAGGGCGCCCGGCGGTCCCAACTACACGCGGCTCACGCAGATGATGCGCGAGCTGAATCTCCATACCGTGTGTGAGGAGGCGCACTGCCCGAACATTGGCGAGTGCTGGGAACACGGTACCGCGACTTTCATGATCCTCGGCGACGTCTGTACGCGCAACTGTGCGTACTGCGCTGTGGCCCACGGCAGGCCGCCATCATACGACATCGCCGAACCGGTTCGCGTCGGCGAGGCAGTCGCAGAGCTTGGGCTCCGTCACGCAGTGATTACGTCCGTGGACCGCGATGACCTGCCGGATTTCGGTGCTTATATCTTCGCTGAGACCATTCGCCAGATAAAGCAGAAGCTGCCGGATTGCTCCGTCGAAGTTCTGGTTCCCGATTTCCAGGGCAACCGGGACAGCATCGCCACGGTGCTGGACGCGGGGCCGGACATCTACAATCACAATACGGAAACGGTTCCGCGGCTGTACAAGAAGTGCCGTCCCGGCGGTCGGTATCCGAGAGTCATGGACATATTCCGGACGGCGAAGGAACTGGCTCCGGACATCCCCACGAAGAGTGGTTTGATTCTGGGGATGGGGGAGACGTTGGAAGAAGTCGAGCTAGTAATGCGGGATTTGCGCGAGGTCGATGTCGACATCCTGACGCTGGGACAATATCTGCGTCCGTCGGATGGGCACATCGCGCTCGATCGATACGTCACTCCAGCAGAGTTCCGTGAGTTGTACGAAATCGGCATGTCGCTCGGATTCAGGCATGTCGAGTCGGGACCGTTGGTTCGCAGCAGCTACCACGCCTGGGAGCAGGTTCAGGCGGCGGGAGTGAGCTGAGCTGCGAATCGAACAGGTCCGTGTATCACGCGTGGCTGGAACCACTACCACGCACCCGCGCGCTTTGGCGCTGTATCACACTCACAAGTCTGGCGGCCAGCTCGGCGAGCTAACAAGCGGCTCCAGCTTCCGGTATCACTTGCACGTATAAGGGTCATGGCTAAGAAAAACACTTCAGGTCCGGCGAGTCCGGCAGGTCAGGATGCTGGGGCAGGCTCCAGCGCTCATGACACTGCAGTTGGATACATGCGTTCGATGCTGCTGCAGCGTCGATTCGAGGAGCGGTGCGCTGAAGCGTACGCGATCGGAAAGATCGGCGGCTTCTGTCACTTGTACATCGGCCAGGAGGCGGTCTCGACCGGAACGATGTCGGTTTTGCGTCCAGACGATTATGTGATCACTGCGTACCGCGATCACGGACTGGCGCTAACCCGTGGCATGACCCCGCGATCGGTAATGGCTGAGCTATTTGGCCGCGCGGCAGGGTGTTCGGGTGGTAAGGGTGGGTCGATGCACCTGTTTGACAGCAAGCTGAATTTTCTTGGCGGGCATGGAATCGTCGGTGGTCATCTTCCGATGGCGACGGGGGTTGGGTTCGCGATATCGTATCGCGGCGGCGATCAGGTCTGCGTCTGTTTCTTTGGCGAGGCAGCGGTGAACATCGGCGCGTTTCATGAATCGCTCAACATGGCATCGCTCTGGAATCTTCCCGTCGTGTTCATCATCGAGAACAATCGATATGGCATGGGCACGGCGATTTCACGCTCAACGGCGCAGCAGGATGTGGTAAAGCGCGCGGCGGCCTACGCGATGATCGGCACTTCGGTGGATGGCCAGGACGTGTACGCTGTTCACGACGAGATGGCTGCGGCGGTCGAGCGCGCTCGCAAGGAGCATCGCCCGACACTGGTTGAGGTTAGGACCACGCGCTTCATGGGGCATTCGATGTCCGACGCGGCGAGCGGCACATATCGGTCCAAGCAAGAGCTCGACGAGAGCATGGAACGCGACCCGATTCAATTACTGAAAAAGAAGATGCTTGCCGACGGCTCACTGACGAACGAACAGTTCGCGAAACTGGACGAAGCAGCAAAGGCGGCGGCGCAGGACTCATGGGACTTTGCAGATGCAGCGCCAGAGCCAGCACCTGAGGAGCTATTCACGCATGTCTTCAGCGACGAACCAACTACTGAGACCGCTGGATACGCGGAGGCCGGCCAATGACCGTGATGACATACCGCGATGCGCTGAACCAGGCGTTGCGAGAGGAGCTCAAACGCGACGATTCTGTTTTTTTGATGGGTGAGGAAGTCGCCGAGTACAATGGTGCTTACAAAGTGTCGCGGGGGCTGCTTGACGAGTTCGGACCGAAGCGAATTGTCGATACTCCGATCACCGAGCTTGGATTCGCCGGCGTCGGTGTCGGCGCCGCAATGGTGGGACTGCGCCCGATCATCGAGTTCATGACGTGGAATTTCGCGCTTCTTGCACTTGATCAGGTTGTAAACGCCGCGGCGAAGATGTCGTACATGTCCAACGGCCAGTTTCAAATGCCGATGGTATTCCGCGGCCCAAATGGATCCGCACTGCAATTGGCAGCGCAGCATTCGCAGGCATGGGACAGCTGGCTCGCGCACATCCCGGGACTCAAGGTGGTTTCACCGGGCACTCCGGCGGATGCAAAGGGACTCCTCAAGGCCGCGATCCGCGATAACAATCCGGTAATCGTGCTCGAGGGCGAGATGTTGTACAACACCAAGGGCGAAGTCGATGACAACCCCGACCTCATCGTTCCAATTGGAAAGGCAGAGCTCAAGCGTGAAGGCGAACACTGCACGATCGTAACCTTTGGCAAGATGGTACTGGTTGCGCTCCAGGCGGCGGACCAACTCGCCAAGCAGGGCGTGAACGTCGACGTCGTCGATCTGCGAACCGTCCGACCGATGGACGTGGATGCTATCGCTAACTCCGTTGCGAAAACGAATCGCGCGGTCGTCGTCGAGGAAGGATGGGAAGTGTGCGGGATCGGCGCTCAGGTTGTCGACTACATACAGCGAGAGTGCTTCGATGATCTGGACGCACCGGTCGTGCGCGTGCATCAGGCTGATGTGCCGATGCCATATGCCAAGAATCTCGAAAAGCTTGCGAAGCCGGACGCCGCCAAGGTTATCGCCGCGGTGAAGCGCGTCATGTACCTCGGAGATTAGAAGACCATGGCGACCAAAGTATTGATGGAAGCGCTGTCACCCACGATGGAAGAAGGACGCCTCGTGAAGTGGCTGAAGAAAGAGGGCGATCAGGTAAAGGGCGGTGACGTCCTCGCCGAGGTTGAGACCGACAAGGCGGTAATGGAACTTGTCGCACGCGGCGATGGTGTGCTGCGCAAGCGTCTTGCGAATGAAGGTGATTCGGCTGCCGTCGGCACGCTACTAGGAGTGATTGCGGCGCCAGACGAAGACATCGCTGCACTCGTCAACGCCGCTGGACCAACGCCTGTCGCCTCTGATACGACGACACAGCCGGTGGGAAAGCCAGCTGATGCGGGTGATGTCATCGCCAAGGCGAAAGAGTTCGAAGGCGTGACGTCGATTCCTTATTCACCCCCGCAATCGCAGGGAGAGGCATCCACTCCACCACAGGAGCGAGAGCGTCGTGGTGACCAACGGATCGACTCCTCCGCGCATGTGGGCGCCGGCGGCGCGGCCGCGGCGTCCGGGCGTCCGAGATCTTCCCCACTCGCTCGCCGGCTTGCGTCGGAACGAGGCGTGGACCTCGCGTCGCTACGTGGTTCCGGTCCTGGCGGGCGCATCGTCAAGCGTGACATCGAACAGGCGCCCGCGGCGACAGCATCCGCGACGGGAACCGCGAAGGGATCCGCGAAGGCAGCCGGCACAGGTCCGTCGCGCGTTGGCGATTATCAGGATATTCCGCTCACGTTGATGCGGAAGACGATAGCCCGACGGCTCGTGGAGTCAATCGGCCCTATTCCGACGTTCTATCTCACGGCGGAATTCGACATGACGCGCGTCGCCGAGTTGCGCGCAGCAATGATCGCGCAGGGCGCGGAGTTCAAGGTGTCGTTCAATGATATTGTGATCAAGGCGACGGCGACGGCGCTCGCACAGCACCCGGAAGTGAACGCACACTGGACCGGCGACGCGATTCGTCAGTTCAATCGCGTTCATATCGGCATGGCCGTCGCGGTCGAGGACGGTCTGATTACACCGGTTATCTTCGACGCGAACGAGAAGGGCCTCGCCGACATCGCAGCAGAAGCGAAGGAGCTTGCCGGCCGCGGACGCGAACGCAAGCTCAAGCCGGAAGAGTACACTGGCTCCACGTTCTCAATCTCGAACCTCGGGATGTTCGGTATAGATCAGTTCACGGCAATCATCAATCCGCCCGAAGCGGGGATTCTCGCGATCGGCGCAGTCGAAGACAAGGCCGTGGTGGAGGATGGCGCAGTAGTTGTTCGCAAGCGCCTGCGCGTGACTATGAGCTGCGATCACCGCGTGATCGATGGAGCGACCGGAGCACGGTTTCTTCAGACGTTACGTCGGATGATCGAGAATCCGTTGATGCTTGTATTTTGATATTCGTTACGGATGGATCCCCGCCTGCGCGGGGATGACGGTGTGGATGGATCCCCGCCTGCGCGGGGATGACGGTGTGGATGGATCCCCGCTTTCGCGGGGATGACGAGTTGGGCGATTACAAGACCTTTTCTGGGAATTTCCATGTCTTCATTTGATGTGATCTTCATTGGTGGCGGTCCCGCTGGCTATGTTGGCGCAATTCGATGCGCGCAACTTGGCATGTCGGTCGCCGTTGTCGAGCGCGAGGGACTGGGCGGGACATGCGTGCTCTGGGGCTGCATCCCGGCGAAGGCGCTACTGGAAGCGGCTTACATCGCTGAGAAGGTCAAGAAGGGTGCTGAGTTCGGCGTCACGGCGGGCGAGATAAAGCTTGACTATGGCGTGGCGGTCAAACGCTCGCGCGGTGTAAGTACGCAGAACTCCAAGGGAGTCGAGTTCCTCTTCAAGAAGAACAAGATCACCTGGATCAAAGGCGATGGACGAATCACGTCAAAGAATTCAGTCACCGTCAAGACGGCTGATGGCAAGGAAGAGAAACACGAAGCAAAAAAGGCCATCTGTATTGCAACGGGGTCGCGCGTTAAGGGCCTGCCGCAGGTCGGCGTTGAATTGAACAAGACGACAGTCATTTCATCGGACGAAGCACTCATTCTTGAGAAGGCGCCGAAGTCGATGGCGATCATCGGTGCGGGCGCTGTCGGGTGTGAGTTCGCGGATGTCTTTACAGCATTCGGCACTCAGGTGACAGTCGTCGAAGTTGCAGGGCAGCTTCTGCCACTCGAAGATGACGACGTCGGCGCGGAGCTGGCGCGTTCATTCAAGAAGCGCGGTATCACGTTGCTGACAAATGCAAAGATCGGCGACGTGAAGATCGGCAAGAGCTCCGTCAAATTCTCGATTGACGTAGCTGGTGCCAAGCAGGAGGTCGAGGTCGAGAAGGTGCTCGTTGCCGCCGGCCGCGCGCCGAACATTCAGAACATCGGTGCCAAGGAACTCGGCGTTGCGCTTACCGAACGTGGATTCATCAAGATCAACGAGCGGATGGAAACTTCGGTCAAGGGTATATACGCGATTGGCGACGTCGCGGGTCCGCCGATGCTGGCGCACAAGGGCGAGCGCGAAGGGATTGTATTCGCAGAATACCTCGCCGGTCAGCCGCATGTACACAACGTGAACTACGGCAACATTCCGAACGCTACGTACTGCCACCCTGAAGTTGCATCCATCGGGAAGACTGAGCGTGAGCTAAAGGAACAGAAAGTCGCCTACAAGGTCGGGAAGTTTCCCTTCTCCGCCAATGGTCGCGCACGTACGTCTGGCGAGACAGAGGGCTTCGTGAAAATCCTGTCCGATCCCAAGTACGGAGAGATTCTTGGCGCACACATCATAGGCGCGCACGCTACCGAAATAATCCATGAACTGGCAGTCGCGCGCGAGAATGAGTTCACGGTCGAGGAAGTCGAGCTGGCGATTCACGCGCATCCAACTTTGTCGGAAGCGATTTCGGAAGCCACGCTGGATTCGCTTGGCAAGATGATACACGCGTAGTAATGGCAGACCGGGAGTTGCTGGTGCTGAACCTCGGCGAGCGATCGTACGCCGAGGTTCTTGCGTTTCAACGGGACGCGGCTGCGCGGAGAATTTCCGGTGAGCTGGACCAGGACCTGCTCATCCTGGTTGAGCATACTCCAGTCGTAACGCTTGGTCGGAAGAAAGCTGATAACAAGCTGCCGGTTACAGAGGATTATCTCCGGTCGCGGGGGATAGAATTGTTCGAAGTGGAGCGTGGCGGCGGTGTGACATTTCACGGTCCTGGCCAACTGGTCGGCTATCCAATATTCGATCTTCAGCGACACAAGCTCGATCTCCACTGGTATTTGCGCCAAGTGGAAGAGGCGTTGATCCGGACGCTTGCGGTTTACGACATCGTGGCGGAACGTAACGTCGGGTTTACGGGAGTGTGGACCAGCGGGCGCAAGATTGCGTCGATCGGTGTTCACGCGCGGAGCTGGGTCACGTGGCATGGTTTCGCGCTGAACGTGACGACGGATCTGTCGTATTTCAACGTCATGACTCCATGTGGGATCGACGGCGTGGTGATGACGTCGGTGAGTCGCGAAAAGCCCGGGGCTAGTGTGGTGGTGCAGACGGTTGCCGATGAGACGGCAAGACAGTTCGCGGCGTTGTTTGGGCTTACACCGCGGGTCGTGGAAGAAGTTTAGAATGCGCAGCCTCGTCGGCGAGGTAGAGCCACCTCGCCGACGAAGAAGTCATCCCGCCGAAGACCCATGTCGATCTTCGGGTATATTTCGGGTATGACGCACGAAAACCGCGACTTTTCGGCGGAACTGAATGCCGACCAGCTCGCCGCGGCTACGCATGGCGATGGGCCATTGTTGATCGTGGCCGGGGCTGGGAGCGGCAAGACGCGGACGCTGGTGTACCGGGTCGCGCATCTGGTTGATCGCGGTGTTCGACCAGAGCGGATTCTGCTGCTCACGTTTACTCGACGCGCCGCTCACGAAATGCTATCGCGCGCGGAGCGGCTGATCGGAAGCGCCAGCCGCAATGTTCAGGGTGGGACGTTTCACGCTACTGCGCACCGACTATTGCGGCGCTTTGGCCCTGCCGCTGGCCTTCCCCGCGATTTCAGCATCATGGATCAGGGCGACTCCGCTGATCTCATGCAGATTTCGCGTGCGGCGCTTGGGCTTGGCGCCGGCGCCAAGCGATTTCCGAAGAAGGAGACGCTGCACCATGTGTACTCGCGCCACGTGAATACCGGTGTCGCGATGGAAGACATCGTTCGCGACGAGTACCCGCGGTTCATTGAATACATACCGGATTTCACGCGACTCTACGCCGACTACACCGTTCGCAAGCAGGAACGCAACCTCGTCGATTACGATGACTTGCTGCTGTTGTGGGCGATGCTGCTCGAAGCGAGTCCCGTAATCGCGAATGACATCGCCGGACTCTATGATCACATCCTGGTTGATGAATACCAGGATACCAACGCGCTTCAGGCGCGCATTCTCCGTGGCATGGCGAGCGCGCATTCAAATATCACCGTCGTCGGTGACGACGCGCAGAGCATCTATTCGTTTCGGGGCGCAACCATCCGCAACATTCTGGACTTTCCGGAGCAGTTCCCCGGCACGCGTATCGTAACACTTGATCGCAACTACCGGTCGACTCCGCAGATTCTCGACACGAGTAACACGCTAATTGCCGAAGCTGGCGAACGGTTTACAAAGATTCTTTGGACGGATCGAAGCAGCGCGGAGCGCGTTCTCTTGGTCACGGCGCGCGACGAGCCGCAACAGACGCGCTACGTAGTCGACCGTATTCTCGAACTGCACGAGGGAGGAACGGCGCTCAGCAACATCGCGGTTCTGTTCCGAGCGGGGTACATGTCGGCCGATCTGGAGATAGAACTGTCAAACCGGAAGATACCTTTCGAAAAATGGGGTGGGCTCAAGTTCCTGGAAGCAACTCACGTCAAGGACGTGCTTGCGTTTCTGCGCGTGCTCGAAAACCCGCGCGATGAGGTGAGCTGGTACCGACTGCTTCTGATGCTTCCCGGGATTGGAGAGGCGACAGCGCGTGCCGCGATGGACGCGCTGGCAGCCGCTGCATGGGACTCGGCGGCGTTCGGTGGGTATTCACCCCCACCTCGGGCTCGCGCGGCCCACACGGCGCTGGTAGATCTGTTGCGGAAGCTTCGCGAGTCATCTGACACATCGGAAGCCGTGGTCGCGCGTGAAATCGGGCACGTTCGCGGGATGTACGACGCAATCCTGCGCGATCGATATGATCGTCCGGAACCGAGGCTGGCAGATCTGGATCAGCTTCAAACGATAGCGTCCGGCTTCCCCGATCGTGCGACGTTCCTGTCGGCCCTCGCCCTCGAGCCGCCCAGCGCGACGCAAGACTTTGCCGGCGCCTCTGGAGACAACGAGGATGACGTGTTGGTACTCAGCACGGTACACTCGTCCAAGGGGAAGGAGTGGGACGCGGTGTTCATCATCTCGGCCGTGGATGGCCTGTTTCCGTCGACCAGAGCGCTTGGGAGCGACGATGAGTGCGATGAGGAGCGCCGGCTGATGTACGTGGCCATGACGCGAGCGAGGAACCATCTCGCCGTGGTGCATCCTTTGAGTTCGTATGGGAGCAGGCGTGGAGCGGACTATTCGCTGACGCAGCTATCGCGGTTCGTTGACCAGAAAGTCAGAGCGACGATGGATCGCGTTGCGCTGGGGGCTGACGATATGCCAGTGGGAACCGAGGCGACACCGAGTTCAGCGGGCCCAGTCGACCTGCTCGCGCTCCTGAGAGGACGATTCGGGGCCTAGGTGACCAGGGTGCGGACATCCCGCCGAAGGCGGGGATCCATTGCGAGGAAACTAGTAAGGAGCAACGCCCTCACTGGGCGCCAATCACGTTGAGCCACCCTGCCAATCCCGGATAATCCGGCTGGATTCGCGCCGCCTTCATCGCAGCCGTTCGCGCGCCCTGGATGTCGTGCATATACGTGTATGCAATCGACAGTTGATACCAAACCTCCGCGCTCTGCGGCTCCAACTCCGCCGCCTTCGTCAGATAAGCCACCGCGTGCTGATAATCCTTGGCTTTCACCGCAACCATGCCCAACTCGTACGCAGCGTACGGCGACGGATGAATGGCATATGCATCGTCCAGATAGCGCACCGCCTGCGCCGTGTCCGCCATCTGCAACAGAGCGCGCGCGGCGAACTCATACGGAGGAGTTGTCTCGGGAAGATCACGAATCAAGCCTCGATACTCCGCCACCGCCGAATCCGGGAATCCGCGTTTCTCGTATAACTGCCCCAACTGCGACTTGGCCTGCGCCCATGGAAGTCCGGCAGACGCCAGGAACGCCAGAGTGTCCATCGCGCTGGTGGGATGATACGTGCCTCGATAGTCGGTATTCTGCGCGGCAGGCACGAACGGCCACCGGAGGCTCACCGTCTTCAC
>JBDTAZ010000243.1:0-9868 GCA_039924325.1 Gemmatimonadaceae bacterium
ACGACCGCGACCACGCTCACAAAACGACCGAACTGGCCGGTGTTGGAGCTCGTCGGACCGAGATACATGCTGGCCGTCAATCCCGGAAGCGGATTGCCATTCGCATCCTTCACCGTCGCGTTACTCAACACGGTCGTATAACCGGTGTCGGGCGCCGCGTAGGGATCGAAGTTGAGTGTGCTCTTTCCCATCGCAAGCACCGCCTCGTCAGCATAGCGCATGTTGCGCTCCTGATCGTATGTCAGCGCGAGCATCTTGTCGTTCGCGCCAAGATAGATCGCCGACGTAGCAAGGCTCGCCAGCGAGAGTGTGAGAACGAGCGTAAGTATGAGCGCCGAACCGCGCCGGTCAAAGCCGCGCTTCATTGTTCGCCGACTCTTCCATGCGCGAAACTTCTTCGCGAGGCTGTCAAGGTGCTTTGCGTACATCAATCCTCCGTTTATGGAACCGTAACCTGACTACTCTGCGACATGCTGGAGAACTGGCCACCGCAGTCCTCGGCGGACACACCGTATATCCACTGCTCTCCAGACAACACTTGCGTATCGGTAAAACTGTAGCTCGTAAGACCGGCCGGTATTGCGGCTAGCGGATCAGAGAAGGAACCAGTGGTGGTTCTGCGATAGATGACATATTTCTCTACATCCTTTTCGCCGCCTGTCTCGTCGCTCGCAGGGCTCCATGTGAGTACGACCTTTCCAGCGGAGACGGCAGCGGAAACTGATTGACCGAAGACGGGCGGCTCACCGCATGTCGCGAGATTCAGTAGTCCGGCATTGAGCAACCGTACTGATGCATCCGCAAACTGGACGGTGCTCGAGCCGTTCCGCTCGATGAAGCTACCTTTCAGATGAATCTTGACGAATCTGATCTGATCTGTTAGTGCAGACGCTGCAGTGTCATCGGGCGCGCCGTGAACCGCTACGTGGAATGCCGGGAGCGACGTCGCTGGAACGTCAGTCGGTACGTTGGTGGAGGACAGTATCTGATACGTGAACGGCGGCGTCACGGGATCGAGGATAATTCCACGCGCAAGTGTATCGATCGGCATCGCGTTCACCCTGCGGAACAAAGCGTATCGACCGTTCGAACCAGGACTGTTGTCCGCTGCAACCCAAAATGAAATAGTCTCAGCCGCGCTCGGCGGACCACCACCGCGGTAATACGAAACGGTGGGCCAGCTTCTCGTCGAGAGTGGCAGCGTCACCTGCTGAGCCGGCGTCATGCTCATCGTCGAACCAATCGGGAGATCCGGATCGTAATACACGGCACCGAATGCGCCGCCTTCAGCCGCGGTATCGCGGGCGGCGTAGTCGGCGTCGAATGTTACGGCATACGGATCGGCCTGGACTAGAAGCGGCTGCTGATCGGCAACGCCCGCACCAGCAACGCGAAGCTGTCGCTCGATAGTCGATATTGCAAAGCGCACGTTCTGCTGAGCGTCCGACCTGCCGGCGGTGCTTCCCATTGCGCGTACCTGACTGCGGAACAGCGGAATTGCCGTAGCAAATACCAGCAGGAGGATCGTGATCGAGATCATGACCTCCAGCAGAGTAAAGCCAGGGCGCTGCGTGCGTCGGACGCTGCTGCGACTCGGTGTACGCCAGTTTGAGCTCATCATGAGATTCACCTCAAAAGGCCGCGATGATCGTGGTGCGCTTGACTGGTACATCAAGACGCGAGTTTGCCACGGTCACCGTAACTGTCTTGTAATCGTAAAGGTCTGACGCCCCGCCGCCCGTATGGCTGACTATCGTCGTCCGGGTGTAGCCGACGTATGGAGTCGCCATGGTCGTCGTTCCTGGGTACAGCGTATCAATCGCGGAGTAGCGCGGCGCATTCTTGATCTCTTCGAGACGTTGCGAGGCGATCTCACTCGCAGTGTTCTTGACATCGCTCACAGCCACGATGTGCGCAAACTTTCCCATGAATCCGGCTATACCGAGCATAGCCGTAGAAAGTATGGTGACCGCGATCATCACCTCTATAAGAGTCATACCCTTCCGAGTTGCCTTCATCATAGTCCAGCTCCTATCCAGGCACTTCCGTTGTAACGGTAAAGCTGCACTCGTCCGGTTGCCTGCCTGACGTGTATCGCGCGCTCATCCGTCAAATCGGCTCGGTGCGAAGTCACATACAATTCAAGCTCACTGCTGAGCGCGCCATCACGGTGGTAGTAGACTGTTGGATAATTGTCCCGCGAGGAAAGGCTGCTTCCGACGACCGGTGCGCCGCCTGCCATCTGAACTCCCGATGGCGGCACGACAAACCGAGTCCCGTCGTCAAGTGGCGCCCAACTCATCGCCTCTCCGGGATCGTACTGGTGATTGTTATTGATGTCGTAAACAACTCGAATGCGCTTGCCCGCGGTGTCGAAGCTGACCATGACGTCGGTCTGCCGCAGGATCGCGGCCCGCTGCGCTTGTTGCAGCACTACCTGCACGGTGTGCATCCCCGTATCCGCATCGAACTGCGCGGATCGGATTCGGGGTAAGGCGAGAGCCGCGAGGATGCCCACAATGGTCACCACGATAAGCAGCTCGATCAGCGTGAATGCTTCGCGAACGGATTTCGGCATGCTGAGAAGGTAGGGATTGCCGGAAGCATGAGTCGTCACGCGGCCGGACGTTCTTGTCACTAAATGCGAGTATCGGCGTCCTTTGAAACAACCAAAGCATGCCGACACTGATTTCATGAGCGTTATCCTCACCCTTATCAACCATCCTGGCCGCCTCGCCCGGCTAAGGGCGGCGGCGCGCGATAGCCACACGATCATCGCGTGTGACAGTTGGGAACAGATGTTCTCAACCAGCGATCGTCGGTTGGTACACGCGGCCGTACTGGATCTGGAGTCGGCGGTTACGCCGACCTTCGACGCAATCCGACGGTTCAAGCGGTTGAATCCGGGCGTTGCACTCATTGCATACACGACCTACTCCATGGAATCGGCACATCACATATTTGATGCCGGTCGATACGGCTTCGAAGCTCTGGTGATCGCAGACATGGACGACGGACCGTCCGCGTTCACCCGGGCCATTGAAAGAGCATCGGCACGAGGAGTGGCGAGCATGGTGAAGAGCGGGCTGGCTTCGGCTGCGGACCCGGTTGCAGCGGACGCCCTGCTCACCTCAATCACCCGAGCCCACGAGCGGCTCACGCCGGCGGTGCTTGCCCGGGAAATGGGGATCGGAGCCAGGCGTCTTTCCCGTGCCCTCTCCGCGTCCGGGTATCCATCCGCCAACAACTTGATCATGTGGGGACGGCTTATAGTCGCCGCGGCGCTGATGGACGGCACTCGACACAGCACTGACCGAATTGCGCTCACGCTGAGCTTCCCCTCGGGCAGCGCATTCCGAAACAACTGCCGTCGCTATATGGGGGCCACGCCGTCCGAGATTCGGGCCGGTGGGGGGGCGAAACTGGTATTCGGCACGCTGAAGGATCAGATCGCGGGGAGGCCGTCGCTCCAGAGGTTCAAGCCGGCATACGGCGCCACTATTGCGGCCCTCGACCCAGTTGGCGAATAGTCAAAAGTTTGCCGTTTACAAGCGCGTCCCGGTTCATACTTTGTTAGTCAATGCTTTATGTGGGTTTGACTGGCAATATCGCCAGCGGAAAGTCCGAGGCTGCATCACGCTTTGAGGCTCACGGCGCCACTGTAGTGGACGCCGACGTTCTTGCCAGAGAGGCAGTCGCCGTGGGTTCGCCCGGCTACAAGCGCGTAGTGAAGCGGTGGGGAGAAGATTTCCTCACACCAGACGGCGCGATCGACCGAGAGGCACTACGGCACGCCGTGTTCGCGGACAAGGATCAGCTGGAAGAGCTGAACGCGATTATCCACCCAAGCGTCAACAGTCTTCGGAAAAAGATTGTCGATGAGGCGCGAAAGCGCGGAGACTCAGTTCTCATTTACGTCGTTCCGCTTCTGTTTGAGCGACGCCTCGTGGGAGAATTCGACAAGATCATCCTGGTCGACGCGCCAAGGGAGCTTCGGTTCAAACGGCTCGTCACAATCCGCGGCGTCTCCGAGGAAGATGCGGGGAACATGATCGCCGCTCAAATGAACGCGGAACTGAAACGGGCCGGATCCGACTACGTCATCGAGAATGACGGAACCCTCAAAACGCTGCAGTCGCAAGTAGACGCCGTCTGGGCGGAGTTGACAGGGATTGACGCCCGATCTAGCTTGGCGGATTGACTGACGCGTCGCGCCAGTCCCCTTTTTTCGCTCCATTTTGAGGCACTGACGCGTGGCCAACGTTCCTGGCGATCTGCTTTACACGGCTGAGCATGAATACATTCGCGACCGCGGCAATGGGATTGTCGAGGTTGGAATCACGGACTTCGCTCAGGGTGAGTTGGGGGACGTTGTTTACCTCGAGCTGCCGAAGGTTGGCGTGGCTTTCGCGACGCATGATGTGTTCGGGACCATCGAAGCCGTCAAGGCTGTCTCCGAACTATTTGCTCCGCTCACAGGCGAGGTGACCGAGGTGAATGCGCGGCTGGATGGTGAGCCCGCTCTCGTAAACTCAGACCCGTACGGCGAAGGCTGGATGATCCGGATGAAACTCAACGACCCCGCTGAGCTCGCGGCATTGCTCAAGCCGGACGCCTATACTGCGCTTGCCGGATAACGGCATTATCAGCAGCCGCTGATCTTCGCTGGACCGCAAAACAAAGACGCGCCTCGATCGAGGCGCGTCTTTTTGTTCACGTCGCGTACGCGTCTGTCGGCGGGCAGGAACAAACGAGATTTCTGTCTCCGTAGGCAGACTCGATGCGCGCCGTACCTGGCCAGAACTTGGATTGCCGTACCCAGCTGGCTGGATACGCGGCCTGAGTGCGCGAGTACGGATGCGACCATTCGTCGGCGGTGATGCGGGCGAGCGTATGCGGTGCGTTCTTCAGCACGTTGTCCGTGCGATCTGATTCTCCGGTCTCGACGGCGCGGATTTCTTCCCGGATCGCGATCATCGCGTCGCAGAACCTGTCGAGCTCGGCTTTCGACTCACTTTCGGTCGGTTCGATCATCATCGTGCCGGCGACGGGGAATGAGACCGTAGGAGCGTGGAAGCCGTAGTCCATGAGGCGTTTGGCAATATCCTCCACATCGACGCCACTCGTCGCTTTGACGACGCGCGTATCGACGATGCACTCGTGCGCGATCGTTCCGTTATTTCCCCGGTAGAGAACCGGGTAGTGCGGGTCGAGCCGCGCCGCCATGTAATTGGCATTGAGGATGGCGATTTTCGTCGCGTCTGCAAGACCGCTCGGACCCATCATGCGAATGTAGGCGTATGAGATGGGAAGAATACTTGCGCTGCCCCACGGTGCTTCCGAGACGGCACCCACGGCTTCGCGACCGGGTTGATCGATGACTGCGTGACCCGGAAGGAACGGCGCAAGATGCTGCGCCACCGCGATCGGGCCCATGCCCGGACCACCGCCACCATGAGGAATGCAAAACGTCTTGTGAAGGTTGAGGTGGCACACGTCAGCGCCCACGTCACCCGGTCGACAAAGCCCGACCATTGCATTCATGTTGGCGCCGTCCATGTAAACCTGGCCGCCATTGGAGTGAATGATGTCGCAGATATCCGCGATGGATTCCTCGAATACACCGTGCGTCGACGGGTATGTGACCATTAGCGCCGCGAGATCGGCGCTGTGCGCCTCGGCCTTGTCACGCAAATCGGAGACATCAATGTTGCCTGAAGCGTCTGTCTTGACGACGACCACCGTCATGCCAGCCATAACAGCACTTGCGGGATTGGTGCCATGCGCCGACTGCGGAATCAGGCAGACGCTGCGGTGATTCTGTCCGCGTGACTCATGGTACGCGGCGATGGCTAGCAGTCCGGCGTATTCACCCTGTGAACCAGCGTTCGGTTGCAACGATGCCGCAGCAAATCCCGTAATCTCCGCGAGATCGGACTCGAGTTCACGGAAGAGCTGCGCGTACCCCTGTGTCTGATCGACCGGGGCGAATGGGTGGATCTTGTTGAAGAGCGGCCACGTCACTGGCATCATCTCGGCGGTCGCGTTCAGCTTCATGGTGCAGGAACCAAGCGGGATCATCGAGTGAACGAGCGAAAGATCGCGCGCCTGCAGCCGGTAGATGTAGCGAAGCAGTTCGGTTTCAGAATGGTATTCATTGAAGACCGGATGCGTCAGGAACTTCGAAGTGCGCCTGAAACGTTCATCGTACCGTGCATCGGACCCTGCCAGCAGGTCATCGATGTTGGTCTCCGACGATGACGCCGCACTCAATGCGGCAAGAAGATCAGCGACGTCACCCGGTGTTGAAGTTTCATCCAGGGAGATGCCAACCTCGGTGTCGCTTAGTTTGCGAAGATTCATGCCGGCAGCAACCGCACGTTTCATTACATCCGCGGCCTTCTGCCCCGCGAGGTCGATGCGAAGCGTGTCGAAATAATCTTCGTGAACGATACGAAGGCCGAGGCGACGTGCTCCTTCGGCCAGAGCGATTGTGAGCTGGTGGACGCGCGTAGCGATGCGTTCGAGGCCATCGGGGCCGTGATACACCGCGTACATGCTAGCAACGACCGCAAGGAGAACTTGAGCGGTGCAGATGTTGCTGGTCGCCTTCTCGCGACGGATGTGCTGCTCGCGTGTCTGGAGCGCCATACGTAAAGCCGGGGCTCCGTCGGCGTCGCGGGAGACTCCAATTATGCGTCCCGGTATCTGGCGCTTGTAGTCGTCGCGGGTGGCAAAAAAGCCGGCATGCGGGCCGCCATAGCCGAGGGGAACGCCAAATCTCTGCGTATTTCCGACAACGATATCGGCACCCCACTCCCCGGGCGGCGCCAGCAGTATCAGGCTCAATAGATCAGCGGCAACTGTTACCAGCGCACCGGCCGCGTGCGCGGTTTCGCAGAGCGCGGAATAGTCCCTGATGGCACCGTCGGATGACGGGTACTGGAGGAGAGCGCCGAAGACCTGCGGTTCGAATTCGAATCTGTCGTACGGGAGCACTTTCACTGTGATCCCTCGGACCGACGCGCGCGTCTGAACGACGCTGATGGTCTGAGGATGGCAGTCCTCTGCGACGAGGAATACTTCCCTGCCCTCCTTTCCGTTCAAGGCGTGCGCCAGCCCCATGGCCTCGGCGGCCGCGGTCGACTCGTCGAGGAGCGAGGCATTGGCGACTGGCAGCCCGGTGAGGTCGCTGACCACGGTCTGGAAGTTCAGCAACGCCTCAAGGCGTCCCTGGGCTATTTCAGCCTGATACGGTGTGTAGGCGGTGTACCACGCCGGGCTCTCGACGACGTTCCGCTGTATTACGGGCGGCGTCACGGTATCCGAGAAGCCCATCCCGATGAACGACCTGAGGAGTTTGTTGCGAGCAGCCATGCCTCGCAGCAGGGCGAGGGTTTCGGCCTCGGTCCGAGCGGCGGCGACGGCCAGCGGGCGACGGAATCGGATCTTCTCGGGGACCGTCGCGTCGATCAACGCATCGAGTGAGTCGTAGCCGAGGGTGGCAAGCATTTCGGCGACGTCGGAAGGCGTGGGGCCGATGTGGCGGGGAGCAAATCGATCAGCGCTTGCGAGCGCGGGGAGAGCCTGAACGGAAGCCATCTGGAGGAGAATTGGATTGTACGGCGGCCGGGCGCGGGTGCAGCAGCGTCCTCAATCGGTAAATTTAATCGCGCCGCGCGGAACCAATTTCGAATTGAAGCTTGTGGGGAGGCCCGTGTGGCGCGATGATGTAGCGCTGACGATACTCATCGAGGACCACCTGAAGCTACCCGCAATCTCGATGACGCATACTGACGCTCCGACCGCCGCCTCGCGCCCTGCCGCTACTCGCAACGGAGGGCGCCCAGCGTGGCCCCAATTCCCGCACTGGCGGTCCGCGGCGGCGCTGATCTTACTGGCTACGGTGCTTGCCTGTAATAATGAGCGAACGCAAGGGGCCGTCAGCGGCGGAACACTTGTGGTCTCGACCGCTTCGGACGCCGATTACCTTTTCCCGCCGCTGATCATCTCGACCCAGGGTCGAGAGATTGCAGAGCAGATATTCGAGCCGCTCGCCAACATTGGCGATTCTCTGAATGTGTTTGGTGACGCTGGCTTCACACCCGCGCTCGCCGACAGCTGGATATGGGCTTCTGACTCTCTCTCGATTGCGTTTCACTTGCATCCGGGAGCGCGCTGGCACGACGGGCAACCGGTTCGCGCGCGCGACGTGCAGTTCACAATCGCGCTGTGCAAGAATCCGGATTTGGCGTCACCGATTGCTCCGCTCCTCTCCGAGATCGACTCTGTAACAATTGCCGACTCGCTGACGCCCGTGTTCTGGTTCAAGCGCCGCACTGCGCAGCAATTCTACGACGCCGCAAACCTTGCGCTGATCGTGCCTGAGCATGTGTACGGCGCCATCCCGGCGTCGGCGCTGGCTGCGTCTCCGCTCTTGCGAACCCCCGTCGGTTCTGGACGTTTTCGCTTCCGTCGCTGGGTGCCGAATGCGACGATCGAAATTGTGTCAAATCGAGCGCATTATCGCTCTCCGGCGAGGCTCGACCGGGTCATCTGGACAATTGCGCCGAGTGATTTTGGCGCTGCGTCGACGCGCTTCCTTGCAGGTGATGCGGATCTGTTCGCGGCGGTGCGCGCGTCGATGGTTCCGCAAATTGCCAAGTCGGACAAGTTGCGGCTCATCGAGTATCCCGGGTTCCGATTCGGGTACATGGTATTCAACATGCGAGATCCGGCGAATCCGCGATCTCCGAATCCGCTGTTCAAAAACGTCGCGATGCGGCGCGCGCTCACCATGGCTGTGGATCGTGCCGCGATCGTGCGGAACGTGTTTGATTCGCTCGCGATCCCGAGCGTAGGCCCAACGGTGCGCGCGATGGCCACGACTGACACAACGATTCCGCAGATTCCATTTGACCCACCGCGTGCGATGCATATCCTTGATTCGCTCGGCTGGCACCCCGGCCCGGACGGGATTCGGGTGCGCAACGGGGAAAAGTTGGCGTTTTCGATCATGGTCCCTTCGACCAGCATGGACAGGCAAAGGCTTGCTGTGCTGATGCAGGATCAATTCACGAAAATTGGCGTAGCGGTCACCATTGCGTCTGTCGAACCCAACGTATTCGAGCAACAGCAGCATTCGCACAAGTTCGACGCCGCGATAGAAAACTGGACTGCAGATCCCAGCCCCGCAGGCATTCGCGAGAGTTGGGGTTCTTCGGCTGCTCATACGGAAGGCAGCAAGAACTACGGTGACTATGCGAATGCAAGCTTTGATTCTGAGGTTGACAGTGCACTTGCCGCACCGTCGCGGTTAGTCGCACGTGGATTGTATTCGCACGCATTTCGAACCCTCATAAGCGACGCACCTGCCGTATGGCTGTATGAACCGCGCAATATGATCGGCATTCAGAAACGCTTTCATGTTGCCGAACTTCGTGCAGATGCGTGGTGGGCCCACCTGGCCGACTGGTACGTCCCGGAGAACGAGCAGACGGCCCGCGACCGCGCCGGTACAGGTGATGCTCCGGCAAGCACTACTTCTTCCACTCCCTCCGGGAACAAGTAGGTTGGCGTCGAACCACGGGATTGTCGGCACTGTCATTTCACGACTCGTGCAGGCGATCATCGTGGTCGCGATTGTTACGACGCTGGTCTTCGTCCTAATTCACATCGCGCCCGGTGATCCGTTCGCCGCCGCGATGGATAATCCGAACGTCGGCGAGGCGTTGCGAGCTCACTGGCGAGCGATGTATGGCCTGGACCAGCCTCTGGTCACGCAATACGCGCGTTACATCGCCAACGTGTCACGCGGCGACTTCGGATGGTCGTTTTCGATGCACCGACCGGTCCTGGACGTATTGAA
>JBDTAZ010000244.1:0-2771 GCA_039924325.1 Gemmatimonadaceae bacterium
GTCCGGGAGTCGCATGGATGCTCCATCTCGGTGATCTGTTGTTCTGGCACATCCCGACGGCGTACGGATGGACGCTACGAAGTGACTCGATACATGCGCTTGAGCACGCGAGTTTTGTTGGCACCGCGATACTGTTCTGGTGGGCGGTACTGCAACCGACCGGCCGACGCAGACTGAGCTACGGCATGAGTGTGCTGTACGTGATCACCGCTGGTATGGTGATGAGCGCGCTCGGCGCCATCCTCACGCTCGCGCCGTCTGCGTGGTACGTCGGTTATCTGACGACGACCGGAATCTGGAATCTGACCCCACTCCAGGATCAACAACTCGGTGGATTGATCATGTGGATCCCGGGGAGCCTCGTTTATCTCGGTGCGGCGTGCTGGTTCTTCGTGAAATGGATCGGGCCGGATTCGGAGAGCCGCTCCGTGTAATCCGCTTGACTCGCGAACGAACACCATCAGTCCGCGATAGCTGCGCGAGCAACCCCTCCGCTGCGCTTATGAACTCGCGAATGTCGAGTTCAGGCTCTATCAGCGACTGAACGGCGCACCCCTTTATGAAACTGACGACTACCGCAGCCAACCCGGCTGGCGTTACGCCGGGGAACAACGCTGGATCCGCGCGCAGCACCGCTTCCGCCATCGGCCGGAACGCCTCTCTATAACGGTCCAGCTCTG
Organism: Gemmatimonadaceae bacterium; assembly: GCA_039924325.1. Lineage (GTDB taxonomy): Bacteria > Gemmatimonadota > Gemmatimonadetes > Gemmatimonadales > Gemmatimonadaceae > Fen-1247. Next base: position 681 of record JBDTAZ010000244.1, read on the forward strand.
CCTGCATCCGCGTGCCGATTGCAGGATCCCACAACCCCGCACTCCAGAACTCGAAGAAGAGCCGTATCCGGCGCGGCTCTCCAGCGATTCGCTCCATTTCCTGCCTCAGCAGTGCTAGCAACCGCTCACCAGGCTGCTTGATGGCAGCAATCTCGGGTCCGATGTTGAGCGCGGTCGTCGTCTCGAGTACCCAGCCGAGCACGTCCAGGACCAGCTGCTCCTTGCTCCCGTAATGGAACAGGATCAGCCCCGGGCTCAGTCCCGCACGCTCGGCTACGTCGCGGATAGTGATCGCCCGAACTCCACTCTCGGCCGCAATCTCATATGCGGCATCCCGGATCTGCCCTCGGCGTACCGACTCATCAGCCTTAGTCCCCGGCATCGGCAACCTCGATGAAGTTTCTGTTGACCATCCGTTCAATATCTGATAATTTCCTATTGAACGCAAGTTCAATACACCAGACTGGCCGTCGGCGCTCCGAATTAACGCTCCCATGCTCGTACCAAAGCTCGTCACAACTCTCCGGTCGTACGACCGCGAGCAATTCACCAACGACATCATCGCTGGCGTAATTGTAGGCGTGGTCGCGCTGCCACTCGCCATTGCATTCGCAATCGCGAGCGGCGTCACACCGGATCGCGGATTGTGGACCGCGATTGTCGCGGGGTTCATCATCTCCGCGTTCGGCGGCTCGCGCGTACAGATAGGCGGTCCCACCGGCGCGTTCGTCGTGATCGTGTACGGCATCGTTCAGAAGTACGGGATCGATGGACTGACAGTAGCCACGCTCATGGCCGGTGTGATCCTGGTCATCATGGGCCTCGCGAAACTGGGCACGATGATCCGGTTTATCCCGCAACCGCTCATCACCGGTTTCACGAGCGGCATCGCTGTCATCATCTTCTCTGGCGAGATCAAGGACCTGCTCGGTCTCCACATGGGCGCGGTGCCGGCAAACTTCGTCGCGAAGTGGCATGCGTACGCGAACGGCGCAACTGGTTTCACGCCGGAGGCGATGGGTGTTGCCGCGCTGTCGTTTGCGATCATGCTCCTCTGGCCCAGGATCAGCAGACGCATTCCCGGTCCGTTCGTAGCGCTGATAGTCACGACACTTGTGGTAAAGTCGCTGCACCTGCCGGTTGACACCGTGGGCAGCCGCTTTGGCGCACTCGTCACCGGCATGCCGCATCCGCAAATGCCGCAACTTTCTTTCGCACAGGTCACCGGACTTGTCGGTCCTGCGTTCACGATAGCGATGCTCGCTGCGATCGAATCACTGCTCTCCGCGGTAGTCGCGGACGGAATGATTGGCGGCAGACATCGCTCCAATATGGAGCTCGTCGCGCAAGGTATCGCGAACATAGTGTCACCATTGTTCGGCGGGATTCCCGCAACGGGCGCGATCGCCCGAACGGCGACCAACGTAAGCAACGGCGGCCGCACTCCAGTCGCAGGTATCATGCATGCTGTAACGCTGCTTGTGATCACACTTTTCGCCGGACGCTGGGCAGCGTTGATTCCAATGTCGACGCTCGCGGCGATCCTCGTCGTGGTGAGCTATCACATGAGCGAGTGGCGTGAGTTCGGTAGAGAGCTGCGTTCGCCGAAGAGCGACGTTGCGGTGCTGCTCACCACGTTCGGCCTGACCGTATTTGTGGATCTCACGGTAGCGATCGGCGTCGGCATGGTGCTCGCCGCTTTCCTCTTCATTCGACGCATGGCGGGTCTCACGACGGTCACCAACGTGGCGCGCGTGTTCGGCACGTCGGACGACGATGACGACGATGACGAATCCGACAAAATCTCTTTTAGTGCCTTAGCGCGTCACGATATACCCGATGGTGTCGAGATCTACGAGATCATGGGGCCGTTCTTCTTCGGCGCAGCCGCGACATTTCGTGACACGATCGCACGTGTATCCGGCAAACCCCGCGTCCTGATCATACGCATGCGCGGCGTGCTGGCCCTTGACTCCACGGGCATGCGCGCGCTCAGAGACGTGGCGAGTGGCGCGCGGAAGGCAGGGACGACGGTGATTCTATCGGACGTTCACATGCAGCCACTGGTGGCGCTCACCGGATCGCCGACGA
>JBDTAZ010000245.1:0-7062 GCA_039924325.1 Gemmatimonadaceae bacterium
ACGCTCTCCGAATACCTCTCCGCGCTTCCGGATGATTTTGATTCTGCGGACGCTTTGCAGCATCAGGAAAATGCGGTGGAAAGCGCGTGGGAACTGACGCGGAACGATCTGAACAAGACCTTACCCAACATTCTCAACCCGATTCAGCTCAAACTACTTCCGGGATTCTGGGGTTTCTTGATGAGATCCAAGGGGAAGACCGCCATCAGATACTACGGGTAGCGCGAAGGCGTGAATTCGCCGGACGGCAGGCCGTCACGCCTGCGGCGCCTTCGATTGCCGGAGCCCGCGTCATGGTGTTGGTGTAGCGGCCCTTCCGTTCGCCGCCGAAGAGGCCGAATGACGTCAGCTGCCGGATAGATAGCTCGGCCGCATCGGTGTACGCTACTCCACGGTGCGCGTCTACAGCTTTGCAATCTCTGCCAGGATTTCCGCGTTGCTGCGCTTCCCGCCGGGCGTCGACTCTACGTGCTCCCAGCGTATGATGCCGTCGTTGTCGACCAGAAAGTACGCCCGGTTCGCGAAGAATGCGTCCTGCCACATCACGCCGTAAGCCGGAGACGCTTCGCGCTTGAAGTCCGACAACAGATCGGTCTTCAAATTGTACTTCGCCTTGAATTCCTTGAGCGTCGGAACTGAATCGACCGAAATTGGCAGCACGACGACGCCCGAGCTTGAGAATGCGTCGTAGTCGTCGGTGAAGTCGCAAAGTTCCGTCGTGCACGTGCTCGTGAAGGCGAGTGGGAAGAAGGCGACAAGTACCGGGTGCTTCGCACGAAATCCGGATAGCGTAACGGTTTCGCCTGAAGTAGAAGCGAGTGTGAAGTCGGGTGCCAACGCGCCGACCGCAGGAACGGTTTGGTTTTCTATCTGCACAGTGTGCTCAACTGATTATCGGGTTGGCCTGGCGATCCATCACATCATGTACTTGATGTATATGACCAGGAGGATGCAAAAAATGACGGAGTACAGAATTACGATGTTATCGTTTTTCCGTTTTGGTTTTCGTGGTTGCTGTTGTCTCGTGGCCAATTCAGACCGCCTCCAATAAATCTCTCATTACTGCGGACATCATCCCAGGCCCGCGCGAGTTAAGCGAGCTTCTTAGCGCCAGGGGCTGCAATGAACATTAAGTAACCGAAGGCCAGTCCGAGAAGCCAGTACACGGATGTGAGCGCCAAAAATGCCGGCGTCGCCCCTCCCGCCAGTGCGGGCCTTACCAGTATCAGGGCGCCCGTACACGCATGCGCGGCGTTGCCGACGACATACGATCTCCCGAATACGCCCCCGACGACGGAATCCTTGACCATCCAGCCGGTCATCGCCAGGCCAAATAGAGCGGCTCCGTAGAGCTGGATCAGAATCGCCATCCCGGCAGGTTCCGGCAGGCCGAGGGCGAACGCGATTTCCACAGGGGCGAAGATAAGCGCAACGCCGGCCACTCCAAGTAGGAGCGTGGTGCCAAGTATGATCGTACGCGAAGTCGAATCGGACATTTTGTCGCCGGTAGCCATTGTAAGGGATATATGCTGACCAAATCTGCTCAATTGGGCGACAACCTGCCAATCGTTCCGCGAAAGAATCCAGTCCTGGATTCGTGCTACGTGCGGCAATCGGGTGCGGAATTCCGTATCATTCTTTCGGCGCGACGCGCTCACAATGAAACATCAACTCGACTGGGATCCAGACAGTGACTCCGCACAGCGCGCAGCCCGCGTTGTCGCGTTGCGCATCCTTGATGCAGTCGCGGACGCGCACGATTCTATCCGGAAGAAGGATCCCGAGTCGATTCACGACTTCCGGATTGCACTGCGCCGGTTGAGATCGTGGCTTCGCACATATCGAACATCTCTGGATGATACGATACGCCGACGGGTTCTTCGTTCGCTTCGCCGTATTTCCCGCGCGACAACGGAGCTCCGCGATCTCGACGTCCAGCTTGCGTGGCTTCGCTCGGAAACGAGCGCCCTCGGCGAAGGCCGCCTCGAGGCGGCGAAGTGGGTGATCGCAAGCATCAAAGCGGACCGGAAGGTTGTCTGGCGCAAGCTCGAACGGGCCCTCGACCGCAAATATGCGTCAGCTGAGCGAGATCTCCGCAGGCAGCTCACGCATTACGTGGAGCGCCACAAGGTGAATTCGACGAAGCCTCCAGTTTCCATGCGGCGCATCACTGCAAGGGCATTGGAGGCACAAGCCACCGCGCTTTCTGAAGCGCTCGCACGAATACGATCGGCCGACGATGCCGGTCGTTTGCACCGAGCGCGCATCGCGGCGAAACGCACGCGCTATGTGCTGGACGCCATCCATCCCGAGCTCTCTGTTGAACCCGCTGTCGTCGACGATCTGGCGCGCTTCCAGGACAGTGTTGGCGAACTTAGGGACGCCCAGTTGCTCGCGCACCGCGTAGCGCGTGAGGTGACGGCGGTAGCTGCAGAGCGAACCGCGATTGTCGCGAGCGAACTCGTGTATCACCCACGAGGGGCGATGGACTTCTCGCGCATCGTAGACGAATCACCGTTCGATGCATCGCTTGCGTTGTTATTCGCGCGCCTGCACGACAGAATAGCGGCCGCATCTCGCGGTGTGACGGCGGTTATCGCACGAACATCCGCGCAGGATTGGCGCTGGTTGCTGACGCACGAAGGGACACCAACAAAAAAATAGGCGCGGAGTTATCCGCGCCTATTTATGGAGGCTAAGGGAATCGAACCCTTATTCTCGCCTTGCAAAGGCGATGTCCTACCGTTGAACGAAGCCCCCGAGCGCCGCCGCGCTGTTCAATGCGCGGCGAACCACGGAATTTAACCGGCGACCATCACCCAGCAAACCATGGCCACAGACTCGTTGGTTGGCCTCTGCTATTCGTGCGCCGGCAGTGGATCCATCGTCTTGGCATTCACGGGAATCTGGACCTCGTCACGGTACGGAGAGGTCATCAGGAGCACCCGCATGCGTGGGAACGCATCCATGAAGCCGATGTAGCAAAGCCCCCAGATTCCCAGGAACCCGGCCGTAATCGCAATTTCCCACAACCCAAACGGGAGCGTCCCATCTGGTCTTACACCGTAGATGGAGGGATAGATCTCGTCGTAGCGGTGCAAGTAGAGCCCCAGAACCAGACACGATGCGAAGAATGCCATCGTCGGTAGGTACACCTTCGCCGCTCGCGACAAGAGCCCGAAGAACGGGAAGATGAACATCAGGAATACCACAGCAACGGTGACCCAGCTCCATGGAGCGATCAGGCGCAACCGAGCCCAGTGAGTTTCCTCGCCGAGGTTGCCATACCAGATGACGAGGTACTGGCCAAAAGTCAGGTATCCCCAGAAGGCGGTAAAGGCGAAACAAAGCTTGCCGAGGTCATGAAAATGGACATCGGTAATCATGTCCTGCCGGCCCAAATGCCCACGCCACGCCATGGTAATGAGCGTCCAGGACGCGATTGCCGCGACCCACGCACCCATGAAGAACCAGTAGCCGTACAGCGTGCTCTGGAAATGCGGATCGAGGGACATCGACAAATCCCAGGACATCACGATCCAGAATAGGGCAAACGCGAATACCATGAATACGGCGAGCTTTCCCTGCAACGAGTGGGTAGAGTGAAGCTCTCTACGTTCGTCGCCGAAATCGCGCCGCATGCGCTCTCTGATGCCCTTTGCCCATGCCGAGCCGTGTTCGGGGACAATACCGACGTCAAGCCGCACACTGGTGTAGATGTACCAGATGCTGAGTATGGTCTGAATGCCGAACATCACCAGATCGCGCGTGATGAAGAACGGAATGTTCAGGTACTGGCGCTTCTCCTCGATCATCAGCGGGTGCTGAGTCCACGGGAAGATGTGGTCGCGCCCAAAGAACAGCGACAGGCACAGAATTATGAACGCGACTGGCAGGAACGCGACATAGCCTTCCATGAAGCGTACAATCGGGCGGGACCAGCGCGCCGTCGAAATGCGCTGGACCGCAACCATGGTCACGCCTGCCGACGATACAGTACTAAAGAATAGCCAGTTGAAGTGCACCGCCTGCCACGCACGATCCACACCCATGAACGCACCGGCAATGAAAGCGAGCGTTCCGACAATTGCCAGAATCGCGCATGACATTTTTACCCAACGAGCGACTGGCGACTGCGTCCCGCTGATTACCTCGTCGCGCGTGATGACATGGTCTTCGTCGTGTGCACTCATGGCTTGACCGCCTGCGGGATACCGGTCTTGTAGATCATTGAATCGAGCAGCGGTGGGCCCACGCGCGGGGAATTCATGTTCAGTTCAGGTGGCGTTTCTCCGTCGTGGTACCACGCCTTGGCGCTGCCTTCGTAAGGTGGATAAAACGGAGGTCGCTTGGTGGGTGCATCACGCGTGTAACCAGGCACCCAGCGCCCCGTAACTCCGGGGTCCGCGAGCGGCCCGGTGGTAATGTTTGCCGTCACCTTGCCCTGCAACGCACGGATGTAGTTGACAACGTCCCAGCGGTCCATCTCCTCGACACGGTTGTACGATGGCATTGCACCGCGGCCATTCCGAATCATGCCGAAGATGTATCCGTCAGTCCGATTCTTTGTAATGTCCATCGTGAGATTGATTCCGATCATTCCATACTTGGTCGCGGGACCATCACCGAGCCCCTTCTCGCCATGACAGACTTCGCAATTGACAGCGAAGTACTTGTGTCCGTTACGCAATGAAGCTTCTGTGACCGGTGTCGGATTCTGAATGTTCGACATCGAATCAATAGTGCCCGGCAACGGATTGTATGAAGTCTCGAAACCGGCACGCTCGGTACCGTAAATCGAAACCGAATTCTGCGGATTACCGCGGGACGGGATCGTCTCATCACAGACGTCGCGTCGCGCGTCGCAATGAATCGGCTGCCACGGATGCAGCGATGGCTGGCGACGGAAGTCACTGAACCACTCGCATGCGGACAGACTGAGTGTCAGCGGCGCGATCGCGAGGAGCGCGCGAATAGTTCTAGCGTTCAACACGCACCTCCACAGCACCTGCATCGCGTAGCAACTGCTCTGCCTCCTGCATTTTATCCGGCGACGGTTCGATCCAGACACCAAAGTCACCGTAACTGAAACGCGCGTCGTACCCGACCGTATGCGTAATCCGCGGGAATCTCGCGGTTACAAACAGTCCTACAACCGTCGCTAGAGCTCCAATGAGAACCATCACCTCGAACCCGAAGACCGTATACGGAATCCAGGTTGCGATAGCCTTTCCGCCTACGACAAGTGGCCAGTAATCCGAAATCCAGATTGCAATCCAGTAACCAAAGGTGACGCCGGCCAGACCGCCGATCAGCGTGAAGATCCTGACGGCGCTTGGTCCACGATCGATCGCGTGCTCGATCTCGTGGCGCGGGGTCGGAGTGTAAACCGTAAACTCTCCAACCTTCTTCTTTTTCAATAACGCGATCGCGTCGCAGGTCGAGTCAAGCTCGCGAAACAGCCCGATTACGCCTCGCATTACTCGAACTCCCCTGGCGTGTCAGGCATGAACGGCAGCGGGTGAGCTGCAACGTCCACTCCCTGCGTGTGTCGACGTTTAAGCCTGGGTTTGACGATTTCCTTGATTTCCGTCAAGGCGATCACCGGGAACTGCTTGATGAATAGCAGGAACCACATCGAGAACCAGCCGAACGATCCACACAGGATCGCGTAGTCCACCCAGGTCGGACGATATCCGGCCCACTGCCACGGCTCATACTCATGCGACAACGACGGCACGACGATCACGAAGCGCTCGAACCACATGCCGATGTTGATGAAGATCGAAAGTATGAAGAGCCACGTCGTGTTACGCCGGCACCACTGCGAGAAGAGCGAGAGCGGCAGACAGATGTTGCAAGTGTATAGCAGCGCTGACGCCCACCACCACTGTCCCCAGAGGCGATTGGCGAAGAACTGCTTCTCCGCCGGGCTACCGCTGTACCACGCAACGAACCACTCACAGGCGTATGAGACACCAACTACGAGCGACGTGAACAGCGCCAGCTTGGCAGCTGCGTCGAGATCGTTGATCGTTACGTAGTGCTTGAGGTTGAACCACTTGCGCAGCGGAATGATGATCGTGAAGACCATTCCGATACCCGAGTAGATCGCGCCGGCTACGAAGTAAGGCGGGAATACCGTCGTGTGCCAGCCAGGCACGTCCGACATTGCGAAGTCGAAGGACACGACCGAGTGTACGGACAGTACGAGCGGTGTCGAAAACGCAGCGAGGAACAGATACGCGCGAACAAAGTGACGCCATTCCCTGTCGGTATTGCGCCAGCCAAGCGCGAGCTGGGAAAAGAGCCTCTTGCGGACCGGATTCTTTTCGCGATCACGCAGAATCGCGAAGTCGGGAACCAGTCCTATATAAAGGAATGTCGCTGAAACGGTCAGATACGTCAGAATCGCGAACACGTCCCAGACGAGCGGGCTCTTCATCTGTGGCCAGATGTAGCGCCAGTTGGGATACGGTATGAGCCAGAAGAACTTCCACGGACGCCCAAGGTGCAGGATCGGGAAGAGACCGGCGGTCATGACCGCAAACACTGTCATGGCCTCCGCGCATCGATAGATCGTCGTACGGAAGCCTGCCCTGAACAGATACAGAATGGCAGAAATCAGCGTGCCGGCGTGTCCGATACCGACCCAGAACACGAAGGTGACGATGTACACGCCCCACATGACAGGCGGGTTGTAGCCAGCGACGCCGAGCCCTGTGTAGATCTGATATGTCCACGCGAGCGCGCCGATCAAGAGGAAGGTGATCGCCACACCGAGCCCGATAAACCACTGGGCCGTTGGGTGCAGCGTCGCTGTAATCTCGTCGTCGACCTGCTCGTAATCCTTTACGGCCGGAAGTCGTACGTCTGCCGACGGGATGTTCGGCCGACGCAGCAGCTCGACGTCCTCGACGGGTTTGGTGGCTGTGGCCATCCGCGGACTCCTACGCGTGCGCCGGCTCTGCAGCCGGCGACGGGTGATTGACTTTCTTCAAGTAGACTACCGCGGTGAATGTGTTGAGCTCTTCGAATACATGATATGCACGCTCGTCCTTG
>JBDTAZ010000246.1:0-4860 GCA_039924325.1 Gemmatimonadaceae bacterium
CGGCGCCGGCAAAGAAACGCGATGCGTTGCGCAATTCGATCAACCGTTGCTCCGGTGTGAGCCGAAGAATGCGAGCAACGTCGTCAAGCATGTGGCTATCGGAGGTCGGCACAGCGTCGATGACGCCCCTCAACTCGAAGCCGGCAGCTTCAAGTAGTGTCTCGAGGGTGCTCCAGGTCGGGCTGGAAAGGCCCAACTCTATTCGGGCAACTACCGATTGCGCGGTACCCGCACGCTCAGAGAGTGACCTCTGACTCAGACGCGCCTCGCGCCTGGCAGTCTGCAACAGCTTCCCTGGGTTGATGGTTCGCATGCTAGAATGATAGTTAATTAGCTATCAGAACGATACCCCTGCTAGACTGTCATCGGCGCGGTCGTCCTTGCTTTCGGTATTTATTCGGTATATGCTTTCACTCCCAATACGTCGGGAGTCGTATGCCGAAAGCAGATGTGTTTTTCGATCCCACCCGCTACGCCACCGTGGCCGAGCGAATTGCCTTGTTTTATGGGAGTCACCCGAACGGCCGGATCCAGACAGAACTGGTGAACCGGGATCCGGTTTCGGTAACGTTCAAGGCTCTGGTCTTCCGTGGCGAGTCGGACACGGTTCCCTCGGCTACAGGATGGGCTACCGAGCGCGAAGGCGACGGCGACATCAACACTGTTGCCTGTCTGGAGAACACAGAAACGTCTGCGATCGGGCGTGCGCTCGCGAATCTCGGGTTCCAGGCGGCCAAGGAACGGCCTAGTGTCGAGGAGATGAAAAAGGCCACGCGCGCGCGTGAGAATCGCGCGCGCGGCTCCGATACGCGTGACAATGTGGTTGCTGTTTCCGAACCGTTCCCGGAGTACAGGTATGCGTCGGCCGATCTCGGCGAGTTGCTCCACGAGGCGGAACAGGTAGGGCTCCGTGCAGAGCGCGCTCAACGGTTGCGCAACGAGTTGGCGCGCGGTCCGATGTCACCGGAACGTATGGGAGTTGTTGAACGATCGCTCAGAAACTGGCTGTATCGTCACACCGATGTCACCGGCTCGCATCCAATCCTATGAAAAGGGAAAAGATGGACAACGAACTGGAACGGAGAATCATCGGTGGCCGAGGCGAGAGAGGTGCGAGGAGAGAAAGATTCGTCGATCGTGTTGCGTGCCGCTCGGCACGCGCAACGCGATACTGCGTGGGATTGCACAGACGAACACGGATCGAAACAGCACCGTGATCTGAGACTGCTGGTCGGGATCCGGGAGAACGATGCGGGGGCGCTCCGTGCATTCGTGAAACGCTTTCGTCCCTTGCTGCTTGACCAGGCGCGACGGCTGCACGTCGCCGAAAGCGAAAGAGTCACGACCGTAACCAGTTTTCTTGACGACATGCTGATCAGTCTCGCGCGGCTGGCGCCTCCAAACGCGCTGTCGTCGTACGTTGTCACCTCATTCAGGAATTGCATTGCAGCGACGCATCGACACGAGTCGATGCTGGAGCGGCAGGCCGAGGCGATGACAGAAGAGCTAGGCGCGGAGCGCGCCATTGGTGGAAGTTGTTCGGAATTCATGCTGCGCTCGATTGGAGCGCCGGACGACGGTAAAGCCGCACAACCGATTCCGGGAGTCGCGTTGGTACGCGCGCTGCTCAGCAACTGCACCGTCGAGGAGAAACAACTTCTGGTGTGGATATCACATCGTGTCCCGTTGCGCGACTGCGCCGGATGGTTGGGAATAAGCTACGAAAGCGCGAAACAACGCGTGTCGCGGCTACGGGCGCGACTCAAACGAGAAAGTGCCGTGTTCATCTCAAACAGTCCAGTTGACGAGCGCGACGCGCTCGTGCGGATCCTCGCGCGAGGCGGGGTGACAATCGACGACAACAATACCGAGGAGCCCGAGGCATGAGGAAATTGGATCAAGAGTCGCCTGGCGATAGCAACGCGCTTGTGCGGACGATTGGGCAACTGTTCGACGCAACTGGCGATTGCACTGCGTACTCTGACGAACGATTCACCGAGTGGCTGGAACAGGAGGCACTCGGCAGAGCGTCTGTCGAGGATCAGCGAGAATGCGAGCGAGCCGCGCGCAAGGTTGCGAATCGCGCTCAGTCAGGCATCCGGGCAATGCGAGTGGGCGAGGCGATACCATCACGACCAATACGCGTACGAAGTGCTGAAGTTGTCGGAAATGTGAAACAGGTTTCGCGCCTTGCGATGGAGGCAGGCTGCGCGCCGTGGGTGGAATCGCTTGCAGTGGCAGCAGGAGCCGGACGTGAGATTTGGGACGAGCCGTGCGAACAGTGGGTGGAGCTGCCAGATATTGCCTCGGGTGGCGACCATCTCGCGCTCAGTGTTGCCGGTGATAGCATGACGCCGTGGCTTCGGAGCGGCGATGTGCTTCTGATAAACACTCAGCGACCCGTTGCACGGGATTGCGTCGTCGTAGCTCGGCGTGGCGAAAATGGCTATGTGGTTAAGCATGTGACACGCTGCGGCAGGACATCACTGGAGTTGTCCTCATTCAATCGAGAATACGCACCGTTCACGATCGAGCGAACACAGGACGCAATTGTCGGAGTCGTGGTTGCGAAGCTCGACCGCAACGGAGGCGACTCATGACAGCGCTGGCTGCGTGGCTGGATGACACCGCATCGGCGTTGGAGTCTGCGATTGTGCGACGCGCGATGTGCGACATTGGCATAGTGGAGATGCCGCCTGGGTCGAATCGTTCGGAGCGGATCGATGAGTACGTTGGCGCGGTTGGTTCTCCGCCAGCATCGCGTTGGTGTGCGGCGGCACTGGCTGCGTGGTGGCGGGAGTGCGGTGCGATGACTCCGACGCACGATGCCGGTAGTTGCAACTCTTGGCTGGCATGGGCGATTCAGCGAAAGATGCTAAACCAGGAACCACGTCCTGGCCGTGCGGTGATTTACGGAAGCGGTGGGTCGGCATCGCACATCGGTGTGATCGTGCGAGTAACCCCGCTGCTGCTGAGCGTGGAGGCGAACACGAGCGTCGGCGGTGACTTTGATCCGGACGGCGTCGCGGTGGCGCTCAAACAAGTATCAACAACGCGGGTGCTTGGATACATCCAACCGGAGGAATGATGCAGCAACTGGAGCAGCAAATGAAGGTGCAACCGGACGCATCAGCGCAGAGCAGAATTACAAACGTAGTCGCAACTACTGTTGCGATTGCAGGCGCGATTGTCGCGTCGCCTGTCGCGATGGAGAAGTTGCCAGTTGCGGTAGTATCGATTCTCAGGACGACAACCACTCTTGGCAACACAACGCAGCCGCTGGTCGTGACTGTGATCGGAATTGTTTTGGCGGCGGTAACGCATCCGCCCGCATGGCTCAGCGGCCTTGTGCATGGTGTTCGGCGGCGATTGTAATCGCAGACCGCACACGAACGATATATGACAGCGGCCCTTCGATCAGAAGGGCCGTTTCCGTTTTGCCTGTCACCGGTTCGCATCCACTTGCATGAGAGCGATTGCGACTGAATCGGCTTTCAGCGCACTGAAATCCTCGGTGCGATTCACGATCCAGGCGGAGACGGCGATGTTCGGAAAACGCGGAATTGCGGCGGCAGTTTGTTTGATGGTTGCGCTTGTCACATCGCTCGGTGTTGCGGTGCGCGGTGGCGGCGCAGTGCTCCACGCAGGATATGGTTGGCATACTACGGGAGCGCATGGGAAAGGCGCGGCCCGGCTTGCAAGCAGATCTGTACGGCAGGTAACGAAGCTGGCGGCGAATTCAAACGCGCCGCCAAACGCGTCCTCTGGTGTGACGCCCTGGCTTGTTGAAGCGAGTGCTGCAATCCGCACGGCGCGCGACAACGGCAAGCTGCCTGGTGCGAACACGCTACTCACGCGCTGGTGCACGACGCCGAGTGGGTATCAAGCCATCACGCCGTGCAGCGGGACGGGGAGTGCGCCGACGGGGGCGTCGGGGAGTTTCAACTTCACGATTACCAATACCGATCCGGTGAATGACGTTGGTTACAACAAGTCTGTCAGTTGTAGCGGGGTGAGCGTCACCTGCTCGACGACTGGAAGTGGGTACGTGGCGTCTGGAGGTGGGACCACGGTGATATCGGTCAACTGGACAGCTCCGGCGAGCACCGGGACACTGTACGCGACGCTCCTGATGAAACCGAATAGCGGAACCTCGGACACGCTCCAGGCCACGACGGCGATCACGATATACACTCCCCCGACGTATACGGTGTCCGTGACCCCGGACGGCAGCGACGTGACGGTGAGCCAGCCGCTCGACACGACGTATCAGTTCAAGGTGTCGGACAACGGCAATACGAGTGCAACCTATGCGTTGAGCGTATCGTGCCCAGGGTCGACATGCAGCGTTCCGAGTAGTGTGTTCGTGACGCACGGCTCGTATTCGATGGTGACGGTCAGCTTCAACAGTGGTAGTCCCGGTGCCACGGGCACCGTAACACTTTCGGCCACGGCGACTGGAACTTCGGACGACGGTTCGATAAACGTGGTGCCGCTGACCCGCTCGGTGTCGGTCATGCCGACCGGGTCCGCGATAGATGTGGAGGCCGCGGCCGATACGACGGCGCCGTTTACCGTGACGCTCGACGGGACGGCGAGCTCGGTGAAGTACGGTCTCACCATCGCATGCACTGATCCCGTGTACGACTGCACTGGTCCCGACAGCGTGGCTGTAACCAAGGGCACGCCCCAATCGGTGACTGTTTCGTACAAGACCCGCAGTGATCTCCACGGAGGGGATGGAACCCTCTCTCTCAAGGCTACGTCAACATACGGAACGACGTATCAGAGCACAGGATCGTACAACATTACGGTGCCGAATACTACCGATCTTTATGTCGTTTCTGCGGCATCACGTAC
>JBDTAZ010000247.1:0-12667 GCA_039924325.1 Gemmatimonadaceae bacterium
GCCAGATTCGAACTGGCGACCTCCTGCTCCCAAAGCAGGCGCGATACCGGGCTACGCTACGCCCCGAGCACAGGAAACTAGTCGGGACGGCTGCGTTGCGGGAGCGACCTCGGCAATTCTTTCTCCAGAGACTCGAGCAGCGCCCTGAAAGCGCGACCGCGATGCCCGATGCGGAGTTTCTCCTCTTCCGACGCTTCACCGAATGTCTGCTGCAACTCCCTCGAAACGAAATGCGAGTCGTAGCCGAAACCGCCAAAACCGCGCGGTTGCTGAACAATCTCACCCGCAGTGCTCCCTGTGCGAACTATTGCAACATCGCCGTCGGCGAACGCGGCTGCACAAACGAACTCGGCGGCCGCAGGAAATGAGTTCAGTCGGCGCAGTTGTCCAATTAGAGTTGCATTGTTGGCGGCGTCGAGCGAGCGACCCGTAAGATCCGCGCGGCCAGAGAGGCGCTTGCTACGCACTCCGGGCTTTCCTCCAAGCGCGTCGACGACCAGACCGGAGTCGTCGGCGAACGTAGGAAGGCCCGTGCGACCGTGAAAGTACTGCGCCTTGGCGAGTGCGTTTTCCTCGAACGTCTCCCACGATTCGATCGATTCCTCGTCGTCTGTCTCTGGTACACCGACTTCGTTCAGATCGGTAATCTCCACCTGATGTTGCGCGAAAATATCACGAAGTTCGCGCAGCTTGCCCGGGTTGCGGGTCGCAATCAGGTAGCGGCGCGGGTTCATGCGCCCAGCGCGACGCGTTGCATCTCGGCTAGCGCTTTGATTCCGCCTGTTGCGAGATCAAGCAGCCGATCGAGCCGAGCGCGATCGAACGTACCGTGTTCGCCCGTCCCCTGCACTTCGACGAACTCACCTTCCGAACTCATTACGACGTTCATGTCCACCTCCGCACGCACGTCAAGATCGTAGTCCAGATCGAGCTGCGCAATCCCATCAATCACGCCAACGCTAACCGCGGCGACGCGCCGCCGGACTGGTGATGTGGCGATGCGGCCACTCGATACAAGCCAGTTGAACGCGTCAACTGTTGCAACCGCCGCGCCCGTGATCGCCGCGGTGCGCGTTCCACCATCAGCCTGAAGTACGTCGCAATCCAGTTTGAGCGTGTATTCACCGAACTTGAAATCATCCAGCATCGCGCGAACGCTCCTTCCGATCAGTCGCTGAATCTCCTGCGTGCGCCCGCCAAGCTTGTCGCGTTCACGCGAAGTGCGCGTTCGAGTCGCGCGAGGCAACATTGCATATTCGGCGGTTAACCAGCCCTCGCCCTTCCCTTTTCGCCAGGACGGAACGCCTTCCTCGATTGTCGCTGCGCACAGCACCTTCGTCATGCCGAACGAAATCAGACACGATCCTTCCGCGTAGGGTGACACCGCACGTTCGATGGTTACCGGCCGCATCGTGTCCACGCGACGTTCAACAGCATCTACACTAACCACGCATTCGCTCTATGATTGAAGTTGTCGATTGACCGGGCGTCAGCGGAACGACGACGACGTCACCGCCATGCGCGCGAACGTCTGCCGCGCCCACGATTGTCGATTCGTTGTAATCACCGCCCTTCACAAGAACATCCGGGTGAAGATACCTGATCAACTCCAGAGGAGTATCCTCGTCAAACACCGTCACGATATCCACAGACTCCAATGCGGCGAGCACGTATGCGCGCTCGGCTTGCGATCGGACGGGGCGCGTTTCGCCCTTGAGCCGCCTTACCGAGTCATCGCCGTTAATCCCGACCACGAGCGCATCGCCGGCGGCGCGCGCGGCCTTGATCACGTCGACATGGCCCGGGTGAAGCAAGTCGAACACACCGTTGGTGAACGCCACTCTTCCCCAGAAGTCGCCGCGCCAGTCGCGCATCGCGTCCCACGACATCAACTTCGATGCAGGATCACGCGGAACCGTCAAAGCGGTCCCGCATCGTTCACGATGAAGTGCACGGGTTGAGTGTAGCGAAACAATTGCCACGTATCGATGTAAGAGCCGAATACACGTATCTCGCTTGGCGCCCGCTCGATCGTGACGTGATACGCCTCCTCCGGCAGGCCGAGAGAGTCGGCCGCGGCCCAGATCTGCTCGCGCATCGCGTCGTCGCTTCGGAATGTTGCGTAGCGAACTTGCTGATTCACCGCGTCGCGAAAGCGATAGTAGCGCATGTAAGGCGCGCCGACATGAATCCCGACGAAAACAATTATTGCCAGGATCAAAAGCCACGACAGACACCCCGTGCCCGTGCTGCCGCGCCGACTCACCATTGCGATTGAACTCCCTCGACGATCGCCTTCACGAGTTTGTCGACCGCCATCGAGCGTCCCAGGCTCTCCTGACCTTCGGCGTACTGACCGTCGACTATGTAATTCTTGCGAGACCAGAGGCTCTTACCATTCGTCTGATCGATCACGTCTACGTCCAGAACTATTTCGAGGGAACGCTGAACGGAGGTCGCTGTGCGCGAGCGCGCGTCGACACCGATTGGGATCCCGGATTCGTACCTGCGGATTGTACCTTTAACGACGGCGCTGGCCTTGGCTTCCGATGCTTCCCGAAGGCCGAGCCGGCTGATCAGGCGCACTCGCAGGGAGTCCGATATCTCGCGCTGGACGTCGGCAACCGCGGTCTGATTGTCGAATGGGATAACGGCAATGGTGTGGACGTGCGAAGGAAGCCCCCCGCCGTGAAAGCCGTAAAGGCAACCGGACAGGGCGACCAGCAGAGGTGTGACGAGGAGGAGCTTCTTAAAAGCGCCAGATAGAAGCATCAAACTGGGCCACCGGTTGTTGATTCTGTATATCAAGGACGAGCGAGCGGCGCCCGGACAACTCGTAACGCACTTTCTTGCCCGGATTCCGCTCGACCCATTCTACTATGCGGCCCGAAGAAATGCGTTCCAACCGCACGAGCTGCCCGTCGATGGAAGTGATTCGCCATGCCACCGGGTTCCCGACGGAAGCCCGGAGCGTATCTCCCGAAACTCGAATTACCGTATCCGAAACCGGAGGAATCGAAAGGCGCCCGAGGGCGGCCCACAATAGCGGCGCGGGTGGAACGACATCGAGCCCGCGAGCTCCGGGAGGGACAATCAGGCTGTCACCCACGAGAACTGCGGCAGCTGCGGCACCGAAGCCGCCGCCCAGAAAGAGGTCAACCCGCGCGTGATCGGGGGGGCCGAGTCTGGCAACTCCATCACCGCGCGCAACGATGGAATTGTCGTTCAATTCCCAGTTGAATGTCAGCTTCTGCGGGGTCGGTGGCAGATCGAACGCGGGCAGCGCGGGATCGGTGGGTGCGACACCAGTAAGCGGATGAATGCGCGGTGCGCACGCAACGGCACTCGCCAGCAGCGAGCCCACCAGCGTAGCGCGGAATGCGAACGTGCGAAACAGCATCACCATTGAATGCGGATGGAGTTGATGGCGTCGCCTTCGACCAGAGAATCCATAGTCGTGAGCCCCGACGTGACGTGACCGAAAACCGTATAGTGCCCAGTTAGATGCGGCTGCGGCGTAAGCGTTAAGAAATATTGGCTTCCGCCGGTGTCGGGACCGGACAGCGCCATACCAACGGCGCCACGAGAATACGGTAGCAACGTGAGTTCATCTCTGATTGCGTAACCCGGGCCTCCTTCGCCATCGCCTCGGGGATCGCCGTCCTGCGCTACAAAGCCCGGCACGACACGGTGAAAGTGGAGGTTGTCGTAATCGTGCCTTCCGGCAATCGTCGCGAAGTTGAGGACAGTAAGCGGGGCGCGGACACCGTCGAACGCGATTGTGATTGCGCCGCGCGCGGTGCGCATAATTGCGCGTGGTGCTCGTCCGTGAAGCGATGGGAGCACGACCTTTCGCACAGCATCCTCGTACCATTCGAGCGGTCTATCTACCGCCAATGTGTCGAGGGTGTGCGCGGTAGAGTCGGCCAACATCTCGCGTATCATCGAATCCGGATCGGTTCGGCCAAGCCGGAGTGCCTGCTGGACAAGGCTGTCCTTATGTGCCGTGTCGCTTCGGCTCAGGAGTCCGAACGCCGCGCCGCGCACGCGAGCGTCAGCGTCGTGCACAGCCGACAGAGCGACAGAGCGGGCTCGTGCGGTATCGCGATTGCCTTGCCAGGCTCCGACGGCGGCACTTCTCAGGCGCCAATCCGGCGACGCTCGCCACTGAGCGTCGCCAGCGAGAGTGACACCATGTTTGGTCGCGCCCTCAAGTAAAGAGCGACGCACCTTGTAGCCTGTGTCAGCACTCCACGCTTCACGCCAAATCGAAGTAACAGTATCGAACGCCGTTCCGGCACTCTGCGCCGCGGCGACTCGGACGTTCGCATCGTGATCATGAAGCGCGCGCATGATTACCGGGCGCGCGACTTCACCGAAAGTGGCAAGTGAACCAAGTGCATTAATCCGCACGTAAGGGCTCGAATCAATCACAAGTGCACGCAAGCGAGCGACCGCCGGTACACGCAACGAGTCGTCGACCATTCGCTTGCTCAACGCATTTGCAAGTTGAGCTCGAAAGCTTGCGTTCGGCGCTTTTGCGTTGAGCAACGCACTTACGCCACCGGGAAAATGCTGCCGCGCAACTGAATACGCCGCGGCCAAGCGGAGCTCCGGATCAGGCGACTTGAGATATGGAGCCACCGACGCGAAATCAAGCGGCCGAATTCTGGAAACGGCAAGCAACAGCTCTCGCAAAGTCGCCTTGTTGTACCTGCCGGCGCCGCGGACGCTGCGGAGAAGTTGCGCGAGTGTATCTGACGCCGGTCGACCGATTTCTCCGAGCGCCCACGCAGCCGATGGGGCACTCGCTCCACGAGCGCGGACAGCTGTTGCCATCAATGAAACTGACAGCGTGTCACGAACGAGTCCGAGACCAAACAAAGCGGTTGAAGCGACGACGGAGTCCCGGTCGTTTACAAGCGCGCGGAGAAGTGGGATCGCGTCGCTCCGGTGGCGCAACGCAACCTGTGACAGCGTTCGTGCAGCAACACGTCGCATTTCTGGTTCAGCTGAACCGAGCGCCGTCGCGATTAAAGCGCTATCAAGGACACGTTGATCCGCAGACTTGAGCACGCGAGCATATAGCGCTACATCGATAGAATCCGCGTGCGCGATATTGGCGGATGGCACTGTCGCGCTCGCTGGTGCAGCATGTGCTTCTGTGGCGATCGCGCCGCAGATCGCGGCCGCCAGAACGAGTTTCAGAATCATGTCAGGGATCTACCCGTACGCGTTCGAGTTGTTGTCTCAGGTCATCCGGTATGCAGGACCCACGGCCGTCGCGAGTCATCGCAACAAGGGTTGTGTAACCATTTGCAATCAAACCGCCGTCGACAAGGCTGATGTCGTAGTCAAAACGCACCACGCGTGAGCGAACTTCAGTGACGCGACTTGTGACGCGAATGACGTCGTCGTAGCGAGCAGGCTTGACGTATCGAAGGTGCGCCTCCACAACGGCGAGCGCGATTCCTTCGCGCTCCAGCTCGCCGTAGGTCTTGCCGCCCAAAGCGCGAATGAGATCGGTACGGCCGATGTCGCACCATGCAAGGTAGTTGGCGTGATAAACCACGCCCATCTGATCAGTTTCCGCGTAGCGAACGCGGACTTCGGTCACCTGGAGCATTTGTTAAGATACCGCCGCTACGCTATGCTTGTCGCGTGCTGAACACTCCGTGTCATATCGTCTCCGACCTGCATCTGGGTGTCGCTACACCCGCCACCGAACGCTTGTTCGAGTCGTATCTGGCCTCGATTGCGGGTGAGGTGCGGACGCTCATCATCAACGGGGATCTCTTCGACTTCTGGTTCGAGTGGAAAACCGTGATCCCGCGACGAGGGTTTCGAACTCTCGCGGCTCTGGCAGCGCTTCGCGATAGCGGAACTGAAATCGTGTACGTAGCGGGGAATCACGATTGTTGGGGCGGTGAGGTGCTTCGAGAGGATGTGGGCGCCGACTACATGACCGGCCCATGGGAGGGCGCAATCGGGCCCTGGAAGGTGCGCGTTGAGCACGGCGATGGATTGCGCGAGGCTGAGGATCGGAAATACCGAATGGTTCGCCCCATAATGCGATCGCCGCTCGCCATCCGCCTGTTCCGGAGTCTCCATCCCGACTGGGCGACGCGGCTGGCGTCGGGCAGCTCGAACGCGAGTCGGACGTACGCGGCGCGCGACGGCGGAGCGGGATTGCGAGCAATCGGGCATGCGCGACTGGCCGCTGAGCCCGACTTGAATCTTGTTGTACTGGGCCACTCGCACGTATCGTCACTTGAACGCGTTGGCGCCGATCAAATCTTCGCGAATGCTGGCTCGTGGCTCGACGCGCCGACCTACCTTGAAATCACCGACGAGGCAATCTCACTGCTTCGGTGGACGGGGTCAGCCGAGCGTGACAGTCTCTACGTGATCAATCGCTGAGCCAAGGAACCGCTTACCTGCATTCCTGAACTGTTCGGGGACATCGGATGCGATAAATCTCAGCCGCCGCGTGTCGGTGCGCGCGGGATGTCGCAGCCCGCGGTCGGTAAGAAGTCTGGCGACTTCTCCAGCGGTTTCTTCAGCACTGTCGATCAGGCGGATATTGGGGCCGATCGCCCGTGCAATCACTGGCTTGATTAGCGGGTAGTGGGTACAACCGAGCACCACGGTATCGATGTCGGTGCCTCGAAGCGTGTAGAGATAGTCGTGCGCGACGAGATCAATTGCAGGGTGATCGAGCCAGCCTTCCTCCACGAACGGAACAAAAAGTGGGCATGCACGCGCGACGACATGCGCGTCCGCGTCCAGCGCATGAATTGCGCGCTCGTACGCACCGGACGTGATCGTGCCCTGCGTGCCAATGACGCCAATCGAATGCGCGTCCGACGCGCGTACTGCAGCGCGGGCACCCGGATCGATCACGCCGGTAACAGGAAGATCGAAGTGTTCACGCAATGATTCGACAGCGTGTGCCGTCGCCGTGTTGCAGGCGACGACGACGTTCTTTACACCCTGCTCCTGAAGAAACTCGGTGATTTCGTGGGCGTAGCGATTGACGGTCTCGGGGCTTTTGGGGCCGTACGGAACGCGTGCAGTATCGCCAAAGTAGATGATGTCTTCGTCAGGCAGCTGGCGCATCAACTCGCGCACAACTGTGAGGCCACCTATTCCGGAGTCGAAGACACCAATTGGCGCTGATGACTGACGGGACATCAGAATGTGAGCGACGCACCGACGGCGGTTCCATTGCGCGTCGGAACAACGGCCACGTTCGCCTTGAAATCCCAGAGATTCGCCGCGACGTACGCGTCGGCGCCCGAGATGATGTGATTGAAGATGAGTGCCGCCAACCAATCCTCGTAGTGCGTTCGTCGCGCACCGATCCGCGCTACAAGGCGGTTCTGAGTGTAACCGGTCGGCGTGATGATTCCCGTGACGGTGTCCGCGGAAAATCCTGTTGGAATGCTGTCGTTGCGCGCAGCCCGAGCCTCGCGAAGATCCATGGCGGATTTGCGGGCCATCCCGAGCGACAACACTTCGCCGACAGCGAACATGATCGACGCGGTGGGTCTGTTGAGTCGAGATTGGGCGTAACCGGGCAGGAGCATCGAATACACCATCGCGCGTCGCGGAGAAATGGGCGGCCGCGCAAGTGAATCGGGGATCGTGTCGGATGCGACTGGATTGCGTTGAACGGCGACGGGGGTTGACCGTTGTGCCGGGAGAGCATTCGCGGAAAGCAGCACGCCTGCCAGCGCTGCGAGTGAGCCTGTCAGAACGCGAACAGCGGCGCGACGGCGAACGTCCGCGCGAAACCGCATGTCAGCTCTTGATCGCGACGATGGCGTCGATCTCGACGAGGGCACCGCGCGGCAGCGCGGAGACCTGGACCGTCGAGCGAGCAGGACGCGCTTCCCCGAGCCAGCGAGCATACA
Source organism: Gemmatimonadaceae bacterium (assembly GCA_039924325.1). Lineage (GTDB taxonomy): Bacteria > Gemmatimonadota > Gemmatimonadetes > Gemmatimonadales > Gemmatimonadaceae > Fen-1247. The sequence goes on from JBDTAZ010000247.1 coordinate 7,917, forward strand.
CTTCGTTGACGGTCGGGAATGCAGCCATGTCGTGCAAGTATACGGTCGTCTTCGCAACGTCGGCCCACGACGCTCCTGCCTGCGTGATGACTGCGGTCAGATTCCGCATGACGATTTCCGCCTGCTCACGCACGTCGCCGGCGGACATCTGCCCGCTTACCGGATCAAGCGCGATCTGGCCAGCCGTGTATAGCATGCCGTTGACCGTAACTCCCTGCGAGTACGGACCAATCGCGGCAGGCGCATTATCGGTATGGATGTGCTGGAGCGTCATCTGTCGAGCGTAAAAGTGCGGACGGGGTCATCCGCCTCACCTTCACGGCGCGACGGACGCACGAATCAGGAAATATACCGCGTGGTGGAATCTGATCAGCCCGGCGGAGTGCGCACGACGAGAGTGTCCCGCTGGACTAGTTGCTGCTGCGCGCCGGATCAGAGTTCGGCAGGCGAGTCGGAGCTTAGCGGCTCGTCCTGCACCAGCTTGAGGTGCCGAGCGGCTACTGGCTTTGGCTCCGCGCCTCGGTTAGGAGCGCGGTAATACGGATCGATCGCGTGCAGGGATTCCCGGAGTTCGCGATAACCCTCTAGCGCGCGTGACTGCGCAATCGACGCCTCAAGGCTGTCTGGGCCAAACTGTGCTTCGGCCAGGCGTGCCACGTAGTAGCTGCGCCAGGTCTCGCGCACGAGCCGCTCGGTGCGACCGGACGACATCACTCCGCGACGCAGCATGTCCTTGCTGAGCTGCGGGATATCTGGAGGCTGCGTCGCGTTTGCCATGCTTGTGGTATCGGCATTTCGCATCGTCCACCCCAATACAAAAGCGCAAGTGGATCCTCTGTACGTTTTCGTACGGCATCGTCAACTGGCGCTCTCGCCCTCCGGTTGCCCGTCAGCCGAGTTGGAAGAGAGTCCGCGCGTTGGCGATCGACAGCACCCCGATCGTCGCCGCATCGACCCCTCTAGCGCGCGCGACACCGGCTTCCGTGAACGCGACCCACGCGGACTCATTCCTCTTGCCGCGGTGCGGGATTGGAGCCAGGTACGGCGCGTCCGACTCGATCAGTATCCGGTTGTCGGGAATCGCGCGAATGACGTCATCGCCTGCCCAGTTCCTGAAAGTGACGATGCCGCTAAAAGAGACGTACCAATCCGCATCCAGGGCGACACGCGCCAGCTCGATGCCGCCAGTATAGCAGTGCAGGACGCCCACGACCCCCTCGTTCCCTGCCTCTCGGACCATCGAGATGGTGTCCTCATCCGCATCTCGCGTGTGGACGACGACAGGGCGAGCATATCTCTTCGCGAGTTCGAGTTGCATCGCAAATGCGCGCCGCTGCTGATCGCGGGGCGAGTTGTCGTAGTGATAATCGAGGCCGCATTCTCCGACGGCGACTGCCCCGGAATCGAGGAGCCTCTCGAGCGCTGGCAAGTCGTCGCGCGGATTGAATGTCGCAGCATCGTGGGGATGAATTCCCGCCGTAAACGAGACAAAGCCCGGATGCGTTTCCGCGATCCGGGCAGAGTCTAGCGCCTGCTCGATGGATGCACCGATGCAGACTATTCCTTCGGCGCCCGCATTGCGGGCGCGACCGATTACGGCCTCGCGGTCGCCGTCGAAGGCTTGGTCCGCGAGGTGGGCGTGGCTGTCGAAGAAGCTTTCCATACTGGTGCTGAATTGTTGCGAGGATACTTGCGCTCGATCCAGAGGAGCACTGGACCCGCGATGTACACGGAGCTGAATGTACCGGTCACGATACCAAACAGCATCACCCATGCGAACGGCCGAATGACCTCACCGGCAAACAGTAACAGGGCGAGGGTGGCGGCTGCGGTAGTTGCGTGGGTCAGGATGGAGCGAGGCAGAGTCTCGTTGATACCGCGGTTGAGCGTGTCGTACAACGACTCCTTGCGCCCCTTGCGCAGGTCCTCTCGAACGCGATCGAAAATGATGATCGTGTCGTTTAACGAGTAACCGAGGACCGTGAGTAGACCTGCCACCACCGTCAGAGACACCTCGAGATGCATGAGCTTGACAAACGCGACTGTAGTGAACACGTCGTGGCCCGTCGCGATGATCGCGGCCAGACCGAAGCGCCACTCGAATCGGATTGCGAGATAGACGAGCGTGATTGCGAAGGACAAAAGGATCGCGATGAGCGCGTTGCGACGAAGCTCGCTGCCGACCGTTGCGCTGATGGCTTCGGTGCGAACCACGGTGACGTCGCTGGCTCCGAAGGCGGACGTCAGAACGCTGTCGACCTTCTTCGAAACAACTTCGGCGCCGGCGCTCTGGGCCGCTACCTCTTGCGAGCCACGAAAGCGAACCGTGAAATCACGCGGTGAGCCGAACTGTTGAATCTCGGCATCGTGGAAGCCAGCGCGATCCATCGCGACTCGGATCTGAGCGGGCGAGGTTGCCGTCTTGAAGTTGAGCTGCTTGAGCGTACCGCCGGTGAACTCGATGCTGTAATTCACGCCCTTGATCGCGAGCGAGCCTATACCGATCGCGATGAACGCAACGGTAAGCCCGACAGCGAGACGCCACCAGCGGATGAAGTCGTATTTGGTGTTATGAAAGATTCGCAGCATTTAGATACTCAGTGCCTTCTTGTCGGAGTGGCTGGAGAGCCAGATGATGTAGAATGTCCGCACCACGAAGATTGCGGTCACCATCGAGGCTGCGATACCGGCGAGAAGCGTCACGGCAAAACCGCGAACAGGTCCGGTTCCGAACTGGTAGAGAACAGCCGCCGTCAACGCGGCAGATACATTGGAGTCGACAATTGCTGGTAACGCGTGGCGGAATCCTTCGTCGATAGCAAGCCGAGTGGATTTGCCGTGGTCCAGCTCTTCTCGTATTCGCTCGAATATCAGAACGTTGGCGTCGACCGCCATACCAATGGACAGCACGAATCCAGCAAGTCCCGGCAACGTCAGCGTGGCACTGAATCCTGCAAGTGCCGCCAGCGTGTAGAGCGTATAGATCGCGAGTCCGGCAACGGCGAGCATCCCTGAGAACCGGTAGTAGCCGATCATGATGAAGACCACCAGCCCGAGCGCGATGATACCCGCAGTGATGCTCTTGTGGATTGAATCAGCGCCCAGACTCGGTCCAATGTTGACGACGTCAACGATCTTGAGCGGGACCGGCAGCGCACCTGCTCTCAGCACGAGCGCCAGATCCTGCGCGGCCTGAAGATCTCGACCGCCGAGTGTAATCTGCCCGCGTGTGCCGATCGCTCCCTGAATCACTGGTGGACGTCCCATTACGAGACTGTCGAGCACGATCGCCATGAAATCGTTGATGTGCTTGGACGTTTCATTTCGGAAACGACGGCCGCCTTCATTGCTGAGCGTGAACTCGACAACTGTACCTTCTGTAGGCGTCTGAGTTGGCTTCGCGTCGGTCAGATACTCACCGGTGATGATCGGGCGCGAATCGAGTACGTACATGGCGCGATACGTATTCGCTCCCAACGACGTCGTGTCGTTTGACCAGCGGATGACCTTTCCTGGTGGAACGGCGCCCTGAACCGATGGCGAAGCGAGGTAGCGCTGCAGGGTCGAGACGTCGGACTGCAGCACGTAATATTCGCCCGGCATCTGTCCCTGCTGAACCAACTTCGAGAACGGACCGCCTGTCGCGAGGCTCGTGTCACGCTTGGTCGAATCGCCCGCTGCTTTCTTTGTTGTGTCTTTCGAGAAGAGCCCCTGCAGAGCATTCTTGGCGCTATCGGTTGTAGTAGCCGCCGCCGTCGCAGGTGCCGCGGTAGCTCCAGTCTTCGCCGCTGACGCCAGGCCCTTGACCGCAGCGTCGAGTCGCGGAAGCGCCTTTTCAAGAGCGTTGGTCTTGTCGGTAATCTCGAACTGAAGGAATGCGGACTTCTGAACGACATCCATCGCGCGCTGCGGATCGTCGATGCCCGGAAGCTCTACGATTATTCGGTCGGCGCCGGCCTTCTGAACAAGCGGCTCGGAGACGCCGAATTGATCGATTCGAGTGCGGACGACTTTGAGAGCTCGTTCAATTGCGTCTGACTTGTCGGCGATTGCGCCCTTGGACTCATCGACGGCGAGTTCCAGGTGCATACCGCCCTGGAGATCGAGCCCGCGTTTGAGAGGGACGCGCCGGACAGTGTCGGCGACAAAGATGCCGTTTCGCTTGACGCGCTCGGTGACGGTGCGCGGGAACAGCAGCCATGCGGAGGCCGCTATCAACGCGAGAATGATGGCGATACGGTATTTGAGAGACATGAATATCGGGTTTAGCCCTTAAGGTTACCTTGAGAAGGCGTCACGGTCAACGCGGACCGCGCATCCGACTCGTCCAACTTGATCTGCGCCACCAGTGCTTCGGGTGACGGGAAGGCGCGGGTGTCCCTCAGGCGCTTGAGGACGTCCAGCCTTACTTCCTGACCGTAAAAATCCCCGGAGGTGTCGAACAGGTATGCCTCGATCGACCGGTCGTGCTCTCCGAAGGTCGGGCGAGGGCCGAGGTTCATCATACCGCCAAAAATCCCACTCGCGGTCCTGACTCTGACCGCGTACACACCGTCCGGAGGCAGCAGCTTCCGCGGAGACGGCTTGGACAGGTTCAGTGTCGGGAATCCCAACGCGCGTCCACGCGCGGCGCCGGGCACGACGGTCCCGGAAATCGAGTATGGCCTGCCGAGGAGCTCAGCGGCTCTCGGCAAATCACCACCTGCGACGGCTCGGCGGATGACGGTGGACGAAATCCACCGACCATCCTC
>JBDTAZ010000248.1:0-12803 GCA_039924325.1 Gemmatimonadaceae bacterium
GCGAACACAACGCCGGAGTTCGCGAGCGCGAGTCGGAACGGCGCGCGAGAGAAGAGTCGCGCCGATATCTGCTGTCCGCGCGGAAGGACATCGAAAACACCATCAAGGCACTGAAAAAATCCGACAATGTCGATGACGCAGCGCGTGACGCACGTCGGCATGTGGAGGATCTCGCGAAGGCGCAGACCGCGCAGCTCGAGAGACTGGATGAGCGCGAGCGTACGGGCGCCGCGCGCGGAGCGAGTCGTCGGGATGCAACACCGCCGTCAGTCGGCGATCACGTTTCGGTTGCTAGCCTGGGTGGACGCGTGGGCCAGTTGATGGAAATGCGCGATGACAACGCAATGGTGGCGATCGGTACACTCAAGCTGTCGCTTCCGCTCACCGATCTCACGCGCGCTGACCGACCGCAGCCGCAGGCCGCGGTGAGCGTCCGCGGTGATATACCGGAGGTGCACCTTGCAAGCGAGATCGACCTGCGCGGCATGCGCGTTGGCGAGGTCGAAGACATCGTCATGTACGCAGTTGATAACGCGGTACGCGCTGACATGAAGGCACTTCGAATAATCCACGGCAAGGGCACCGGAGCACTTCGCGAGCGTATCTCGGAAATGCTCCGCAAGGAGCCGCGAGTCGTGAACTATCGACTCGGCGCGTGGAATGAGGGCGGCGCTGGAGTCACTGTGGTGGAACTGGCATGAGTTCCGATCCGGTTGTCGAACGCGTCCGCGAGGCCGCGGATATCGTGCAGATCATCAGCGAGCACGTCAAGCTGAAGCGTGCGGGCGGCGATTTCCGCGGGCCATGCCCGTTCCATGGCGGCAAGAATCCCAACTTCAGCGTATCACCCAAACGCGGTCAATATCACTGCTTCAAGTGCGGTGAGTCCGGTGACGTTTTCACCTTCCTGCAAAAGCAGCTTGGGATGAGCTTCCCCGACGCGCTTCGATCGGTCGCCGCTACCGTCGGAATTGAGGTCCCGCAGCAGCGTGTGGAACGCCAGGGGCCGGATCCCCTGGATCCATTCCGGGAGATGAACGCTATCGCGGCCGACTACTTCCAGCGCGAGTTGTGGGATTCGGAACGCGGGAATCTGGCGCGCTCGTATTTGCAGAGTCGATCAGTCACTCGAGCGGACGCCGAGCGATTTGAACTTGGCTTCGCGCCGGATGACATCGGAACGTTTCGTACGCACATGGCCACGATGGGAGTCGATGTGGATCGACTCATTGAAGGCGGACTGCTTGTTCGTCGCGACGAGAATTCGGAACCGCGGCCCCGGTTCCGGAACCGGCTGATGTTTCCAATCCTGGATTCGTCCGGGCGCCACATTGCGTTCGGTGGCCGCGCGCTGGGAGATGCGGAACCCAAGTATCTCAACTCTCCCGAAACGCCGGTTTTCAGCAAGTCAAAAACGCTGTACGCCCTCGGCTGGTGCAAGAACGACATTCGGAAGGCGGATCGAGTTTTCGTGGTGGAGGGTTACATGGATGCGATCCGGTTGATGATTGCAGGAGTGAACACCGTAGTCGCGCCACTTGGTACAGCGCTCACCGAGCAGCAGGCGGGAATGATGGTGCGATACACCAAGAACGTCTTCCTCCTGTACGACAGTGACCAGGCCGGACTCAAGGCGACCTTCCGTTCTGGTGATGAGTTGCTCCGCCACGGTTGTGCGGTCCGAGTGATCACTCTCCCAAACGGAGAGGATCCCGACACCTTCGTGCGCGCCAATGGCGCGCCGGCACTCGACCAGCAGGTATCGCAGTCGATCGACATATTCGAGCGCAAGATACAACTGCTCGAGCGCGGCGGCTGGTTCGCGGAGCTGCAGAAAAAACGACGCGCTCTGGACCGATTACTCCCTACGATTCGGGCGACGTCCGATCCATTATTGCGCGAACTGTACATCGGGCGCGCCGCCGAGAAAACAGGCATCGCGAAAGAAGCACTGGTCAGAGAGGCCAGCCTAACCCCTCGGGGCGAGCCGCGCAGCGCGTCGCCGGCAGAGGGATCCAGTGAGCACGTTGGTGGCGGAGAATCGAGTTCCGACGAAAACTTCGAGACTGGCTCGGCGCCTCCGGCAGGCGAGGTCCGGCACGCACGCCGTTCAGATCGGAGGCGCAGCTATGACAGCGGAGCGGTTGCCGCCGAGCGTGAGTTGGTTCGGGCAATGCTGAATGATCCGTCTCGAACAGCGGGAATCGCCGAGAAGGTCGACCCCGAACGGTTTTCGGACGAGAACTACCGCGCGATCTTCTATGCAATGATGGATCTTGAGAACGACTTCACCGTCGAGCGCCTCGCGGATCGGCTTGAACCGAATGACGTTGCGGTGATCAACGAACTGCTCGACGAGGGTGAAGCACAGATTGACGCAGACAAGACCGTTTCGGCTTCGCTCGCAGTTCTCGCAATGCGCGATATTGACGCGAGGCTCGCCGAAATCGATCGCATCATGAATCTGGCAACTATTCCGGAGCAGGATGAGTTGACGAAGGAAAAACTCCGATTGCACAAGGAAATCGAACTGCTCGGTCAACCTGCGAGCAAGTCATTCAAGTTCCTGAAGCGGCGCCAGCCGGCGCCGACCGAGTGACGCGCGCGAAAGTTCGCTGGCGGCCCGCGCCGGAAGTCGATGCGGCCGCGGTCGCTTCGCTGGCGGCCGCGCTCGGAGTCGCAGAACCCGTCGCGCGACTGCTGGTCCATCGCGGCTTCGGCGATCCGGAGGCAGCAAAGAAATTTCTCCGCCCGCGGCTCGATCAGCTTCACGACAGTCCCGCCATGATGAGTCTTGACGTCGCTGTGGAGCGGCTCGTGCGCGCAATTCGCGCCGGCGAACTCATCATGATCCACGGCGACTACGACGTGGATGGAATCTGCTCTACGACGCTTCTCGTTCGCGCGATTCGCGGTTTCGGCGGCAACGTAGTGCCGTTCATACCCAATCGTATGACCGACGGCTACGACTTGGGCGCCGCAGGCGTGAAGCACGCGCTCGAAATCGGGGCGCGTGTCGTTGTCACTTGCGATTGCGGCACCAGCGCACTCGAGCCCGTAGCGGCACTTACAGCCGCGGGTGTGGATGTGATAATCAGCGACCATCACCTCTCTCGTGGCGACATGGCGAAGTCGCTCGCGTTGCTGAACCCGCGTCGCCCGGATTGTGAATATCCTGACAAGGATCTTGCCGCCGTCGGAGTCGCCTTCAAGCTCGCGCTCGCGCTTGCTCGGGCGCTCGACGTAAGCGATGCATTCATATGGAAGATGCTCGATCTTGTCGCGCTCGCCACCGTCGCGGACGTAGCGTCGTTGCGGGGTGAGAATCGCATTTTTGTGCGCTACGGCATGAAGATGATTGCCGATACCGAGAACGTAGGATTGCGCGCGCTGCTCCGCGCCTCCGGAATGGACGGGAAGCCCCTCACCGCGGGGCGCATCGGCTTTACGCTCGCCCCACGGTTGAACGCCGCCGGCAGGCTCGGTCACGCACTGCGTGGTGTCGAGTTGCTACTTACGGACTCACCGCATGAAGCCAACACGATTGCACGCGAGTTGGAAGAACTCAATCAACGGCGGCAGGCGCTGGATCGTGCGGCCCTGGATGAGGCGCGCGCGATGGCCGAGCCGATGGTCGCTGCCGGAGCGATCGGTCTGGTTCTCGCGAAGGAAGGCTGGCACCCGGGAGTTGTCGGGATCGTCGCATCGCGAATAGTTGAGGAATTTTCGCGGCCCGCCATTCTGATTGCGATGGAGGGCGGCACGGGAAAGGGAAGCGGTCGGTCGGTTGGCGGATTCGATCTTCATTCGGCGCTCGGAGAATGTTCGGATCTGCTGTTGCGATATGGTGGACACCGCGCGGCCGCGGGGGTGACGATCGATGCGTCGAAGCTGGACGAGTTTACGCGTCGATTCGACGCTGTCGCGAAGACGCGACTCAACGCCGATGATCTCTTTCCCGAATTGCGCGTCGACGCAGAACTGGAACTGGACGACGCTGCGCTCGAAATTGAGCCAATGCTGCGGCACTTCGAACCCTTTGGTGTCGGGAACCCGTCGCCCGTATTCGCGGTCCGCAATGTCTCGATATCCGGAAGCCCGCGCGTGATCGGGCGTGACGGGCTGAAGTTGACGCTTGTTGGTCAGACGGGTACTCCGATCGAAGCGATTGGCTGGGGAATGGCCGCGCTCGCGCCTGCACTTCGCTCGGCTGCCAGGGTCGACGCAGCATTTCGGCTGGAGCGGGACGAGTATCAGGGTGTCAGTCGGCTGCAGGCGCGGCTCGCGGACATCGTCGTTCGATGAGAATCGTCGGCGGTGAATGGCGCGGACGCCAGATCAAAGCTCCACGTGGAACTTCGGTTCGCCCGACGCTCGACCGGGTAAGGGAGGCGTGGATGAGCATCGTTCAGCTGGCACTGCCAGGCGCGCGCGTCCTCGATCTGTTCGCCGGTTCGGGCGCACTTGGCATAGAGGCTCTGTCACGAGGGGCCGCGTCGGCTGATTTCGTCGATTCGGATTCGCGCTCGCTCACTGTTGTGCGCTCCAATCTCGAGTCGCTCGGTGCGACCGACCAGTCGAGCGTGATTTGCTCGGATGCAGTGGATTTTGCATTTGGTTTGCCGGCTGACTCATATGATGTGGTATTCGTCGACCCGCCTTACGCAAGCGATGCTTCCTTGAGGATCGCGGAAATCTGGCTGCGATCGAGGTTTTCTACGTTGATCGGCATCGAACACTCCAGGTCTCAGACCATGCCCGAAGGTGGCGACACTCGGCGGTACGGCGACTCTGGCGTTACCTTCTATCGCTGATGCCTACAATCGCTGTGTACGCTGGAAGTTTCGACCCTATCACTCGCGGACATGCGGAACTTGCCCGCAGAAGCCGGACGTTCGTCGACGAACTGGTGGTCGCGGTTACGACGAACTCGAGCAAAAAGCCACTGTTCTCCATAGAGGAGCGGACGTCGCTGATCGAAACGACGCTCGCTGACATTTCCGGCGTAACTGTCTGCCGCTTCGACGGATTGCTGGCGGATTTCGCGCGTTCCGTGGGTGCATCGTTGATTATCCGTGGGCTGCGAGCTGCTGGCGATTTCGAATACGAGTTCCAGATGGCGCTGATGAATCGCCACCTTGGACCCGGCCTTGAAACGGTCTTCATGGTCCCGTCCGTCGAAACGACCTACATCAGCTCAACCATCGTTCGTGAGGTGGCTCGCTACGGCGGCGATCTCACCGGCCTCGTGCATCCGGCCGTCGCGGAAGCTCTCCACAAGAAGTTCGCGGCTTCGTGAAGGCTACGCATTCCCCGAGCTTCATCGAGAGCATTCGCGCGCGCGCGACACTGCTCAAGCGCCGAATTGTGTTTCCGGAAAGCGCCGATCCCCGCATTCTCGAAGCGACCGAGAAAATGGATGCGCTGGGAATCTGCGATCCGCTACTGGTCGACAGTTCGCCTGGCGCGCTCGAAATAGCCGCCGACATGGTAGCCTCCGGTGTTGCGCATGGCATGGTCGCCGGCGCAGCGACTACGACGCGGGACGTCCTGCGAGCCGCCATCAAGCACATCGGGCTCGCGCCCGGTATGGTCACAGTCTCGAGCGCATTCTACATGGTCAGCGAGCGGCCATGGCAGGCGCCGTCGCGGGTCCTGACCTTTACTGACTGCGCCGTAATACCATATCCGACGGCCGCGCAGCTGGCCGACATCGCCATGTCAGCGGCCGACGACCGGCGGAAAATTGTTGGCGACGAGCCCATCGTAGCGTTCCTGTCATTCAGCACCGCCGGGAGCGCATCCGGTCCGTCGATTGACCTGGTACGGGAAGCAGTCGACCTTGTCCGGAAGCGCGACCCCAAACTCGTGGTGGACGGAGAATTGCAGGGAGACGCGGCGTTGGTTCCCGCGGTCGCAGTTCGCAAAGCTGCTGATTCTCCCTGTAGAGGGCGCGCCAACGTGCTGGTCTTTCCGTCTCTCGACGCCGGCAACATCGCGTACAAGCTTGTACAGCGACTCGCTGGCGCAGAAGCGCTGGGCCCGATTCTACAGGGACTTGCCCGGCCGGCGGCGGATCTGTCGCGCGGGGCGACGGTTGACGATATAATCAATGTGACGGCGATCACGGCATTACAAACGGAGAATTGATGAGTTTTACGCTTAAGAAGATTGGCGATGCGGTCGTCGTTGATGTCGAAGGACAGCTGATCGTCGGAAACAGACAGGAGTTGAAACAAAAGGTCCTGGACGAACTCGAAAAGGGCGAGCGCAAGTTCCTCATCGACTTTGCGCAGACCGGTTACATCGACAGCTCCGGCCTCGGTGTACTAGTGTCGCTGAGCAAGAAGATCCGCGAGCACGGCGGCGAACTCCGGCTCGCCGATTTGAACGACGACCTGCAGACTCTGTTCGAGCTGACCAAGCTCGATACCCTTTTCCAGATTGCAGAGACAAGGGAGCGCGCACTCGAAGGCTTCTGATGCGGCTTTCACGAGCAACGCGCGGTTGGCGGATGTTCCGCTGGCCGACGCCGTCGGCGCGTCTGATGACGGGCTCTTCGAGTCGGTGACGCCACCATACGTGGCGCTTGATGTTGAAATCCCGAGCGACGTCAAACAGATCGAGCCAATCGTTTCGCTGATCACAGAGCACTGCCGTACGCTTCACCTGCCACGGCGTCAGTGCTCTTTGAACATCCCTGTCGCTCTCAGCGAGGCGCTGTCGAACGCGATTATCCGCGGGAATCACGAGGATCCGAAGAAGCACGTGCGCCTTCGGGCCACCGTCTCCGATAGAGCACTTGTGTTTGATATCGTGGATGAGGGGCGCGGCTTTGACATGTCCGATGTCTCCCACGACCCGACGGACGAAGACTCCATTCTGGCCGAAGACGGTCGCGGCGTCTTCCTCATGCGTAAACTCATGGACCGGGTAGAGCAGTTCACGGGACCGAACAATGTTGTACGGCTGACGCTCAATCGCTGATGACGCGCGACCTCGAGGCCGAGATCGAGAATGCCGCGCGCGAATTGGCGGAACGCTACGAGGAGATCAATCTTCTCTATACGATCAGCGACATTCTTGGTCGCACGGTATCGCTGGACAGGGCTGCTGAAACCATCCTGCGCGAGGTTTCGGAAACGGTCGGCGCACGGCGCGGCGCGATCTACGTCTGCGAAGCAGGGAGCGACTTGCTCGACCCCATCGCAACGATTGGCACAACGGAAGGCCTCGCAAGCATCGCGTTGTCTGACCCTCGGAACCTCGCCGCACGTGCTTTCCGCGGGCGCCACGCCGTGGTGATCGCGCCCGAGGATTCCATCCAGGACGATGGCTTCCGTAAAGGCGCGTTGATGTCCGTGCCGATCATGTGGACAGGTGAGACCGGCAGGCCCGAGTTGCTCGGCGCGGTCAGCCTGACCAACCGCACGACCGGCGCGGCTTTCAGTGCGGGTGACGTCAAGCTTGTCGTCGCGATCGCAACTCAGATAGGTAGTGCGATTCAGAACGCCAGACTCGTGCGCGAGTCGCTCGAGCAGCAACGTTTGCTTCAGGAAGTTCGCCTCGCGCACGATTTGCAAATGAAACTACTTCCGAACGCGAACGTCGTTGCGCCACAGGCGGAAGCCGCCGCGCGTGTTATTCCCGCCGAAAGCGTGGGCGGCGATTTTTATCATCTTTTCAGGCTTACATCGTCGGCGACTGGTGTGATGATTGGCGACGTGTCGAGTCACGGATATCGCGCGGCGCTCATCATGGCGCTCGCGATGAGCGCGGCCGCGATCCACGCACAGAGCACACTCGATCCTGGTGCAATGCTGCACGCGCTCCAGTATTCGTTGCGTGACGAACTCTCCAACACGGAAATGTTCATCACGCTTTTTTACGGTGTGCTCGACCGGGAGAACGGCACGCTTCAGTACGCGAATGCGGGTCATCCCCACGTGTTTTGCTGCCGTCCAGGAAGCGACCCGGAGCGACTCGGCGCTATCGATCCGCCCCTCGGACTCGCCGAGCAGCCACCGGGCTCGCGGACTGTAAAGTGGGCTCGTGGCGTTGACTTGCTCGCGCTGTTCACCGACGGTATCACGGACGCTCTGAATGAAGATGGCCAACCCATGGGTGAACGTCGCGTTTTGGACGTGATAACAAAAAACGCTACGGAGCCCGCAACGGTCATCGTCGATCGGGTTTTCACGGCGCTCAGCGAGCACACAGGTGACATCGTGCCGCGCGACGATCTGACGCTCGTCGTCGTTCGGAGCTGAGTACGCGCGGCCGCGCTGGGTTCCCGCCGACACTCAAGCGGCTCGGTCAGCACTTTCTCACCGATGAACGTGCGCTAGGACGCATCGTCGATGCACTCGACCCCGGCGAACACGACACAGTTTTGGAGATCGGACCGGGGCGCGGCGCACTGACTGAGATTCTGGCAGCGCGCGCAGAGAAGGTCGTTGCTGTCGAAATCGACCGTGCGCTATCGGAACTGTTACGCAAGAAGTTTCAAGCGCTGCCCAACGTAAACATTGTTGAGGCCGACTTCCTCAAGACAGATCCGGGTGAGCTCGCCGGCCCCGGTTATCTGCTTGTCGGGAATGTGCCCTACTACATCACGACGCCGATTCTCTTTCACGCGCTCGCGTGCGCGCTCCCGCGCCGGGCGGTGTTCCTGGTTCAGCGCGAGGTCGCCCTTCGAGCAATGGCGCCGGCCGGGAACAAGGCTTACGGTGCGCTCTCGGTGAATCTGCAGGTTTTGGCCACCGTCGAACGAGTGTTCGACATACCGGCGGGCGCGTTCCAGCCGCCGCCCAAGGTCGAGTCTGCCGTTATCCGGGTCATTCCACTCGACGAGCCCCTTCTGCAGGAGGGCGAACAGCCGCGCTTTCGTTCGTTCGTCCAGAGTCTTTTCAGCCAGCGTCGCAAGCAGATCGGGACGATTCTGCGCGGACTTGCAGCCGTGCAATCCATTCCTGCGACAGTCGGCGCCGACGCGCTTGTAAAACTCGGGATACCTGCCACGGAGCGGCCGGAGCGCCTGGCTCCGACGCAATTCCTCGCGCTATTTCGAGAGGTTCGCCAGGGCGAACGATAGGGCTTCGAATTCGAGGCCCATGTTCACTGTTCGCGTGACCACGTCGGCTGGTACGGTGATTTGTACCGGTGCGAAGTTCATGATCGCCTTGATGCCTGCGGCGACCATCGTGTCTGCGACAATCTGCGCACCTTCGGCGGGCACCGCGATCACGCCGATGTCGAAATGTTCGGAGCGGGCGTCCTCAGGCAGCTGCTTAATGTCGCGCACCTGGATGGAGTTCAACGTTGTTCCAATCTTCGCACCCGATGCGTCGTAGAGCGCGGAGACGTGAAAACCCTTTTCGCGGAATCCCGGGTATTGGGCCAGTGCGAGGCCGATTTTCCCGGCTCCGACTATCAGCACATGCCAGTCGCGGCCGAGGCCCAGGATGTCCCGGAGGCTGATCGTGAGTTCCGGAACGAAGTAGCCCAGGCCGCGTTTGCCGAAGGAGCCAAAGATCGATAGATCCTTGCGCACCTGTGCCGACGTAGTCCCGCCGAGCCGGGCGAGAACGTCGCTGGAGACAGTGGCCTCGCCTCGCTGCTCGAGCTCTTCTAGAAAGCCGAGGTAGAGGGACAGGCGCCGAACGGTGGAGTCGGGTACTCTTTTCAAGTCGAAAACGGGGCTTGTGAAATTCTTCACAAAGGTAGGGCCTTGGCGTCGGGGGCCGCAAGTTGACCGCTCGGCTATCTTACGAAAAGATGCCAGTCAACATCAATTCAGAGATCGGCCCGCTCCGCTCAGTCCTCGTCCACGAGCCCGGGCCAGAGCTACTGGCGGTGACGCCAGATACGCGCGAAGACTACTTGTACGACGACATCATTCACGTCGAAACTGCCCAAACTGAGCACCGGCGCCTCGTCGCGGTGCTGGAGCGCTTCGCCGAGGTGCACTATGTGCGCGACCTGCTCGCGGAGAGCGTGGCTACAGTCGAGGCGAGGCACCTGATAATCCGCGAAGCGATGGACATGCTTCAGTCGGCCCCGATCGCCAAGGACCTCAATGACCTGCCGCCCGAGGACGTCGTGCGCGTGCTCATCGAGGGTCGTGAAGAGGTGCCCGGACCGCTCGCTCGGACACTCAACGAAACCGGATTTGCGCTCCCACCAGTCCCGAATCTTTTCTTTACGCGCGACACCGCGATGGGACTCGGGAAGCATGTGATGATCGGTTCCATGCGATACGGAACGCGCTGGACTGAAGAGCTCATCATGAAGACGCTCTTCGCGCACCACCCGCTGCTTGCGAACAAGGGAATTCTCTACGACGGCTCGATCGAGCGCAGAGTCAACTACACGCTCGAGGGCGGGGATGTGCATCCGCTCCGTCCCGATCTGTTGATGATCGGCTTCAGTGAGCGGTCCAGTCCGGCTGCGATCGATGAGCTGGTGTCGCTGGTGTTCAAGGAAACGGCAATCACCAACATTATCGTCGTGGTAATGCCGAAGGAGAACACCGCGATCCATCTTGACATGATTTTCACGCAGATAGATCGCGAGCACTGTGTGATCCACGCCCCTCATTTCCTGGGTGCGGAGCGGCTTTCGATTCTGCACTGGAGCAAGGGCGACGCAACCATGCGCGAGATGCCGAACGTATTCGCGGCACTCGAGCAGTGCGGGATGCGAATCGAGCCGATCATTTGCGGCGGCAAGAAGCGCATAATGCAGGAACGTGAGCAATGGGCGTCTGGTTGCAACTTCTTCGCCCTGCGACCAGGTCTGGCGCTCAGCTACGCTCGCAATCAGGAGACGCTGCGCGAGATGGAAGCTGCCGGATACCGGATCGTCCCATCTACTTCGTTCCTGGAAGGTCAGGAGCGCATCGAGGATGACGAACGCGCGATAATCACTGTCGAGGGGAGCGAGCTCGTTCGTGGTGGTGGCGGCCCACGCTGCATGTCGTGTCCGATCGAGAGGGAAGACATCTGGTGAGCAATAATGTGTCGCGCTCTGTTGGGAGCACGATGGATCTAAGCCGGCTTTCGTACGCCGTCGTGGATGTCGAGACGACGGGCGGAAGTCCTCGCTACGGGCACCGGATCACCGAAATTGCTGTTGTCGTCGTGAGTGAGGGCCGTATCACCGAGATCTTCGAGCGGCTCGTCAATCCCGGTCGATTGATCCCGGACTTCATCACGCATCTCACGGGGATCGATGGAGCGATGGTGGCAGGTGCGCCGCGTTTTGAGGAGATCGTGCCCGATCTCGTGATGGCGCTCGCCGGGAATATCTTCGTGGCGCACAACGCGCAGTTCGACTGGAATTTCGTGAGTTCGGAACTGGAACGCGCCGTAGGGAAGACGCCGACTGCACTTCGTCTGTGCACGGTGCGGCTTGCGCGTGCATTGCTGCCGCAACTTCCGCGGAAGACGCTCGATCACGTGGCGCATCACTACGGAGTGCTCGACGTGCCGTCCCGGTATCCGCTCAAGCGTTCGACTCGCCACAGTGCTGCGGGCGATGCGATCATCACTGCGCACTGTCTTCTGCGGATGATCGACGACGCCGCAGACCGTGGATACACCACGTGGGCAGATCTCGAGCGCGCGACGAGTCGTGCGGCGCGCGCGAATCGCAAGAGTCGTCGCCCCACCGCGACACCCACGGGTACACTCGATGACCGAACCGCTTAACGCGAACGCAAGTTTTTCCGCGCCGCTTGTTCAGTCGCGGCGCGTCGGTGCCCTGCAGATTCATGCGATTCAGGCTGGCGGCCAGCGACTGGACGGCGGTGCGATGTTCGGGGTCGTTCCCAAGCCGCTGTGGGAAAAACGAATCCCGGCAGACGCTCGTAACCGGATCCAACTCGGAATGCGGTGTCTCCTCATCGAGCATCCCAGCGGACTCATCCTGGTCGATAGCGGACTTGGCAACAAGGAAAATTCCAAGTTCCGCGACATCTACGGCATTGAAAACTCGGGTGCAAATGGTCGCACCGCGCTCGAAGATGGTCTCGCGCAACTCGGTGTAACGCCGGATCGCATCGATCTTGTGATAAGTACACACCTGCATTTTGATCATGCTGGCGGAAATACGTTCGCCGACGAAAGCGGTGCGGTGCGACCGACGTTTCCGCGTGCGCGATACTTCGTCCAGCGCGGCGAGTACGAATACGCAACGCATGCCAACGAGCGCACAGCCGGGAGCTATTTCGACCGGAATTACGTTCCGACTATGCTCTCGGGCCAACTGGATTTGCTCGAAGGAGAGGCGGAGATCGCCAGCGGAGTTGGCGTGATCCTGACGCCCGGCCATACTCCGTATCATCAGAGTGTCGTTATCAGATCGGAAGACGAAACAGCAATTTTCCTCGCGGATCTGGTTCCGACCCATTTTCACCTGCCGCTGCCCTGGATCATGGGCTACGACGTGGAACCGTTGGTAACGCTCGAGTCCAAACGCGGGCTTCTCAAGCGGGTGGCAGAGGCAGACTGGACCGTGATCTTCGAACACGACGCCGTTGTGCCATGGGGCAGGGTCGAATCTGACGGAAAGGCCTACGGCTTGCGTGCCACGGACGGCTAGGGTAACTTTCTGGGCTTAGTTTAATGCGGAAAGTGGTTGCCAGCTGGCGACCCACCCTCTGGCCCCGGTGTAACCGAGGTGCTGCAGGCGTCCTGAATCACTCACACCGTGACCGCCACGGTGGGTTTGGCGCGGACTCCTGTGGGAGGCCCGCGTTTTTTCGTTTTCTCTAGATCGAGGTTTTGCTCATCCCCCCAGAC
>JBDTAZ010000249.1:0-20327 GCA_039924325.1 Gemmatimonadaceae bacterium
CGGATGGAGATCCCGATTGGGGCCGTGTGACTATGGTTCAGTCGGCCTTTTGATCACGATCCAATTATTTCACCGAGCCCCTCCGCTACCCGCAGCGTCTGTTCCGCTTTTTAGTGCGCCGAACTCCGTTGCTGCGCCAGCCTCAACGCATTGTAAGCGTTGACGATTCCGCCCGTCACCGAGAGCGATGCAAACGGAACGGTCCGACCTGGTTGACCACCCGGCAAGAGTGAATTGGCATCGTAACGCTTGGCCGAATCCAGGATTATCTGTCGTACTTGCGCCGCGGAGAATTCGGGATAGTACGACATGATGAGTGCAGCGAGCCCCGTGACCACCGGAGCCGCCATGCTCGTACCGCTCAAACGCTGGTAACCGCCGCCTGGCATGGTCGACAGAATGTCCTCGCCGGGCGCGAACACGTCAACCTTATCGTGGCTGTAATTCGAGAACCCGACAGCGAGCGTATCGCCGCCACGCCACGACGATGCGCCGACCTCGATCCAATCTGTCGCTTTGCCACCACCGGTGAACATCGGCGTCGGAAAGTTCGACGCGGTATCGAGACTGGCTCCGTCGTTGCCGGACGCGAGCACCATCAGCACTCCATGCGCGTCGGCATATTTTACTGCGGCGTCGACGGCGCTCTTGAACGGCGAGTACGGTTTTCCGAAACTCATGTTGATGACGCGCGCGCCATTATCGACTGCATAGCGGATGGCGTTGGCAACATCCTTGTCGCGCTCATCTCCGTCAGGAATCGCGCGCACCGACATGATCAGTGCAGCCGATGCGATTCCCTGGACCGCGGATCCGGCTTCAGGAGTGGCTGCGATGATGCCAGCTACGTGTGTGCCGTGCATCGCGTCGGGCCCGGTCACGTCGGAGTTGCCGTAGTCTCGTTGCGACGGATCTGCGTAGTTGTCACCGACTATCCCGCGCGGATCGAAGGTGGTGTCCAAGCCATACTTCGATTGCGTGCCCAACTCAGTGACCGATTCTTCAATGGCTGCCGGCGTACCACCCTGTTGCGCGAGTTCCAGATACAGTCCACGCGCGGCAACTACTTGCGGCGTAGTCGCGTTTATCGCCGCTACTTTGGCCGGCGTCAGCGAATCAGTTCCAGCGGCCTGCTTGAGAATCGGAATTGCGCGATCCATCAGCGACTGGATCATCTGCATCTGCTTGAGATTTGCACCAATCTCAGTCTTCTTTCTCGCGTATGCGGCGGAAACCTTGCTGCACGTTGCCGCATCGATCGCAGGCATCGCGCGCTCGGTTACGGTCTGCGGCGTTCCAGCACACCGAACGAACATGCGCGTAAGCTCGAACGTGTCGTAGTTGACGTCGCGTCCGTCAGCGCCGCCAATAAAGTTCCAGCCGTGTACGTCGTCTGCGTAACCGTTGTGATCGTCATCCTTCTTGTTTCCGGCGATTTCCTTGCGATTGACCCAGAGTCGCGATCGAAGAGCGGTGTGCGCCGTATCGACACCGCCGTCTATCACTGCTACGATCACGGATTGCTTGGGCGATTTGCCGGTAAGCAGTTCGCGCTGGGCGCGGAGAAGACTTATGCCGGGATAGTGGTCAACGGAATCGTCGAGAAGCTGCCAGTTCGCGGGAGCTTCGCGGATGCCGGATGCGTTGGCCGCTGGTGGCGCGACCGCGATTGGCGGCGCTTTGACCGGTGTTGGAGCGGAGACTGGTGCAGGCGTCGGCGCGGTGGCGACAGGTCTTGTGCTCGGCGCACATGCCGTAACGCCGGTGACGAATATGGTGATGCACGCCAACTGCTTTTGGAACCGAATGGAGAACTGCGTCACACTATTCCCGCGTAAATGGTAGTTCGAGGTTTGGCATGGCTGGCCGAACAAGTTGTGGTCCCGAGAACCAACGTCTGATCGGGGTTATACCCCCGTGTCCCGGTTGGTTGCGGAAGCACGTGCGCCCGCCGCCGGTTGTCCGACGGGGGATGCAAAGAGCTCGCCAATTGGCGTCGCGTAGCCAGCCACTCGCAGGTTAGATACCCGTGATCTTCAACGTCTTGACAGTGGTATTCCCAGCGCGATCGACGGCGGTTATGATGATCGTATTTACACCCAACGGAACCAAACAGCCTTTAAACTCCAACGTCACCGGGATGCCTTGAAAGTCCGAATGTGGGTCCACCCCACCAGCCTCATTGTCGATGCAGCCGGCAGGTTGAGGAGAGGCCCATGTCGATTGAGTAGTGAATCCGTCCACACCTGATTGGAGGTCCACCTCGTTGAACGTGATCAACAGTGGCGTCCCAGCTGCCCACGTCGTATCCGACGATGGGTTCAGCGATCGTAGTTCAGGAGGGATTGCATCGCTGTTGGTGACGTCCACCGGTACTTCGGCCCCGGACACTCCAATTGACCCGGCATGTGTCGCGGCGTGCACGTTGTAGCTTCCGGCAGGCGCGTATGGGTCTCGCACTCCCACCAAAGCCGTTTCGCCAGGCTGGATGTTCGATGGTGCTGGTGGCGTAACGGTTCTTGGAGACGGCGAACTCGTCGAGAAGAGTACAGTGTTTATTACAGAGCCAGTCGATGGATTGCGTACCTCTATAACGACGTCGAAGCTATCAGCAACCGCTGTCGGTCCGGAAAGATTGACATCTACTCCGTTGATCGAGACGAGACGCAATCTCGGAAGGCTGACATTGACCGCAAACGAAGCGGTATCCGCAAGGCGTCCGGCAGATGCAACTATATTGACCGTCCCTGTCTTGTGAACAATTACGCCACCCGTCGGTGTCACAGTCGCGGTGGTGTCCAGCGATGACCATTCAATCTGCGTGACGTGTGTGAGATCCTTGTGCAGGAAGAGATCGGTTACGGTCGCGGCGAGCTGGATTGTGTCGTCCAGAACATGATACTGGACCGTGTCAGTTCGCGGCGCAATGCGAAGCGCGACGTCCGGCGTGACATCAAGCCTGAACGCGATTGTATCAGCGAGTGCTCCGGACGTGGCGATGGCGTGCCCCACTCCGGTCTCGAGGACGGTGACAATTCCACTTGAACTTATAGTGAACGCCGAGTCACTTCCCGTCCAGATCACTGCTGCTGGAAGCGCGACGCTGTTTCCTGCAGAGTCGAACGCAGTCACCTGAAGATCAACGGTATCTCCCTCGAGATGTTTGACGAGAGATGTGTCGGGACGCGGAGAAATTTGAATTTTTGTCGGCGTCGGCGTCGGTTTCGTGCCGTTGCCAGAGATCGGCCCCGTTGGCCCCGCACTACTTTCGGTCGCGCCGCCGCAGGATGCTACGAGGGCTAGGGTTCCTAGAAGAAGCGCGGATCGAAAGAGATTGGATTTCATTGAAGGAACACTGACGACGTTATAGTTGCGCGGACGGCGCTCCGATGGAGCGCTCAACAATCTTGTAGTATCGTGCGAAGACCGCAAGTATCCTGACCCTTCGAATGAAACAGTCATTCAAACGCGCGCTACCGTACTCATGCGGTAATGTTGCAGGCGTTCGCTGGGGAACCTACTTGCCAGTAAACGGGGCAGGCGTATGCTCCGACTCGCGGAAGTAATACGTAGCAGCGGTGGGCGTCGTGACATGCGCGTACTGCACAAGATATGGCCCCGCATGAGACCCGGATCCAGGATCTCAGCTCATGAACACGATCGAGCATCGTCAATCGGGCCGCTTCGCTATAATGACGGCATGTCAGTTCGTATTTTACACGTTTACCAGACGTTGGAGGCGGTTTCGTTAGATAGGGCTAGTGTCTGGAAGGCAGGCGTAGTAACTGGCGTGTTCGAGGTGTGGATAAGTTTTATAGCACTCGAAATCCTTAACTTGACGGATGCTGCGTTCAGTCATTCAGCGTTGTTTGTCTTCGTCTCCCTGAGCACTGTATACGCGTTAAGCTATTACGCATTTAGCTATCATGATCGCTGGAAGCATTACGCGGCCCAGTTCTCAGAGTACACTCGAAAACAACTTGTAATCGGGCGCATACTGGTCGTGCTCTGCTCCCCAATTCCGTGAAACAGCATGAAACAGGGGTCAAATACCGTCTTGAAATGCAAAGCTTCGCATCGGGATTCGCATATCGAAGCAGGTTCCTGACTTGATGACACCGTAGATCAGGTGGAGGAGTTTGCGCATGCTCGCACCGACGATCGCCTTCGGTGCCATGCCGCGGCTTCACTGTACGGGCCCGTGGCCTCGAGTACTACCGGGACATCAGAAGAGAGATGTCGTTGTAAAAGCCAAGCAATCAACTCAGTGTGTCCGCTTCTCGTGTTCTTCACAACTTTGTACTTGCACTTCGCACCAACTGCGATACAGACGTCGAGCTTCAACTTGGAAACATCAATACCTACGGCAGCCGCATTCATGTTATCCATCGTCGTATGCAGGCTCTCGACTCATGGCTTTGTGCATCTGCTGGATGCATGGTCGGGCCCAAGTTACCGTTCGGAATCAATGAACGAGAAACGAGTTGGCGGACTTATCTGACCCGCAGGCTCTGCGACTCTCCGTGGCCCAAGATCTTGTCAGTCTCAGCTAACCCGGCCGCTCCTTCTACTTGAACATCTCGATTTCTATCGGCAACTTCAAGATACGCGAGTGCACTTCTTCACAACCAATTCCAAACCGTCGATTCGACAAAGTGCGCCCTGACCCCTGTTTCCCCGTTGACCGTGGAATTCCCAGCGCGAACGACACCGAACTACCGAATCGGAATGCAGTAACTCGTTGACGGTAGGCTTGACACCGAGTGAACTCACTTACTGAATGTCTGTTACGCGCACCGGAACCGTGCTGCTGCCTGTCGTCGTCCCATTACCCAGCTGTCCGTACTCGGAGCTGCCCCAGCAGTACGTGGCTCCCAGGCTCGTCAGCCCGCAGGTAAATGCTGCGCCCGCCGTAATCGCCGCAAACTTTGGGGCGGACTGTACCTGAACAGGCTGGGGCGAACACGGCGCTGTTCCGCCGGTACCCGGCGGACCGCACGTTTGCGTGGTTGGAGAGCCCAACTCGCCAAATCTGTTGCTCCCCCAACAATAAACGTCACCACCAGCCGTCAACCCGCAAGCGTGCGACCCGCCGACCGCGATCGCGGTGAAGGCAACCGGTGACTGAACAGCTGTAGGCGGAATGCCAACGTCAGTCGACCAGACGCCGTTACCAATCGTCCCAAACTGATTGCCTCCCCAACAGTAAGCGGCACCTGCGGATGTAACGCCGCATCCCACGATGGCGCCAATCGAGATACTGCTGAACGAAATACCTCCAACCATCTGGGATGGCGCCGCTACAGGAGTGGCATAACCGACGCCGGAATTTCCGAGGGTGTTGCGTCCCCAGCACCACGCTTGACCGGCGCTGGTTAGGCCGCAGGTCGTTCCGCCGCCCTGCGAAAGACTGACGAATGCCGGCGCTGGTATGTGCAGGAATTTCGTGGAACAACCCGCTATGTACGCTCCTCCGGCGTCGTCCTGACCGCAAAGTTCCGGTACAGTGTCGACGCCGAGTTGGCTCATGTAATTCGAGCCCGCGCAGTATGTGTCACCGGAGGTTGCAAGCGCGCAACTAGTATTTACTCCTGCCGACAGTGTTTCGTACGGCCCCGGACTCACTCGTACTGGAGCAGCGACAGAATACACGGGATTGCCTTCTCCGTGAAAACCATCGCCGAGCATGCCGTACGCGCCCGAGCCCCAACAGTCAAGCGCGCCACCGATCGTGATTCCGCATGCGTGACCGCCATCAGAAGAATTGTCGGGTCCCACAGCGACACTCGCGAAACGGTCCGCGCTGCTCACTCTGACTGGGGTGGCCGACTCGGCGCCAGGCGCGCTCGTCGCTCCGTTTCCGATCTGCCCGCTACTGCCGGATCCCCAGCAGTACACCACTCCGCCCCGCCCGACGCCGCACGTGTGCTCACTGACGCCGCTCGAGATGCTAGTGAGAAACAGCCGCACCTTCATTTGCGTCGCTGCGGTCACGCGTCCGTGAACGAAGTCGCTTGGTCCTGTTGCAAGAGCGGAAACAGTTACACCTCCCATTGCGCGTGCAATCACGACGCCGCCAGAGTCGACCTGTGCGAGCGACGTGTCCGAGACCGACCAACTGAACTGGGCGCCTGCCACAACGTTGCCGGATCCATCGCGCGCCGTGGCGGCGACACGAATCGTGTCGCCCATGGCAACAGTGTCGGTGCCTGCAGCACGGGCGAGCGTAATCGTTCTTATGAGATTCTTCACAGCCAACGTGCGTTCGCCCGAGACGGGTGTGGGCACGTTGGCGAGTGGCGCCACGGCTTTTGCCACAACCGTTGTCGCACCCACAGCAATCAAGGTCATGCGGCCGAGCTGATCGACTCGTGCAACGCTAGTGTCGGAGCTTGTCCAGTTGAATTGCACGTTATCAACTGATTGTCCCGAAGATGTCTGTGCGTGCGCGACGAGGGCTACTGTATCGCCGATGGCAACAGTGTCGGTAGGCGTCGTAAGGAGCACAACCGCGACAATAGGCACCGGCGGAGCAGTTGGCTCGTCGCCGCCGCCAGACCCGCAAGCCAGAAGGAGGACAGAGATGCCGAGCACGAGGCTTCGCGCCAGCCTGTGATGCACCAAACTGATGCGATCAGGCAGCGTGCTCTCCGGCACGAGTGCGGACATCGAGGTCATCTGGGAATTACGGGGACGAGGGACGGACGATATGTTTTCGTTCCATCGCCAACTTCGCCGCCCACGTTCACTCCCCAACAGTATGCGACAGAACTCGTCGAGAGTGCGCATCCGCCGACGTCGCCTGCTGTAACACTCGAAAAAGTCACCCCCGGCGGTGCAACGACAGGTTTAGGCGCGGTGATCGAGAGGTCGCTTGCCGAACCGCTCCCGGTGGCGTAGTCCTCGCCCCAGCAGAAGAGCGAGCCATCCGTGGTAATGCCGCACACTTCCGCACTGCCGGCTGCAAGCTGCGAGAACGTGTGGCCGCCAGCAACCTTGGTGGGAGCAGCCCTGTCGGTGGTATCGCCGACTCCCAATTTTCCGCCTTGGTTGTAGCCCCAGCAGTAGGCGTCGCCGCTTGTGGTCACTCCGCACGTCTCGCCGAACCCGGCGGTCAATGAAACGAACGCCAATCCGCCGGCAACTGGGGTCGGCACATTTCGGTCGGTTTCGGTCCCGTCCCCCAATTCGCCATTTCGGTTCATACCCCAGCAGTATGCCACGCCGCCCGTGGCGACCCCGCAGGAATGCCCGCTGCCCGCTGCGAGCGCCGTGAACTTCAGGCCGCCTGCAACGGCAACCGGCGAAGTACGAAAGTTTGCGTTTGTTCCATCGCCCACTGCGCCCAACTGCGATGTTCCCCAACAGTAGGCGTCGCCCGCAGCCGTAAGCGCGCACGCATGATCGTCACCCGCGCCGATTTCCGTGAAGCTCAGCCCGCCAGCGACCGGTGTCGGTACGTATCGGGTGGTTGACGTTCCGTCGCCGATACCCGCTTGGCTATTGTCCCCCCAACAGTAAGCAGCTCCGCTCGCGAGGCCACAGCTGAATACTCCTCGCGTCGAGACGGTGGTGAAATGCAATCCGCCACCGGCGACTGTCGGCGAAAGCCGCGGCGTGGCCGTTCCGTCGCCAAGATCGCCATCCTGGTTGTCACCCCAACAATTCAATTGCTGAGCAAGTGTGATCGCGCAAGTATGCGTCAGACCCATTGCGATGGATGAGGCGTGGTATAGCGGCCACGATGCCTCGGCCGAAAAGACAATGGGAGAGCCCGTCAGTGTACCGGAAGTTGCCTGAACAACGTAGGTGCCCGCGGAGTCGCCAAGCGTAAGCGTGACGCTCGACTGGCCAGTCGAGTCCGTCGGTGATGCTGGCGACAGGACTCCCGAACCCTGCGTGAACGCAAATACGATCGCGACCCCGGCAACAGGATTGCTGTTCGCGTCTGTCGCACGAACTGTGAGCTGGAGGGGCAGTACGCCATGCGTCGTGTCCTGCTGTCCTGCACCGCTCACAAGATTGAGCCTTGTCGCCGCACCAGCAGTACCGAGGACCGAAAAAGTAATCGGCGGCAATGCGGCGACCGAGGCTGTCATCGCATTTACTCCGACTTGCGGCCCGAGCGTCCATGCACCCGGAGAAGCAACTCCGTCGCTGTTCGTCACCTGTGTGAGACCGGTAGCGGAACCCGCCCCCTCTTTCACGGAAAAGACGACCGTAATCCCGGCTATTGGCTTTCCGTTGGAATCTGCAACAATTACTGCCGGCAATGGTGTGACAGCGGATCCAGCAATACTCGCGGAAGGAACCGGTGTGGATATGCCAAGAGTAGCGGGTACCGGTGGCGGTTTCGGTGATACTGCAGAGTCGGAGCAACCTGATAAAATCATGGCCGCCGTCACCACTGTCGGAGAAATCCAACGCGCCATGGAAACACCGCCGTTCATAGAGATCCCAGCATAGTGAGTAGTATCGTCAATAACGGGTACTAACGTATGAAGACTCTGTCCGGTTCGGAAGGTGGCAGTGTACTCGAGGGGTGTGTCCGCGTGCAACAAAAGCGCAACTGACGTTCGACAGTACAACAGTAAAGCTGAAGTCCCAAGTTCGACTCTACGTCGAAAGTATGCACACGCAACGGAGAGCGGGCAGTGGGGTCAGATACCGTCTTGAAACAAAGGAGTGGGACCATGCAACTGACTAGCAGTTCGAAACCCGTGCGTGACGTGGAACTGCAACGCGCCCATGCGTTGCAGGGCCGTTACTTGCGGACTTCCAATCGGCAATAGCGAGCCTGGAGTCGCATTGTCATGCGTCGTCTCGTAATATGGGAATTTGCATACAGCAAGATCTGAAACCAAAATCCTGCGGTAATGTTGCAGGCGTTCGTTGGGGAACCGACTTGCCTGTAAATGGGGCAAGCGTATGTTCTGACTCGCGGACGTAAGACGAAGCAGCGGTGGGCGTCGTATCACGCGCGTACAGCGCAAGTTCTGATGCAGCAGCTCGTTTGAGACGCCAAGTATGCCCTTGCAGCACGTTTGGTCGTAATTCGAACATGGAGTTTTGCGGAGTGTAACGGTGTGAGACCAACAGCCAAGTTCCGATCTCAGCGCGAGTACGTTCGCTTCGCACTTGTTGCGGGCCTTACTCTGCTTGCAATTGGTGTGGCGCTAGGGTTCGTGGCCGGTCGCGATACAAATGGTAAAATCGCGATGATAGCGGTAGTCCTGGCTGTCGCGGGGCTGTGTGTCGGATTTGTCGCAGTGATTGTTGGATCGTTTGGTACAATAGCGCGCTTTTTGAGCAGGCTTCGATGACTCCGCTGCTGAGATGTCTAACCCCCACATCCACTGAAATGATTCCTATAATCGGCGACGTCATTTCTGCTGGCGCGACGTACCATGACATCAGAGGCAGCGAAGGTATGGTTGCGTCGCACAAGGGCTGCATGGCGGGGACGCATTAATGACGACCGGTGTCGAGA
Source organism: Gemmatimonadaceae bacterium (assembly GCA_039924325.1). Lineage (GTDB taxonomy): Bacteria > Gemmatimonadota > Gemmatimonadetes > Gemmatimonadales > Gemmatimonadaceae > Fen-1247. The sequence continues at coordinate 9,491 of JBDTAZ010000249.1, forward strand.
AGAAACCTACCGACTACACCGGCGTCATTATTGGTGCCATCCTGCTACCCGTGTACTTCGTCTTCGACGTCTTCTTGGGGCAAGAGGAGATGGGGCGATCAGTATCAGTCGTCTTGGGGATGGTGCCGCTTGCGATCCGTGTCCGCTGGGACCTGAGGAGATGCGTCTGGTTCTGGGCGGTTATCGTCTTCGTGTTGCTACTCCATATTCCGTTGTTGTTCCTTCTCCGCTGTGCTCTGCTCCCCGTTTCATGAGACAGTTTCCTAATAGCACAACGCCCTTCTACGCCGCGGCATCTATCGTCAGACCAACATGAACGCCGGCCTGTGCTAGCATGCTGACCAATGTGTCCATGCTGAAGAGATCAATCTTCCCGCGCACGAGATCACTTATGCGTGGCTGCGTAACCCCGAGCAGTTTCGCTGCCTGTGCTTGTGTAAGCTTTCGTTGCTCAATAACCTGACGCACGGCGCTCATCAACTGTGCGCGTAGCTTGAGATGCTCCGCTTCGTCGGGTGCGAAACCCAAGTCGGCAAAGACATTCCCGCTAGATTGAATCGTCGATGTTTTTACCTTACGCTGTGTCATTCGGGTCTCCTCCCTGGTTTCCCTTTCTGCAGCTGCCGCCGCTCTCGGATAAGCTCACTCAGGCGCGTTGTCGCAACATCAAGGTCGTGCTTGCGCATGCGTTGTGTCTTTTTCTCGAACACATGCAAGACATAAATGCCTTCGGCAAATTTGGCGACATACAGCACACGACGTTCTACTCCAGTACGGATTCGTATTTCGTAGACACCGCTACCAACCGTCGTCACGGGCTTCCAGTCAGACGGCAATCGCTCCTGTTGTAATTCGCCCAGTTCAAACCGGGCTCGCTGCCTCGCGGTCGCGGGAAAACTCCGAATATCCTTGAGCGAGGAACCGAGCCAGAAACGACGTCGTTCCGCCATAAATTCGACTATACAAGATATTGTATAAGACGCAAAGTCGCGTCTTGATGATTTCTCACCAGGCCGTGTTTATCTCAAGTAAACATCCGTCGTAAGCAAGTGCACACTTGCGAAAATGACCGACCGTCCATTTAATTACGCCCCATGGAAAGGCGCGAAGAATTACTGCGGGCCGCGGCTCGGGTCTATGCCCAGCACGGCTACCGCGGGTCCACCACCCGCCGCATTGCTCACGAGGCGGGGGTCAACGAGATAACCATTTTCCGACAGTTCGGGACAAAGGATACACTCATCCACGAAGCGATCGCTTCATGCGGGATGGGCGGACCTCTTGCCGCATTGCCGAAAGTGCCAGTCGATCCTTACGCCGAGCTGCACAAGTGGGTTTCGGCGCTCCGCACTCATATAGGTAGCAACAGGCTCCTCATGCGCCGCTGCATGAGCGAGCGTGAAGAACACCCGCAACTGAGCGATTCCGCCAGCCGTGGTCCAATGCGTGCGTCGGCGGAGCTGCAGGAATACATCGGCCGCCTCCAGGCCGGTGGCTTCATCGAGGGTGACGTTGAGGCAAAGGCCGCCGCCGCGATGCTCATCGGTACGATCTTTTCCGACGCCATGGGGCGCGACACGATGCCAGACATCTATCCGAGCCCTCCCACCGTAGCAGCCAGTCAGTACACGACTCTCTTTCTACGCGCGATCGGCGCGAGTGACACGCATGCGTTCTCCAATACCGCCGATCAACTCCAGACTTCTTCGTCCAATTAATGACTTCCCAAATGGCCGGTAACGGTCGCACCCCATCCACGACTCGGCGGCTTGCACAAACCGTCGCCGCGATCGCGCTTGGCATCGGTGTCTATTTTGCGCCGGCGGTGCTCGGTGCACAGGTGCCGCTCACACACGCGGATTCGGTCTCCGCAGCGCCCGCGCAACCGATCTCGCTCGACGACGCGGTAAAGCTCGCGCAGCAGCGCAGTCAGGTTGTGCGCATCGCGAACAATGCGATAATGCGCGCGAAAGGCGGTCAGTACCAGGCGCGCAGCGGGCTCTTTCCGCAGGTCGGCGCGTCGGCCAACTACACGCGCACTCTCGCTTCGCAGTTCGCGAGCGCGTTCTCGTCAACCAAACCAACATCTCCAGCAGGACCCCCGGGTCCGTGCAATCAATATCTCTTCAACGGCGACTCTTCCCAACTCGCCCGTGTAGCTGGTCTCGAGAACTACGCGCAATGCACGGTCGCCGGCAATTCTGCAAGCGGTGCATCCACAGGCGGTATCGATTTCAGCAAAGTCGGCTTTGGGTCCAAGAATGGTTACACGCTTGGTCTATCGGGTTCGCAGAACCTCTTCACCGGCGGCCGCCTCAGCGGCCTGATCGAGTCAGCCAACGCATCGCAACGCTCGGCGCGCATCGAGCTTACGGCGCAACAAGCGCAACTCCGGCTCGATGTCACTTCCACTTATTTTGACGCTGCGCTTTCGGATCGGCTGTTGTCGATCGCCGAGGCTTCGCTCAAGCAGACGCAGGAACTGCTGAAACAAACGCAGCTCCAGCAGAAAGTCGGCAACACGAGCGAGTTCGATCTGCTCCGCGCGCAGGTATCGGTAAGCAATCAACTTCCAGTCGTAATCCAGGCGCAAAGTGCGCGCGAGGTCGCGTATCTAAAGCTCAAGCAACTGCTCAAGATTCCGTACGAGGAGCGGCTTGCGCTCACTACGTCAGTCGAAGACTCAACAGCAGCGCCGCCGGGTGTGGATCTCGCACGCGCAAATTCGCCCGATACTCTCACGTCGCATCGCGCGCCGGTGAGGGAGGCGAACGAAGCGCTGTTGGCGCAGAAGGGTCAGTTGAAGGTCGCGAATTCAGAAAGAATCCCGACACTCGCGCTGTCCACGGCGTATAGCAGGCTCGCCTATCCCAGTTCTGGTTTGCCGTCACTTGCTGACTTCCATCCGAACTGGACCGTTACGATCGCGACTTCCATTCCAATATTCCAGGGTGGGCGGATTCGCGGCGACAAGATGATCGCCGAGTCTAATGTGCGCGATGCGCAGGCCAGACTGGAACAGGCCACAGAGGGTGCAGCGCTCGATTCGCGCGTTGCTCTCAATACGCTGACTCAGTCAGAAGCGACGCTGGCAGCGAGTGCCGGGACGGCAGCGCAGGCACAACGCGCCTATGAGATAGCTGAAGTTCGATTCAAGGAAGGAATTTCGACGCAACTCGAGCTGAACGATACGCGCAATCAACTGTCGCAGGCTCTCGTGAACCGGGCGCAGGCGTCGCGCGATGTGCAGGTAGCACGCGTGAGACTCGCATTGCTGCCCGATCTTCCGATGCAGACTGCACCAGCAGGTCAGTCCAGCCTGTCGCAGCAACAGCAGCAAGCACAGCCGCAGACTCAATCACAGACAACGCAGCCAGCGGGTGCGTCGGGTCAGGGTGCAACAGGCACTCCAGGCACACCCGGCGCCTCTCCAACTGGTCAATCCGGAATCAATCCATAAATGCGACGCACTCACGTATACATCCCAATAGCGCTGGCAGCCGTCACACTCGTGGCGGGCTGCAGCCGCAAGACCGCAGACGCCGCCAGTGTCACTGAGCAGCTGGTGGTTGGAACAGAGAACATCGCGATTGCGCACCAGGGATCGGTCACAAACGGGCCTGCGATTTCCGGATCGCTCGACGCCGAGCTGAACGCGACAATCCGCGCGCAGATTTCGGGATCGATCATCTCGACAGATGCTGATGTCGGACAGACGGTGCGAAAGGGTCAACTACTCGGCCGCATCGATGCATCCGGATTGCAGGACGCATACCTTAGCGCGAAATCGGCTGTGTCATCAGCCGATGCAAGCTCGGCGGTCGCAACTCGCAACTTGCAGCGCAGTCAGACACTGCTGCAGGCCGGCGCGATCGCGCAGCGCGATCTCGAAACGGCACAAACTCAAGCGGCGGCCGCTCAGGCTGCTCTCGAAGATGCGAAGTCTCGGCTTGCTACGGCACAAAAGAACTTCGACAATACGCGCATCACTGCACCGTTTGATGGAATTGTCAGCCAGAAGAGCGTGAGCCCAGGCGATGTTGTGCAGCCTGGCGGCGCGCTGTTCACGGTCGTCGATCCGTCAACAATGCGGCTTGTCGCTTCAGTGCCGTCGGAACAGCTCTCGATGCTGCGTGTTGGTACGGATGTGACATTCACGGTCACAGGTTACGCGAACCAGGAATTCCACGGCAAGGTGAAACTGATAAGCCCGTCGGTCGATCCAACCACGCGTCAGGTCCAGATCATCGTGTCGATTCCCAATAAAAGCCACTCGCTTGTGACCGGACTGTATGCGGATGGCCGGATATCGAGTCAAACGCAGGAAGGAATAGTTGTCCCGATGTCGGCGGTGGATACTCGTATGCAGCGTCCAGCGGTTGTGAAGATAATCGGTGGCAAGGTCACCAGCGTGGACGTGACGATCGGTATGCGTGATCCGACTGCCGAAACGGTACAGATCACGAGCGGCGTAGCGGCGGGTGATACACTGCTGATTGCGGCGGCTCAGGGAATAACACCAGGTACGCCAGTACGCGTGCAGGCACCCCCGTCGGATCAGAGCGGACAGCCAGTAACCAGCGGCACACCAAACAGTAATTCGAACAGTTCTCCGAACGTTACTCCGAACAGCGGTCACTAGGGGCCGAACATGTTCATTTCAGATTTTGCGATCAAGCGGCCCATAGTCACAGTAGTGATCATGGTGGCGCTGGTGATCTTCGGGCTGTTCTCAGCCTTCAATACAGACGTTGACGAACTACCGGACATTCAGCAGCCGATTGTTGCTGTTGCGGTACCGTATCCGGGCGCATCGCCGGATCAGGTGGAGCGTGAAGTCGTTGACAGGATGGAAGAGGCATTCCAGGGGCTCAACGGAATCGATCAGATAACTTCGACATCGACGGACGGATTCGCGCAGATCATAGTGCAGTTCGTCTTCTCGAAGCCGAGTGATCAGGCAGCGCAGGACGTGCGGGACGCCATCTCGAGCATTCGAGACAAGCTCCCGGTCGAGATGAAGGAGCCGATCATCAAGAAGTTCGATCCTACGGATCAGCCAATCGTGTCGCTCACTCTCTCGTCCAACAGCCTCAAGCCGAACGAGCTGACGATTCTGGCGGATCCGGGCATAACACGCCAGATCCAGGGATTGAACGGTGTTGCGCAGGTGACGCTGTCGGGCGGCGTCGATCGCGAGATATCGGTGGACGTCGTACCGTCGCGCTTGAATGCGGCGAAGGTGAGTGTTGCAGATGTCGTGAACGCACTCAACGCACAGAATCTCGCCGTTCCTGTTGGTATGATCACCGGTTCACTCGAAGAGCGGGCCATCCGACTGCGTGGAAGAATCGAGAACGCTCGTGACTTTGGTCAACTCGTTGTCGCTCAGCGCGGCGGACAGGTAATACATCTCGCCGATGTCGCGAATGTGTCCGATGGCTCAGCGGAGCAGCGCTCACTTGCGTTGTTCAACGGCGTCGAAGGTATCGGTATCGATATCACCAAATCGAAGGGTACGAGTACGACTCGCGTGAGCGACGAGATCAACGAACGCGTCAACCAAATACGAAAGACGCTTCCGCTCGGTGTGAAGCTCGACGTCGTTCGTGATGCGGGGCCGCGCGTTGTCAACTCGGTGCGCAATGTGGAAGAGGCGCTCGTTGAAGGCGCGATCCTCACGGTTATCGTCGTCTTCCTGTTTCTGAACTCATGGCGCTCAACCGTCATCACCGGGCTGGCGCTGCCGGTTTCGGCAATCTCGTCGTTCATCGCGGTACATGCGTTCGGCTTCACGCTCAACACGATGTCCTTGCTCGGGCTGTCGCTCGCTATCGGGATATTGATAGATGACGCGATAGTTGTTCGAGAGAATATCGTTCGACATATCGAGATGGGTGAGGATCACTTCACGGCCGCGCACACGGGAACTGACGAGATCGGACTTGCTGTAACGGCGACGACGTTCTCGATCATGGCGGTGTTCGTTCCAATCGCGTTCATGGACGGGATTTCGGGACAGTGGTTCCGGCCGTTTGCGCTGACCATCGCGTGCGCAGTTCTCGTGTCGCTTTTCGTATCCTTCTCGCTCGATCCGATGCTATCGGCATACTGGCCCGACCCGGCGATCGAGTCGCACGAGCACAGGAGCTGGATATCGCGCAAGCTGGAGACGTTCAACAAGTGGTTTGATCGTCAGGCGGATAATTACAAAGGTGTGATTGCATGGGCGCTGGATCACCGCGCGGACATGGTTGCCATCTCGATCGGTGTGTTCTTTGCGAGCATCCTGATTCCGGCTAAGGGGTTGTTTGCGGCGCTTTCGCTCATGGGCGGCGTGCTGCTCATAACATGGCTGTTGTCATTCAACTATCCGAAGTCGGCGTTCGGTACACTTCTCAAGACGGTTATTGCGTTAGTCGTCTTCGTCGGATCGCTGGCATTCGGCCTCACGCTTCCCGAACCGGGCTGGGCCAAGCTCGGCGGCGGCTTCGTTCCTGATTCTGATAATTCCGAGCTGAACGTCTCGGTTGAGACGCCGCCAGGTTCTAACCTTGATTACACGCATATCAAAGCTGAGGAAATCGGTCGCATAATCCGGACACATAAGCAAGTTGCGTATACGTATACGGTTGTTGGCACAGCGACTGGATCCGGCGAGGTGGATGTTGCCAGTGTCTATGTAAAGCTTGTGCCCAAGAACCAGCGATCGATCTCGCAGCGCGATCTCAGCGACATGATCCGTGCGGAGATAGCGCATGTCGCAGGCGTGACCGCGTACACGTTCAATAGCAGTTTCGCCGGTAACCAGAAGCAGATCCAGGTACAGATCCGCGGTAACGATGCTTCGCAGCTGAACGCGGTTGCGGAACGGATGGAGGTCGAAGTCCGAAAGGTCCCTGGTGCCGCCGATGTCGGATTGTCGACGAAGGGATTGAAGCCCGAGCTGGACGTACAATTGAATCGTGGACTCGCGGGTACACTGGGAATTACGGTAGGCCAGCTCGCGCAGGCGTTGCGTCCGGCGTTCGCCGGAGTGCAGGCCGGTAGCTGGGTCGATCCTACTGGCAAAACGCGCGATGTAACGGTGCGGCTTCCAGCCAGCTCGCGTCAAAATGTGTCGGATCTTCGACAGCTTCCAATTGCTGTTCCGCCGCAGGCTGCCGGGTCAGCGCCACCCTCGGCGGTCTCGGCGAGTCCGATCAACTCGGGCCCGCAGACAATTCCGCTTGGACAGATCGCGACAGTCGGCCTTACTACGGGGCCCGCGCAGATCGATCACCTCGACGAGGACAAAGTTGTCACGATCGGAGTGAATCCGCAGGGAAGAGCGCTGAGCGAAGTATCTGCGGACGTGAATGCAGCGATTGCGAAGATTCCGCTACCAGCGGGCGTGCATCTGTCTCAGGGTGGCCAGGTCAAGGATCAGTCGGCGGTTTATGGGGCCATTGTATCGGCGCTCGGTCTTGCGATCCTGCTCATGTATCTGATTCTGGTCGTGCAGTTTGGATCGTTCTTGGATCCGCTCGCGATCATGTTGTCGCTGCCGCTATCGTTGATTGGCGTCGTGCTCGCGTTGCTGATTACATCGGACACACTCAACATCATGTCGATGATCGGTGTGATTCTTCTGATGGGAATCGTTGCGAAGAACGCGATCCTCCTCGTGGATTTTGCCAAGTGGACGCGCGAACAGAAGAAAGTGACGTTGCGCGAGGCGCTGATTGAGGCGGGCCGAGTGCGTCTTCGCCCCATTCTCATGACGACGTTTGCGCTGATCGCCGGAATGATCCCGGTGGCGCTTGGATTGGGTGAGGGGGCCGATTTCCGGGCTCCGCTGGGACGAGCGGTCATCGGCGGTGTCATAACCTCCACGTTGCTCACGTTGATCGTGATCCCCACGTTCTACGAGATTCTGGATGAATGGCGCGAGGGATTCAGTCACAGGTTCGCGCGCAAGAAGAGCGTGGTCGCCGCACCAGAGCACGCGCCCAGGGGCGAGCCCGTCACCGGAGCAGCTCCTCGGCCTGCCATGAGCGAGCCGACACCGTAGATTTGAGCGGGTGAAGTCAGACAGCCGCCGCGCGCTACGAGCGGCCCAGGTCGGAATGTTTGTCAATCTGATCCTCGCGATCATCAAGTTGATCGCGGGGGTCGTTGGCCATGCGTACGCACTGGTCGCTGATGCGGTAGAATCGACGGCCGATATTTTCTCGTCCTTGGTGGTGTACGGCGGCCTGCGCATCGCGGCCCAACCCGCCGACGAGGATCATCCGTATGGTCACGGCCGAGCGGAGGCGCTAGCGGGAGCGTTCGTCGCCCTCATGCTGATCGCGGCCGCGATCGGAATTGCGATCGAGGCGGTGCGCGAGATCCGAACTCCGCATCACGTACCGAAGGCCTGGACGCTCGGCGTTCTGGTCGGCGTGATTGCGATCAAGCAGGTCCTCGCGACGAAAGTGTTTCGAATCGGATCGGAGATCGGCAGCACCGCGGTCATGAACGACGCGCAGCATCACCGCAGTGACGTAATAACTTCCACGGCGGCTTTCATTGGAATAAGCATTGCGGTAATCGGCGGGCCGGGTTGGGAGCAGGCTGACGACTGGGCCGCGCTGGTTGCGTCGGTGGTCATCTGCTACAATGGTGCGAAGATGCTACGGCCGGCTGTGAACGATCTGATGGATCGTTTGCCGGAAGAAAGCGTGGTGCAGACTATTGCGAATGCTGCGACAAGTATACCGGACGTGCGTGCTATCGAGAAATTGAAAGTGCGCAAGGTCGGGTTGCAGTACGCCGTGGATCTTCACGTTCAGTCAGACGCGCTGATGTCGCTTCACGACGCCCACATTGTGAGCGGCAAGGTAAAAGGCGCCATTCGCGCCGCGATGCCAGCCGTGGATGCAGTGTTGGTACACATGGAGCCGTACGAGCCCGTTTGAGTCTGAGATCTGAAATCAAAGGCAATGTGACCGAGGATCGGATGAACTCTCGAAAGTCGATCGCCCTAGTCATATCAGTTGTAGTGGTAGCGATGGTTGCGAGCGCATGGGCACTCGGCGCGTTGATGGGTCCGACCGATAACGGAATGCGCTGCACGCGAACTGCCGCTGGAGGCAGTTGCGAACTATTACGGACTACTTTCTTCGGCTTGTTCGGCAACTCGGCGTTTACGCTCCCCGAATCGACTATCCGCAGCGCGACTTACGAGTGCCCAACCAACTCCGTAGGCGCGCGTCACAGTTCGGCATGCGCGGTATTTCTAACAGTTGCTTCCGGAGACCGACAGTTGGTGTCCAGCTACGCGCTCCCAAACCAGGCTGAAGCCGCGGCGAAACGAATCAACAATTACCTCGGCGACAGGTCGGTTCCGAGTTTGGAAGTGGACGACAGCGTTGCGACCCCGGTGCTGCTATATGCGTGCCTGCCGGTTCTGGTCGTGCTGGGGGGAATGGGAATAGGTCTTTTGCGGAGACGCGCCCGCCGGTCGTAGGCCGCTCAAGAAAGTTCAAAACTGGCCGTGGCGCGACTCCGCCCGTTTTCGTACAATAGGGCCTTCCCGAAAGCTCTCACCCACCGGCCTCATGATCCGTACTCGTCTCGTCACCTGCGCAGTTGCGATCGCGTGCACTCTGGCGGTTTCCCCGTCAGCTTCAGCCCAGTCGCCCTCCACATCTCCGGTGGGCGCCAGCTGGATGCGATATCCGTCTATTTCGCCGGACGGGCGAACGATCGCCTTCACATTCAAGGGTGACATCTACAGGGTGCCGAGCACCGGCGGTACCGCCGTCGCACTCACTTCGCACATCGCGAACGACTACATGCCGGTGTGGAGTCACGACGGAAAGACGATTGCCTTCGCATCGGACCGTCACGGCAACTACGACATCTATACCATGAGTGCCGATGGCGGCGAGGCGAAGCGTCTGACCTTCCACTCGGCCGACGAGCTCCCGGTTAGCTTCTCGCCGGACGACAAGGCGGTCCTGTTCACGGCCGCGCGTCAGGACGCGGCGAGCAATCGCCAGTATCCCAATGCATCGCTCACCGAACTGTATCAGGTGCCAGCGGCGGGTGGGCGGCCGACCCAGATATTGACTACGCCCGCCGAGCTCGCGCAGACGAGCAGCAACGGCCAGTTCATCATATATCAGGATAGGAAAGGGAGCGAGAACGAGTGGCGCAAACACCATGTCTCCTCGATCGCGCGCGACATCTGGATATACGATCGGAAGGCCGGTACGCATCGCAAGCTCACGACGTTTGCAGGTGAGGATCGAAATCCTGTCTTCGCACCGGACGAGAAGTCGTTCTACTATCTGAGCGAAGAGAGTGGCAGCTTCAACGTTCACAAAATGAGCCTCGACGGCGGCAAGTCGGAACAGCTCACATCGTTCAAGGGTGTTCCGGTTCGTTTTCTCAGTATTGCGAAGAGCGGCACGCTCGCGTTCGGGTTCGACGGGCAGATCTACACGATGCAGCCGAGTGGCAGTCCGCAGAAGGTGAACGTAGCCATATCTGCTGACAACAGGACGAACAACGAGCGCATTCTTTCGATCAACAAGGGTGCACAGGATCTCGTTGTTTCCCCGACCGGCAAGGAAGTCGCTTTTGTCTATCGCGGTGACGTCTTCGTAAACAGCGTTGACGGCGGCGGAACAAAGCGCATTACGTCAACGCCCGAGAATGAGACAGGCGTCGTGTTCTCACCAGATGGCAAGGCCCTGATCTACGCGTCGGAGCGGGCCGGAAAGTGGGGTATCTACGAAGCGCGTCGTGCGCGCGAATCCGAGCCCTATTTCTTTGCCTCGACTGTTGTGAAGGAATCGCCAGTCGT
>JBDTAZ010000250.1:0-4995 GCA_039924325.1 Gemmatimonadaceae bacterium
CGTACGCGAATTTCCCGGCTTCCCGATCCTTGTGGAAACGTATCGCGAGGTGCTGCAGGATGCATTCGACGTGGCGTCGCTCAAGGATGTCCTTCACGCAATCGGCGATGGCCGTATCGCCGTGCACGTTGTTCAAACAGACGTGCCATCGCCATTCGCGGCAAGTTTGCAGTTCGGCTTCGTGATGGACTGGCTTTACGGTGATGATACACCGCGCGCGGAGCAACGCGCGGCCCTGCTATCGCTGGATCGCTCGATGCTCGACGAGGTCATGGGCAATGTTGAGCACGACGACGAGACACTGAAGGCGCTTTGGGAAATTGTGGAGCGCCGAAAAGTTCTCCTGGAATCAGCTACTGATCCCGCGCGCGCTGCGGAATATGGCGCCGGAGACGGCGGCCGTCGCGGGCTCCTCGCCAAGTATGTTGCGCTCGCGGGCCCTGTTACTGCGCAGGAAATTCATGATCGATACGGCTGGCCGATGCGCTGGGTCGAGTCCACCCTCGCCGACTGGCGCAAACGCGGCCGAATAGTTGTCGGGAAGTTCAGGCCAACGGTAAGTGAAACCGAATTTCTGTCTCGCAAAACCGCGGAAATCGCACGGCGGCGCGCTTTGGCGGCGCTCAGAAAGCAGATTGCGGCAGTCGAAATGCCAGCTTTCGCGTCGTTTCTATCACGCTGGCAACATGTCGATTCGCGCGATCAGGTTGACGGCGCGGCCGGCGTTGCAATCGCGATCCGTCAACTCTACGGATTGGCGCGCCCCGCGGCCGGATGGGAGCGCGACTATATCAAGTCGCGAGTGCGACAGTACAACCATGCGTGGCTGTCCGAATGGATGGCGGACGGCGAAGCAGTGTGGGTTGGGGAATCGAACAGCGCCCCCTCTGCTGAATCCATTCTACTTTCCCGGTTGCGATTCTTCGAACGAGGCTCCGGGCGAATCTGGTTGCCGACTGTGGATGAATCCGCGCTGACGCTGCTAAGCGCGAACGCGAGAACTGTTTACGATGCAATCGCATCGGAAGGAGCCTCGTTCATCACCGACCTGCAGGCTGTCGTCTCGATCTCGCCTCTGTCATTGCGCGAAGCATTGCGCGAGCTGACGGCACTTGGCATTGTCACCAACGATACAACTGAAGCACTGCGTCAGATCGTGCGATGGAAGCCGGTTCAGCCGAATCCATCATACGACCCCGACCGTTGGCTTCCTGCCAGCTTCTTCGATGATTCCAGACGATCGGTGCGGCAGGCGCGACCAAATTTGCGGCGACTTCCCAAGTGGAGCCGACCCGATCGTCCCGGACGGGTGGCGGGACTATCTGCGTGGAGCGGACGCTGGTCACTGGTGCACAAGGCAGGTGTCCTCGGCCCAGCCATCGACGATGAAGATCGCGCAGCTGCCGTAGCGCGCACGTGGCTCGATCGGTATGGTGTCGTGTCGCGCGATTGGTGGCGCCGCGAGAGGCCACCAGTTTCGTGGCGTGCGATCTATCAGGAACTCAAGCGACTCGAATTTCGCGGTGAAGTGCGTCGCGGGTACTTTGTGCGTGGACTCGCAGGCGCGCAGTTCGCACTGCCGGATGCGGTCGAGCGACTGCGCGAAGCAGCAGGATCAAATTCGCAGGACGCTCCGTTTGTCGTCATCGCAACGAGTGATCCTTCAAATCCTTACACGCTCCATTTGGACGGTGTCGATCGCGATCCGCTGTCACGTCCGCGCGGTTCCGGAGCACTTCTCGTGATGCGCGCCGGTCAGGTCGCCCTTTCCGTCGAAGGCCGCGGCAAGCGCATTGTAACTGCCGACTGGCTATCACCCGACGAACTTATCGAAGCGCGAAGAGTGCTGGCCGAGCACCTGAGAGGAGAGCGCGGCGCGCGTTACCTGACGTAATCGATTCCGACTCTACTGTAATTCCCGCGAGCTTCCGTAATTCCCGCGAGCTTCCGTCATTCCCGCGAAAGCGGGAATCCATTTTCACTCGTACTCATCTAAACATGGATCCTCGCTTTCGCGAGGATGACAGCATCGCTTTCGTGATGACGAGCACTCAGCCCTCGAACATCGACCGCAGCGCAGACATACCCGTCACCGCGATCTGCGCGACCATGCGTCCGTAGATCGCGCCGATCACGTTGCCAGTTCCGTTGTAACCGCCGATTGCCCACACCCCCGGGCGCGGCTGTTCCATCACCGGTAGAATGCCGTCGGAATACGCGACCGACGCGGCCCATCGGCGCGTGACTGGCTGTTGCACACCCACGACCGTTCGCAGAACAGACTCGATGCAATCCTGCACGTCTTCGCTTGGCTCAGAGTTGGTTGTCCATTCCGCCGCTTCAAACCTGTCGCGGCAGCCGCCGAGTACAACGCGGCCATCGGGAAGTTGTTGCCAGTAGTCGTAACCCCAGCGGCTGTAGACCGGATACGGGTAATCAACTTCGGGCGCGGGACCGGTCGCGAGCATTTGAAGGCGTGCAGTGTGAACGCGACCCGCGAGCTCGGGGAGCAGGATCTCGAGTTTTCCATCAACTGCAACGATGATTTGCCTGCACTTTATTCTGCCACTCATAGTGTTGACCTCACCATTGCCGAGGGAGATCGCACGCGTGTGCTCGTGTAGTGATGCGCCGTCCTGTGCAGCCTTGTGCGCCAGCATTTGGCATCGCTCGAGCGGATTGAAGGCGGCATCGCTCGGAAAATAGAGTCCAATACCTTCCTGTCCCTTGTATCGCTCAACAGGGAATCCATCTGCAAGCATGGCCTCAAACTCAAGATTGCAGTCTCGCTCTTCCGCGTCGGAAGCAGCGATGCGGAGGGAGCCGCGTCGCCGTACGCATGCGGGCGTCTCGCTGGCGATACGGCCAATCTCATCCAGCGTGAGCTGGTAAATCTCTCTCGCCCGCGAGTGGCCGAGTCCGGCTATCGCCGTGTGATGGAACGCCGCCGTGCCAGCCAGAAGAAATCCTCCGTTCCGCCCAGCAGCTCCTCCCCCGACGACTCCCGCGTCCACGCCGATCACCTTCTGGCCCAGTCGGAGAAGCTCCCGAATACACGAGAGGCCCGATCCGCCCAACCCGACGACGCAGACATCGGCGGCCGCGTCCCCGCTCAGCGAAGGGAACGACTCGGCGAAAAGGCGTTCACTCCACGCTGGAGTGTTGGGCGCTGGTTCGGATGGCATATCGAAGCGCTCGCTCGGGTTGGTCGACGAATCCATGGGTTCCAGAGACTAGCTCGACGGCTCCGCGACGGCAAGCGAGCCTGATTCCTGGTTTGGCGCCCGACTCGGCGCTTCCATCCGCCACAAACGTGTCATCCCGCCGAAGGTCGGGATCGATCCATCGTCGTGCCGGTCACGCAGATGGGTCGGGCGTCGTCGGACGAGATCGGACTGGGGTCGCGTCATTCGCTATTATCTTGGCGGATGGCCCGACTCGCGTCCGACAGCGCCAACCGCACACCGACCCCGCCACGCGTCGCACCTGTGTGGGTCCTCGGTGCATCAGTACTCGGTATATCTGTCGCCGGACCACTCACACGGTTGTCATCCGCCGATCCACTCACGATTGCAATAGGACGTATCGCGTTCTCGCTGATTGCGATCGCGATCATGCTGGGTATTACGGGCGAGTGGCGGCAGTTCCAGAAGTTGTTGGCGATCGAGTGGATCCTCGCAATCGGTGCGGGTGTCGTGCTCGCGTTGCACTTCTGGTCATGGAATGCATCCATTCATCTGACGACAATCGCGGCGTCGACGACCCTCGTTACCAGCTTGCAGCCTGGTTTCGTTGCGATTCTCTCGATCGTAGTGGTTCGCGAAATTCCAAGTCGACAACAGTTGCTTGGCCTAGCCATCGCTAAGGTTGGCGCAATCTCCATAACGCTGCCGGATTTTATGAGCGGAGCTGCAACTGCGGCAACACGCAACCCACTGCTCGGAAACATGTTGTCAATTGGAGCGGCCGCCGCCGCGGCAACGTATATGGTGGTCGGAAGAAGGCTCCGCTCGCGGCTTGGTGCATGGTCGTATGTCGCACTTGTGTATGGTGCTGCTTTGGCAACGCTGCTTGTGATCGCCGCAATCGCGGGGATCCACGTCGCGCCGCAGCCGTCGCGGGATGTATGGATCTTTGTTGCTCTCGCGATTGGGCCAATGCTACTCGGCCACACGGGAATGAACTGGGCGCTGGAACACCTGCCAGCGTACGTCGTCAATCTCACGATGCTCGGCGAACCCGTTGGCGCGACCTTGCTCGCGATCGTGATACCTGGCATTCACGAAGTGCCAAAGTGGAGCACACTGGCGGGCGGCGCGATAATCCTGACTGGCTTTCTGGTCACCGTATGGAATCGCAAGGACATCACGCGCCAGGCCGAAACTCCCTGACTCCGAATTCTCCTGCCGTTAGTGGGTCAGCGGCCGTTTCTGCCGATCGCCGCCCGCACGGCTTCGCGCATTGCCATGAGCGAATCGTCTTCTGCAGCGCTGGAATCCTCGCGAACATGAAGCTCAATTCCGTCTGCAACTTCGACGCGACGCCATGTGACCGGTTCGTCGGCCCGGAGCGCGACCTGATCTGCACGCACGATAAGCGCGGGCTCAAGAGAACCTGCGACGCGCTTCTCCAGAACGTCGCCGGTGAGTGCGCGTACTTCCTTCTTGATCGCTTCGAGTGACTGCCCTTCACGTTGACGGATCTTGACCGTGAGGAGCTGCAGCAGATGCCGGTAGTGATACGTCGCTGCGGTGCCGGTGCCATCAGGCCGATCCATCAGGCCTGCCGAAACGTAGAATCGCACCGATCGTGCAGACGGCGCCGCTCGTGCCGACGCGTTGGTCGGCCGTATGCCCGCTGAGTCTACTAGACTGGCGGCGTGCGCGGCGAGCCCTCTGGCATTCCAGGGAGCGTGCTTTGCGTGAGCGCGGAGGAGGGCAACCGGCGATTCAGCCATGTGGATAGGATAACGTTAAAATCGTCCGGTCGCTCGTC
>JBDTAZ010000251.1:0-3124 GCA_039924325.1 Gemmatimonadaceae bacterium
GCGCGCAACAATCACGTTCGGATTGGCGAGCGCCAACGGGATCGCGGTGGCGTACGCGGGATCGTCTACGTATTCGTGGTATGCTTCGTCTATAAGAAACATCGTATCGGGCGATACGCGGCCCACATGCTCCACGAAATCCGTTACGGCGGCTGAGCCGAGTACGGTGGCAGTGGGGTTGTTGGGATTGCAGAGATACACGATGCCAGCGCCCTTGGCGGCGTCGGCCATCGCGTCCAGGTCGAGCCGCAGTTTGGCATCTACTGGTACATTGCGCACCTCCGCGCCGATGACCGGCGCGAACCGACCCATCACTTCGAACGTGGGCGATCCCTGCACGAGCGCGCGCCCCGGGCCGACGAAGGCTCCAGTCGCAACCCGCAGGATCTCGGTAGATCCGCAACCGAGCATGAGGTGATCGGTCGGCACGCCGCGAGCGGTTGCGATCGCCCGAAGGGCGGTGCGCTCCTCGGCGAAAGGGTACCGGTTGTCGACGTCGAAGCAGCCTCGGATGGCGGCGAACACACGGTCCCCGGGGCCATTGGGGTTCTCATTGCTGTCCAGGCGGACCATTCCGTTGGCGGGTGCCAATTCTGTGCGGCCGAGAGCGGAGAGCGCTTCCGCGCCTCGACCCGAAACCATGGGCGAGAGCAGGAGACCGGCGCTTCCGGCGCCTATTGAGGAGAGAAACCCGCGGCGTGAGAGCGGCATCGAGTGCTCCGTGTGGTGGATGGTCGGACGTATGGACTGGTTACCGTGGGCGGAATGTATACCTTTTCGGTAAGTGACGCGTTTGCTGGCGACGGTGCTGATATGAATGGGGGCTGGCTTGCTGTGCTGCACCGTTGCGGTTACATATGACGCGCCGCAACAGAACACCCCGGCGGAAGCGCCATATACCACCAGCTTTTACCGGACGGACGACGTGGGAAGAGTCGGAGGCGCATTGTGAGGCCTCGCCTGCGGATTCTGGTGATCGGCGGTACTCAGCATGCGAGGATTGAATGAAACGACACGCGTTCGCCCTGTTGCTAAGCCTGCTTCCCACGATAGCAACGGCTCAGACGAATCCAGCCGTGCAAGCCGCTCGAGTCTGGCGACAACATCACGAGCGCGCCATCGTCGACGAGTTCGTAACGCTCCTGTCGATTCCCGATATCGCGCGCGATCACGCCAACATCGAGCGCAACGCAGAAGCCATCGCGGCGATGATGGAGAAACGGGGCATCACGCCAAAGTTGGTGTCGGTGCCGGGTGGCAATCCAATCGTGTTCGGTGAGATTTTGACGCCCGGCGCGACGCGCACGATCGTTTTCTACGCACACTACGACGGCGCACAGCTCGACGCCAAGCAATGGAGCTCGCCGCCATTCGATCCCGTTCTGCGCAACCGACCGATTGAGGACGGCGGCACCATCATTCCGCTTCCGCCGGTGGGTACACCGTTCGATCCGGAGTCACGTCTCTACGCACGTGCATCTGCAGACGACAAGGCACCGATCATTGCGCTGATGACGGCGCTCGATGCCATTCGTGCGGCGGGGATCAGAATGAAGTCCAACATCAAGTTCGCATTCGAGGGTGAGGAAGAAGCAAACTCGCCTCATTTGGAACAAACTCTCGAAGCGAACAAGTCGCTCTTCTCCGGCGACGTCTGGCTCATGTGCGACTCACCGCTTTATCAAACGCGACAGCAATCGATCATCTTTGGCGCGCGCGGCCTTAGCGCGGTTGATATCACGGTGTACGGACCGCGGGTCGAGCTGCACAGTGGCCATTACGGCAACTGGGCGCCAAATCCTGCGCTCGCGCTGGTGCGACTACTCGTCTCGATGAAGGACAACAACGACCACGTCCTGATCGATCACTTCTATGATGGGATCGCGCCGTTGGGTCCAGCCGAGAAACGCGCTATTGCCGCCGCGCCAGATATTGACGCGGACCTGATGAAGGAGTTCTGGCTCGGATCCACTGACGGTTCGCCAAAGCGCCTCGTTGAGCTCATCACGCAACCATCACTGAACATTCGCGGGATGGCGAGCGGGCGCATTGGTGATCAGGCGTCGAACGTGATTCCGTCGTCGGCAACGGCAACGATCGACATGCGGCTAGTCAAGGGGATGGATCGCCACGCAACCGAAGCTCGGCTAATCGATTACGTCCGAAAGCAGGGATATTTCGTCGTGGACAGTGAGCCGAGCGAAGAGATTCGCCGCACGCACGCGAAGGTCGCGAAAGTTACAGTCAGGCCGGGTGGATACAACGCAGCGCGAACATCCATGGAGCTGCCGATCTCGCAGGAAGTGATTCGAACCGTCGAGAGCGCGCGAGGCCCAGCGGTGAAACTGCCCACGATGGGAGGCGGACTACCCCTGGCAAGCGTCGAGCGAGCGCTGGGTACCACGGCCATAATCATTCCGATTGGAAACCATGACAACAATCAGCATAGCTTCGATGAGAACTTGAGGATACAGAATCTTTGGGACGGGATCGACTTGATGGCGGCGTTGTTGACGATGTGATTTGAACAGAGCTGGCTATCGGCTCGCATGTTGGACGATGTTACACCCATACAGCAAGGACTGAGGATGCACAGAGCCACGCAGATACGCTCGATTGTAGTTGCCGCGACGCTGCTGGTCAGTGGCACGCTTTTGCAGTCCCGACCTGTTCTTGCGCAGAGCACCGACGCAACGACTGTTGAACCGGCGGCGCAGGATTCAACTTCGTTCGACCGGACGGAGGTGATGATACAGATGCGAGACGGTGTGAAGCTGCATACGCTCGTATTTTCGCCGAAAAACGCCGCCGAGCCGCTTCCGATCATCATGACCCGAACTCCCTACGGAATCGCCGGTTCAGGACGACAGCTGCACACACCGGCGTGGTCGGATCTTGAGCACGATGGATACATCCTCGTGTTTCAGGACATCCGTGGGCGCTACGAATCTGGCGGGAAGTTCGTAATGCTGCGCACAATGCGAAACAAGAGGGATCCAAAGTCGATCGACGAGAGTACCGATGCATACGACACGATTGCGTGGCTCCTGAAACACGTGGCGAACAACAACGGGCGCGTCGGAATGACGGGGACATCGTATCCTGGATGGCTCACTGTCATGGC
>JBDTAZ010000252.1:0-5243 GCA_039924325.1 Gemmatimonadaceae bacterium
GTCTTCGCCCACAGGTAGAGCGCGGTGTGCACAGCGTTCCGACCCTTGAGCCGTCGCTCGACGTCGAGTGACGCGAGCAGTGCGCCGAGGACGTCGCCGCTTCGGTGCTCGTCAAGAAAATCATCGCTCATCATTCCGTGCATACGGCCGACCGTTGCCGACATCGCCGCGAGTCCCGTCGGTACCGATCCGAGAAGAGTCTGGCAAATGGGGCCGACTCCGGTGTCGCCTTCAGGAAGCAGGAGTCCGCGCGATACCGGATTGTCGTCGGCAAGCTGTTTGAGCAAACGCGCAGTTTCCGCAGGATCCTGACCCGCCGTGTGATGCAACAACATGTCCTGCCGAAAGTGCGGATAACCTGCGAGTATCTCGTCGGATCCTTCGCCGGTGAGCACGACCTTGTATCCGTCCTTCCTGACTGCGTCGCTCAACATGTACTTCGCAACCGTGTGTCCGTTGATGAACGGGATCTCAGACTGAATCACAGCAGCGCGGAAGTTCTCGCCAAGTGATGCCTGTGTCATCGGGATCGGCTGAAAGGTGGCGCCGACGTGACGCGCCATGTCTTCCGCAATAACGCTTTCATCATACTGCGCGTGATCGAACGTGAGCGTGTAAGCGCGCACCGGACCGTCGTGATGTCGCGCAGCAAGTCCGAGTACCGCGCACGAATCGATGCCGCCGCTCAGATAACATCCGACGGGAACGTCCGCGCGCAGCCGCGTCTTCACCGCATCCTCGAGCACTTCCCGAAACCCTGCGATATACTCGGCGTCGCTCTTCGGCGCCTGCACATCATCGTCGCGCAGGTAATCCACGTCCCAATACTGATGTGCGCGATGCGCCTCACGCGTGGCGCGCAGATAATGACCGGGCGGCACGTTGAATACTCCGCCGAACAATGTCCGGTCGCTCGGTATCACGTATCCGCCGGCGTAAAGTGCGTCTGGGCTCCAGCGCGCCGGCACGCCCATCGCGAACAACGCCTTGGCTTCTGATGCGAAGTAAAGCGCGCCGTCATGCTCGGCGTAGAACAACGGCTTCACACCAAAGCGATCGCGACCGGCGATCATGCGCTGGTTGCGTTCGTCCCAGATGACGAATGCGTATTCGCCGCGGAGATGGTGCAGGCACTCCGGGCCGTACTCCTCGTATAGATGCAGCGCGATCTCACTATCCGACTTGCTGCGGAATTTATGGCCGCGCGCCTGGAGCTCAGTGCGTGTGCGCTCGAAGTCGTAGAACTCGCCGTTCACCACGATGTGAATCGTGTTGTCTTCGTTCGAGATCGGCTGATCGCCGGTTGCGAGATCGATGATGGAGAGGCGCGTGTGGCCGAGTGCCACGCGTCGGTCGCCGGACATCCAGTGCTGGCGACCGTCGGGGCCGCGGTGGTGCAGCGCAGCCATTCCGGCGTGCATCAGCTGCGGATCGATCGGGGACTGTCGGGACAGGACCGCGGTGATTCCGCACATGGGTGCGCTCGGGAGGTTTTTTGAGTGGGGACTGGGTGGAGCGGGACGGGTGGTAATATGCGGACGGCAGGGCGGGATGGAAAGGATTCGGAAGAACGCATGATCAGCAGTCATTCCCCAGCCCGTAGAAATGGCGATATCCGCGGGAGTGCCGACAGAAGCTGAATAGTGTGGCACGGCGCGGTCACTGGCGGTCTGGATTGGGCCTGGCATTGAACGACCTATATTCCAACGCGGCCGGTGTCTCGGTGATCAGCGGCGGAGTACTTAACGAGACGGAGCAGGATTGGGATACGGTCATCGCCACGAATTTGCATGCGACCTTCCTGCTTTCCAAAATTGCAGCTACGTCGATTGTGGGTACTCTGCGTTTTGAGTCGTAGTGCTATCCCTGCGCACCAACGGCTCGGCCGTAAGCGCGGCGAAGCGTGGGTCGGAGCGCGGCGACGTCCGGGTGGGAACGACTCGCACTTTCGTTTACCATCCCGTCAATCAGTGGCTTGATTACCCCCGCAGCAATCGCTCGCCCCCGCCTGCACCGGCGGACACGGCACCGAGCCGTACGAGCAGAATACACAGCAGTCGCCCGCCAGCGGACTGAGTCGCGCGCCGCACTTCGTGCATTCGTGAAAGTATGTACACGCATCGGTCGGCATCTCGAGTGGTTCCGCGAAGCCGCACACTGGACACGTCAGCACTGACGTCAACCGTACCTCCGTCATGCTGAAAGATACGGTCGACGGTAAGTCATCCGATAAGTGACGCTGGCGCCTCGACCAAGTTCGATAGCATGCGCCTAGTGCTCTCGCCGCTCTTTCACGTCGTGCGTCGTAATCTTCTTGCTGTTGTTGCCCCACGACGATCGTTCGTGGTTGATGATGTCGGCGATCTGTGCATTGTTCAACATGCCGCTGAACGGTGGCATCGCGCCCGGCCACACCGTACCGCCCACGTTCTGTCCCTGCAGTCCGTGCAATACGACGTCGATCTGCTTCTCCGGATTGGCGTCCAGCACAACGAGATTACCCTTGAGCGGCGGATATGCACCAGGTATGCCCATGCCCGTCGTCTGATGGCAAGCGGAGCAGGTGGTCGCGAAAGCGGCGGCACCCTTGGCCGGATCGAAGCTGTAGGGGCCGGCCGGTTCAGGAGGCGCAGTGCTCGCGACGACGGTGGTCGTGTCGGTCGCTGGCGCTGTCGTGACGGGACCACCGACTCTCGACGAGCCGACGGGACGCACATCAATTAGGCCCAGCGCCCCGACCATCAGGTGCGCCATCGCGTGATCCACGAAAGCGTATTTGCCCGGCTTTGGGATCACCAGGTCGAATATTGCGCCGGCACCGGGCCCGACGGTATAGGTAGAGACGTTGCTTAGCGCGTGTGCGGCGTCACCATCCGGATAGACCTTGTCAAAAATGGAGCCGATGACGTGAAACGAAGTCCACAGGCTCGGTCCGACGTCGACAAGATAGATGCGAATACGATCGCCCGCGATCGCCACGAGTGGACGGTCGCGATACTGGAACGCAACACCGTTGAAGACAACTTCATCGGGGCGTTCAGCCAACATCCTGTCGTAGTTAGCGGTCATCAGATGGCCGGACGCCTGCTGAGTGTACCACTCGCTCTGCGCAATAACGAAACTCTCGTCGGCGGCCGGCAGGGGCGTCGCCGGATCCACAACAAGCACACCGTACATTCCGTTCGCGACATGCAACAGAATGGGCTGCGTCTCGCAGTGGTAGATGAACGCGCCAGCTACGTCCGCCACGAACGAGAACTTGAGTGACTTGTTGGGATCGATATCCACGTAATTCAGATTGGGCTGCGTCTGTGCGGCATGGAAGTCGATCGAATGCTTCATCGTGCCGTGGTTGGTCACGGTCACGTTGACAGTCTGTCCCTGGCGCACGTGAATGATCGGGCCCGGAACCGTCCCGTTGTATGTCCACGCCTGATACTCGACGCCATTGGCGATCGCAACCGATTCATCTGTAACGACAAGATGGACATCGACACTGGCGCCGGTACCGATGAGTGGCGGCAAATGCGCATCGCGAGCTTTGGCAATCGGTTCGGTGGACGCGAGTGAAAGCGGAGACACTGCAGCGGCTGCAGCGCCCGGCGACGGTGACATGACGTTGAAGGTGCTGTGCAGGCCAGCGATCAACATGACAACCAGTACCAGAACGCCAAGCATGGCGAGAATCTGGATGCGCCATGGCAACCGCTCCGGCTCCGGCGCGAGCGTGTCAACGCTCCCGAATTCCGCAAAACGGCGCCAACGGGGGTGCTGCCTCTCGATGAAATAATCCAGACTGTATGGGCTTCGCCCGCCACGACTATTGATGGCGATGAGCGCGACAAAGATCAGCACGTAACTGATCGCCGTGCCCAAGTTGGTTGCACCTACCGTGTAGGGACCACCGAAACCCTCGGCGGTGCTCCAGATCAGCAGACTGAACAAGCCGCCCACGATGTACGTTATTTTGCGCGCGAAACCCGTGAGCAGGGCCACGGCGATCGCGGTTTCAATGATGCGGGTGAGCCACGTGAAGATCAGGGCATGTGGCGTTACGATTGCGATCCACATTGAGAACCAGCCCGCAAGCCACGCGGGTTGTCCCTGCGCCGCATTGTGCAGATAGCCGACGTAGTGAACTGCAAAGTCGGGCGACCAGGTCAGGGCGGCGCCCACCGCCCAGACGACGCCGAAGGCGACACGCAGCCCCGCGGCGGCTACCGCCGGCCAAGTCTTGTGAGAGGCGCCGTCCGTTTGAGGTTGTGACATTCGTTACTCGCTGTTGTGAGTGGCGCACCAGACGAGTCGTGGGCGTCAAAAAAATAATCTAACACTCGCCGCTTGCTACGCCGTACACGTACGAACCGCATCATGTCGCACGTCAGGGATTACCCTACGCAGGATCGTGATTTACCTGACTTGAAAACAACAACTGCCGGAGGCTTATCGGGCGCTAACGCTCCAACTTGAACCCCTGATCCAACGCTGGCTTCGCCAATGTGTTCGCCACGTCCCAACCGGTGGCATACATCCAGCGAGCCATACGTGCAAGCTTGACGTAGTCGATACGAGAGGCCTCGTCGGCTGGAGTGTGGTAATCTGCGTGTAGCAGTGTCGTGAAGAAGAGTGCGGGAATTCCTGCTCGCGCGTAAGGCAGGTGGTCGCTCCGGAAGTACCATCCTTCTGGGTGGCTCGGTCTGTCCCACGAACTGTCGATCGCGAACTTCGTGACGTGAGCATTTGCGTCCAGCGCCATCTGCACCAGCGCGGCGGAGTTGCGGTGCGGCGGCTGGCTGCCGAGCAGCGCGGCGCTGTCGGGATTGTTCCGGCCGATCATGTCGCCGTTGAGAACCGCCACGATAGCTGAAAGCGGGACGGTCGGATGCGACACGAACCAGCGCGAGCCGAGCAGCCCGCGCTCTTCAGCGCCGTGCCATACAAAGAGTGCCGAGCGGCGCGCCGGCTGCTGCACGAACGCACGACCGATGGCGAGCATCCCGACAGCGACCGACGCATTGTCGTCGGCGCCGTTCCAGATGGAATCGCCGGCGACGGGGAAACGCACTCCGTCATGATCATCGTGCCCGCTGAACAGAACGTACTCGCCGCGCAGGGAAGGATCCACACCTGGAACTTTGGCAACGACATTCACCGACGGATACACGAAAGTCTCAGCGCGCAGATTGAGCGTGAGTCGTCTTGCGGATTCCACGCGCGCCGCAAGCGCTTTGGGAACCCAGAGC
>JBDTAZ010000253.1:0-6465 GCA_039924325.1 Gemmatimonadaceae bacterium
GGTAGTTGCCGTTTCGCTGAAGTCCGCCGTGCTGGTAAAGCCCGTCACATTCAGCGGCGCTACGCCATTGTTGACGATCGTGACATTCCCGCTCTGCGTGGAGGTCGTGGTTGCGAGCGTGCCAAGGTTCAGGAAACCGTTGGCGCTGATGAAGTCCACATTGAGCGCGGTTCCGTCCGTGACATAGAGGTTCCCGGAGGGATCGACCGCCACGGATGTCGGCTTGGTCACACCCGTCGCCAGCGCGATCTGATGAGCCGGGTTAAGGGTCCCACCCTCGTTCGGGATGCGGACCGTCGTGCTCGCCGAGGAGACATAGACCGCCCCGGAGGCGTCTACAGCCAAGCCAGTCGTGCCGGAGAGCGAGGTCAGGACAGTCGACGGCACGCCAAGCGGCGATATCTCGACCAGGTTCGATCCGTTCGCTACGAACAGGTCGCCAGCTTGATCCGCCGCGATGGCGGAAAGAGAACTGAAGCCGCCATAGGTAGTCGTGGCGACGCTGTTGGTAAGGCTTCTGAGCGCCAGAACGCGTTGGTTATCCGGATCTGCGACAAACACATCTCCTATCCCGTCCGACGCCAGTTGCAGATGAGTGCCCAGCCCGCTCTGAAGACTGACCTGTCCTGGAGCGATCACGCCGCTCTGACTATAGGGCACTTCAACGACCTTGCCGCTGTCTGCGATAAACACGTCCCCGGCGCCATCGACTGCAACGCCCGTGGGCGCCACCAAACCTGTCCCGATGCTGACCGGCGTCGTGGACGCGCTCGATCCCTTCGCGTACTCCAGCACCTTACCCAGCCCGCTGTCCGCAACGTAGATATTCCCCGAAGCATCCGCGGCAACCTGGCTCGGCGTCTTCAGCGCGGCTCCGATCGGCGACTCTGTGCCCGGCGCCATCACGATCGCCGATCCGAGACCCACCCCGTGCAGCAAGGTAGTGGCAAGAACTTTCCCACTCGCGTCCAGCATCACCAGCGACGCGGAGACGTTGCCCGCGGTATGCGGGGTGAAGTTTACATTGACGGTGCAGGAGTTCGACGCGGCGTAAGCCTGGTCGGCGGTGCAGGTCCCGCCTGTACCGACCGCAAAGTCTCCGGCCGATCCCGCTTCCTCGATTACGAAGCTGTGCGGCGTCACACTCCCGCTAAAGGAGTAGTACACCGTCCCCGGCGTCGCTCCAGTAGTGCCAATCCCAGTGGAACCAAGTTCGACCCGGTTCAGGTAAACCTTGATGTCGTCCTTGATTGTGCCGAAACCGCCGGTCGGAAAGAAAAGAATGCCGCGGGTCTGATCGATGCTCGCATTGCCCGCTGCCGTTGCCGTGGTCAACAACACCGCATGCGCGGGATTCGGCACGCCGCTTTCCAGCGGCACCAGGTAGATCCCCGCACTGCCGTCAGCCACGTAAATGTTTCCAGCCCGGTTGACCGCCACGCCCTGAACATTGCCCAGGCTCGGGTCGATCCGCTGCACGGTCGTTTCATCCGCGAGGCCCGTCGTCCCTGCCGGAATATACAATGCTCCCGCGCTGCCCCCGTCCTCCGTCCAGTAAATATTCCCTGCATCATCGATGGCGACCGTCCTGGCGCGCGCCTTCATGTTCGAAATGATTGCGGTAGCGCTTCCGAAGTTTCCAGAGGTATCGATGGGCACCGTAAAGATTTCTACGCCGCAACCGTTCTCGGTAGCCACTGCCATCACGCCGTTGTCGTTGATCGCAAGACCGGCGCCTTGAAAATAGTTTCCGCAACCGCCGCCTAGGTTTCCAGCCAGACCGTTAGCGACTACCACCCGCGGCAGGTCCCACGCTCCGGTGGCCGCATCATAGGGATACTCAATCAGGCCCCCGTTGTAGTTGTTGTCCAGATAGAGATTGTTATTTCTGGGGTCGATTGCAATGCCGGAGTTCGTGAAGCCGCCGGCGATAACGCCAGGCGCCGCAATAGTGATCTCCGGCCCACCGTTGCCCGGAAACTCATACAGCCCATCGGTCTTGAAATCGTAGAGCAGGAAGTCGCCGTGCGTAGAAACGGCATTTTGCCAGGGAGCGCCATTGGTTCCCGTGTGAGGAACAGCCGCGACCGAACTCGATACCACCAGCGGTGACTGCGCCACAGCATCCGCACACAGACAGACGGAGGACAGCAGGAGCGGGAGCGTATACCCGGAGAGCCGGCGCAGCGTTATGAAGGACGTCGTGAACATGTCATTTCTCCCTGAAAGACTCAAACCAACTTACAAACCGTTGCACACTTCTTATCTCGTCTTGCAGCTTCCACACTTCCGAAGATCGATTGCTCGCTCTCCGGAAGCCCGTTTACAGCCGCCTACTTCACAGTTACCGGCAACGTGAAGGCCAGCGTCTTCACGGTACCGTCGTGCGGGTCGGTCGCGTAGATTCGTACGTTATAGCTTCCGCTCGGCGTCACCACGTGAGGCGAGGGTGGAGTAGTTGTGTAACCGGAGTTAGTACAGCCGCTGACGCTCATTACCGTTCCGGCCAGCACCAGCATCATGCAGGCAATCGTCAGTCCGGCACGGTGGCGGGTAGCCTTGCGCCGGAACGCAAGTCCGAGCAAACCGAGGCCGAGTATGCCCGCAAACACAACTTCCGACGGCCCAGACCGCACGGCTCCAATGTTGACCGGAAGATTGCTGCTGAGGGTCAACGTTGTGGTGGCGGTCTTGCCCGCCAGTATCTGCACCTGCGGAACGTCGAACGTGCACTCCGAATATTTCGGCACGGTCGTGTTGTCGCAGAAGATGTTGACCCCACCATATTCGGTGTTCGTCGCCTCATACCCTACAAGCGACGTCAGCGTCAGCACAGTTTGCGCTGGAATGCCGGCAGTGACCGTCAGGCTGGGTGGATTCGCAGTGATGATCAGACTCGGTGGAATCACCTGGAACGTAATCACCGGCGAAGTCGCCGCCGAGAAGTTCTGATCGCTGCTATAGACCGCTGTCAGCGTATAAGTCCCGGTCGGCAGGTTCCCCGTGGTGAACGTAGCCTTGCCATTCGCATCCAGCGTCGTCGACGCCTGAGTCGAGTCCGCGACTTTGGACCCGTTCATGAAGATCACGCTCCCGGTCGGAGTCCCCTTGCTCGACGTGACCGCGGCCTGCAGCGTTGTGTTCGACCCGAGCGGCACATAATACACACCGAGCACCGGCGTGATGTTAGTAGGCTGCGAAAGCGTGACCGTCGGAGCGGCCTGCGCCACTGTCAGCGTAGTCGTAACCAGCCCGCCGCTGAACTGGCTGTCGCCGTGATACACGGCCTGCACCGTATACGTTCCGCCCAGGATGCCCGTCAGGTTGAACGTAGCAACGCCGGCAGCCGACAGTGTCCCTGCCGGATAAACCGTGGTCTGGTGCAGCTTGGCATTCTGGTTGATCAGGGTCAGGATTACCTGGCCGGTCGGAGTTGTCGTGCTCACCGTCGGACTTACTGTGACGGTAGCAACGGTGCTTCCGGGATAGGAAACACCCGTAGAAGGATTGAGCGCCAGAACAACCTTGGACCTCTCCAGATTGTTGACCCCTGTACCGGTCAATGAAGCCGTCACCGACGAAGCATTGGCCGCATTAGACGTCACCGTCATCGTTCCGCTACGCGTGCCTACATCGGTCGCGGTCAGCGTCACATCGATAATGCATGAAGAGCCTGCAGTGACAGGCGTTGCTCCCGTCGTGTCGCATCCGTTCTGCGTCGCCGCCGTTGTAGCGAACTCACTCGCGTTGGTTCCAGAGAACGTTGGGTCCGGCGAGATGCTCAGCGACGCATTGCCGATATTGAACACCGTCACGTCCACCGGGTTGCTGGGAACAAACGGACTGACCTGCCCAAAGTCCACAGCCCCATTTAGGCTCAGCAGACGCAGGTTCGGTGTCGTGCCCGTCAGATCGCTCACATAAAGATTGCCGCGCGAATCGATAGCCAGGCCATTAGGCTTGGTAACTGCGCCGCCGATCGCAACCGCGCTATTGGCGCTGAGCGTCCCGCCTGTTGAAGGAATATGCAGAATGCCGCCGGCCTGCGCCACATCCACTGAGCCGGACGGGTCGACCGCAAGACCCGTCACCGGGCTCGCGAGGCTGTTCGTGATCGCGACTGGGGGGCCATAGAACGGTGCCGTGATCTCCGACAACGTGGTGCCGTCCGCAACAAAAATATCGCCGGCGCTGTCGGTTTTTATCGCCGACGGCTTCGTAAAGCCGGAGCCCACCGTGACAAGACCTGAAGCAACAGTACTCGTCAACGGATTCGAAATTTTGACCACTCGCGAATGGTCAGGATCGGTCACGAACACGTTGCCCGAACCGTCCGCCGCGAGCCTGAGATTCGTTCCCAGTCCCGACTGGAGCGTCGTTTGACCGGTCGTGTTCAATGCACCGTTCACAAACGGAATCTCAATCACTTTTCCGGAGTCGGCAATATACACATCGCCAGCTCCGTCCACCGCCACGCCCGTCGGAGCCGAGAGCCCCGTCCCAATGGACACACCCGCAGTCGGCGGCGTCGCACTGGCTGCGAACATCAGCACCTTGCCCTGCGACGAGTCCGCCACATAAGCGTTGCCGAGAGCATCCGCCGCCACCTGCTGCGGCGCGACCAGCCCCGTTGCCAAAGCAGTTTGCGCTCCGGGGATCAGCAACGATATATCCGGGCCTTGCCCGATTCCGCTCAGATAAGTAGTGCTCTGGGGAATTACCGCGTTAGTCGCGTCCAGCATCGCCAGTTCGCCAGACACCGCGCCCGGAAGCCGCGGATTAAGCGATACCCAGAACGGGCATGACGTTTGGCCCGGATACAGGGTCCCCGGCGTGCAAGGCAACTGAGGTGTCGTGGCGTTGGGGTCTGCAATCGGATTGCTCGCAGCGACGAAGTCCGATCCGCCACCCGGTTGAGAGAATACGAACTTCCCTGGCGTAACAGCCGTGCTGAAGTTGAAGAACACTGTCCCCGCAGCCCCGGCCTTGCCAACCGGCGACGCCGCAAGATTGGCCGAACCCATAGCCCACAGCACGACATTGTTCGTGCCCGGATAAGTCGTGGAACCCGGCGGGTTCCATCCGCTCGTGCTGGTCGGAATCCAGAGATAGCCGCGAGGATCTACCGCCATCGTAGCGCTACTCTGTACCGGAGCAAGGAACGTCGCTTTGTTGAAATCAAAGCTGGTGACGCCCACTCCGACCGGACTCCCGCTGACGTTGGGAATCATCAACTCGCCGTTGAAAGCGCCGCCATTAGAGTCCGATTGGCTGTCGAGATAGATATTCCCAGCCGGGTCTAAAGTAATACCGCTGAACTGCGCCGTATTGCTGCTCGGATCGATGCGCGAGATCTGCGCCTCCGCCGTGCCGTCTCCAGCGCCGGTGATGCCGGTCTTGCCAGCCGGAATGAAGAAAATGCCCGTCACACGCGAAGACGCGCTGACCCCGTTGTCTTCAAGGAAGTAAATGTTCCCATTCACGTCGGCCGTAATATGCGCAGCCTTCGCCTTCAAACCCTTGACCACGGTCACTGCCGTGCCCCAGTTCCCCTGGTTGTCTACCGGCACGGTAAAGATCGAGGGGCTGGTCTCGGTTGAGACAACCAGCGTGCCGCTGCCATCTGCGGCCGCGCTATTGATAAACGCTACGTCAAACGTGTTCAACCCGCCGCCGATGGTGGCGCCCCAGGCGTTACCCGAAGTGAAGTCCCAGGTCCCGTCCGCGGGATTGTAGGGGATACGGAAAAAGTGGGCATTGCCATAACGGTCCGCGATATAGATCGTGTCCTTCGCGTCCATCGTCAAGCCGGAGTTCCAGTAAGTACCCGACGCCTCCAGCGGCGAGCCCGACGCGATCGTCGTAAACGTCGTCTTGCCCGGCGATAGTTGATACAGACCGCTGGTCGACCAGTCGAGGAACACGACACTGCCGTTCTTCGCCACCTGGACCTTCATGATCTGGCCCCAGGTGGCATGCGTCACCGGTATCGGGGAGCCGCTTGTCACCGGCGTCTGCGCCGTGGCGATACCGCATAAAGACGACATGGCAAGCAGGACCGACAACCCGGTGTGCGCAAGCCGGCGAAAGTAAACGGCAGAGTCGATGGCCATAAAAACCCCTCCAAAAAACAATCTCGATCAACACATCTCGCAAGCGGCTTCCCAGCCATTCGCGTTTGCCGCCTGCTTGCTGCGGCTTTTGCTTGCATTGGCGATAACAAACTCGTTATCGCCGGAATCCGGTCTCTCAACACCCCCGAAGCAGTCGCTTCGACCAGCCCACGGAGGAATTGACTAAAATTCGAACTTTGCGCTCAATTCCACTGTCCGCGCTCCATACTTCACACTCGCGATACCGAAGTTCGGATTCGTCAGTGTGGGAACAGTCAGTGCTTTCCCAACCGTTCCGCCCTGAAATGCAAGAGTCAGATTGCTGGTGTCGCTGTTGTTGAACGACGTCAGC
>JBDTAZ010000254.1:0-9780 GCA_039924325.1 Gemmatimonadaceae bacterium
CACGGCGCAAGACCTGACCCCGTTTTTCCCGTTTTTCCTGTTCTTCCTAGTCGCGCATATAGTGACAGCTGTAACCGTCGGGATTCTTTTTCAGATAATCCTGATGGTACTTCTCTGCGCTGTACCATGCCGACGCCGGCTCGATCGTCGTGGTGATCGGCTTCTTCCACCTGCCGGATACCTGCGCGTTAGCGATCGCCTTCTCTGCGACCTTCTCCTGTTCAGGTGACTGCGGAAAGATTGCAGAGCGATACTGCGTCCCGATGTCGTTTCCCTGCCGATTCAACGTTGTCGGATCGTGCAACCGGAAGAACCAGTTCTCGAGCAGGTCATCGAATGTGAGCACCGACGGATCGAAGGTGATGCGAATCGATTCCGCGTGTCCCGACTTGCTGTCATGAGTGTCGTCGTATGTGGGATTCTCGACCCAGCCGCCGGTGTAGCCGACGTCGGTTTCCAGGACGCCTGGAACCTTGCGAAGAATGTCCTCGACTCCCCAGAAACAGCCGCCCGCGAGGACGGCGACTTCCTTCTTGGGAGTGGCTGCTACTGTAGAGTCCGTTGTTTGCGTTTGTTCGTTCATTTGGACCTTCGGATCAAGCGTTGTTGCGTACGATTGTGCGTGAACGAAAGTTAAAATCCCGCGCGGCGGAATGTCATTGTTCCTGTGTGAGTCAAGCGTACACGACAGGCGCGCAGGAATGAATATTCCTGGGACGCCTTCCTGTCGGGAACCGCTCTACCCTGACAATGCGCCGCTGATCAGCTCGGACCAGATCAGCGATTCTACCTGAGAACGCGCATAGCCGATGGGCGACCGAGGGCCAACTGACGGTCGGTTCCGGCCCGGGCGCTGGACTTCAACGTTGAAATACCTTAAGGTCCTAAACGAGCATTGCGTACGATTACGTACGGACATCCGGTCCGGTTCGAGATTCGGATCGGTCGGTCCAGTGGGCTGGAGAATCAAGTGTTCCATACTCGTCGTTGCGTCAGCGGGGCTTCGGTTGTAAGTTCGGCTCCCCAGTACTTGAGCCGAGTGACTTAAAAATCGGGGTGTTCAGTGTATATCGATCCCGCAGCTGGCAGTCTCGTTCTACAGATCGTCATCGCCGGAGCGATCTCCGCGTTCGCGCTCATGCGTCGCGTACGAACAGCCACGAAGGTTTTCCTTTCGTCGCTGTTTACCAAGCGGCCACGGTAGTTTGACGCGGCTCGGCGCGTCCTTCCGGGACCCGAGCGGATTCGTTTTCGATAGACATGGCGTGTTGTACCGGCAGGTCAACCGTGTCTTCGCTGACGAGTTCGATTCAGTTTCATCGTCGGGTCTGTACGACGAGCTGATCAAGGATCGATTGCTGGTGCCGCACAAGGCGGCAGATATAGCGTTCGCGCTAACGGCAGATGCGCATGCGGTGATCGTGCCCGATCGTTTGCCGTTTATATCGTACCCATATGAATGGTGCTTTGGAGAGCTGAAGGACGCGGCGTTGCTGACCCTCGCCATTCAGTCGCGCGCGCTCGAGCGTGGCTTCGTCCTGCGCGACGCGAGCGCGTACAACGTGCAGTTCGCTGACGGGCGTCCAGTATTCATGGATACTCTCTCGTTCGAGCGGTACCGGGACGGCCAGCCGTGGATTGCGTACAAGCAGTTCTGCCAGCATTTCCTCGTACCGTTGCTTCTCATGGCACGGCGCGACATACGCTTCGGATTGTTATTGCGCGAGTATCTCGACGGGATTCCGCTGGACTTCGGGAGCCACATGCTGCCGCGCCGGAGCTGGGCGGATGTACGAACGCTATTGCACGTGCATATGCACGCGCGAGCACAGCGGAAGTACTCCGAGACGAGGGTTTCGTCCGCGGTCGGCTCTCGGAAGCTGGCCAAGTCGGCGCTCGCGGCGCTGACCGACAATCTACGAGAGGCGGTTGAGAAGCTCGAGTGGCGCCCGGACGGAACGCAGTGGGCCAACTATGTGGACTTCACCAACTACAGCGATGCAGCAACGCAGCAAAAGCATGAGATCATCAGGCGATATCTGAGCGCGCAAGCTCCAGCGACGGTGTGGGACATTGGCGCGAACACCGGAGAGTACAGCCGGACGGCGCGTGAAGTGGCGCCGCTGGTCGTATCGTTCGACATCGATCCCGCGGCCGTTGAGCGCAACTACCGCGCTGTCCGCGAACGCGGAGAGACGGGATTGTTGCCGCTGCTTCTCGACCTGACCAATCCATCGCCTGCGCTCGGGTGGGCTCACAGCGAGCGCATGTCACTCGCCGAGCGCGGGCCTGCGGACACAGTAATGGCGCTAGCGCTCGTGCATCACATGGCGATAGCGAACAATGTTCCGCTCTCGCACGTTGCGGCGTATTTGGCCCAACTGGGCCGAAATCTAATCATCGAGTTCGTGGCCAAGGAAGATTCGCAGGTGGAACGACTGCTACAGAATCGCGAGGACATTTTCGCCGATTACAGCAAGGAAGGTTTTGAGCGAGCATTTGGAGAAATTTTCACGATCGATGCGTGTGAACAGGTGGGTGATTCGATGCGGTGGCTCTATTCAATGACTGCGCGAGAGCCGAGGGAGCGATGAGCTGGGGACGACGCGTCTATCCGGTGTTCTTCGCAGTCTTTCCGATCATCGGTGTCACTGCAAAGAATGCCGGGAGCGACCGAGTCCTCGACACAATCGTGTTGGCGCTTGTGGTCGGCGCAATCACCGCAAGCGCGTACCTCGCGCTGTATTTTCTGCTACGAGCGAGTGTCAGGCGAACAAACGTGTCCTCGGAGCGCGTTGCCGACGTGAGCGCGTTCATATTGTTCTGCGCAGTCGCTTATTTCTATCTATACAACTATTTGTCGGCGCCGATCCAGGCGCCAATCGCGTTTTTGACAGGCAACCCGCGGATGGGCTTCGCAACGCTCATCGGAGCCGCACTGGTGGCAGCTATGCTGGTCGTGATTTACCGGCGCTGGCAACGTAATCTACCGGACATCAGCGCGGTTGGGAGATTTCTTTCGGTGTTGGCGACGATTGTAGTCTGCTGGTCCGGTGCTCAGATCCTCTACACGCACATCGCCGACGCCGGCGTTATCAAACGCAGCACACTCGTACGCGAGCTCGCTCAGCGCGTCAAGATACGCAGCTCCACTACGCCGGCTGGTCAACCGACTCCGGACACCAAGCGGGACGTGTACATCGTCATTCTTGATGAGTATCCGAGCTCAGCCGTATTGCGTGAACGATTCGGCATTGACAACGTACCCTTTGAGGACACGCTTCGCGCGATTGGATTTCGAGTGCCCCAGAGCGTTCGGAGCAACTATGCCAACACGCTCATGTCGGTTTCATCGTTCCTAAATTTTGCGCAAGTACGTGCCCTTGCCTCCAACGTTGATGTCAACACGCACGACTTCACAGTGGCGGCATACTTGCTCGAGCACAACCGAACAGAGCGATTCCTCAAGAGGCAGGGATATCGATTCGTGTTCTTCCCGTCGAGCTGGTACACGTCCACACAACACAACTCGGACGCCGACGAAGAGTTCGATCTTGGGCATCACTGGGATCTAGGGCGCGCATTGCAGACGTCCGAAGTGTTCAACGGCTTCGCGCGATCCAGCATGTTTAGTAAATTGCTGCGTTTCTTTCCGACGGAGATGGAGGTGCATACCGATGACATCGCTCGCACGTTCGCTGGCCTGACAAACATGCCACCGTCACGCCAACCGACGTTCGTGTTCGCGCACATCCTCTTGCCGCACATTTCATTCATTGAGGACGCAGCCTGTCGACCGCTTCCGCGCAACACCGCGTTGCAGTGGGGTGCCACGCCGTTGGGCCGGCGCGAACTCGAAGCGGAGCTGGGCTGCCTTAATCGGGAGGTCGTTCGGATGGTACGCGCAATAATCGCCCGGGCCAAGACGCCACCAGTGATCATCCTCCAGGGCGACCACGGCTCGCAGGCGCTCAACATTTTCGCGAGTACCAGTGGGTTGCCAAGCGTCGAGCAAGCAAGAGAGCGATTCCGGCCATTCGGCGCGTACTATCTCCCCGGCGGAGGTGCGGCGGCGCTGCCCGACTCGATCAGTATTGTGAACGTGCTTCGGTACACCTTTAGCTACTACTTCAATGCCGACCTCCCGCCGCTACCGAACACCATGTATTACTCTCACTGGATGTATCCATACCGGTTGACCCAGGTGGATTCGAACTTCCGCGTCGTGCGGCGGTAGTTCCGACGCGGCGATGACTTGCCTCCCCGCGCGATGCCGGCGAAGTATATGCCCCCCGCTCCATTCGATCTTGGCCGCTCGATTCACCGATCACCGATCGCCGAATATTTTGCGACAACGACGCTCTTCAGCAAACTGATGCCGCGGCTCTCGACACCGAATCAGGTCGATCGGGACCATGCAATGGGCATTTTTGCCGGAGTTCCCTCCATAGCACGTGATCCACGATTGACATTTACGTTCGCACATGTGCTCATGCCTCACCTGGGGTACAAAATTGACGCATCGTGTGCCCCGCTTGTGCGCTCCATGGGACAAAGCTCGCTGGCTGGCGAGCTGGACTGCCTGAACAAGCGCACGCTTACGATGGTTCACTCGCTGTTGAGCACGTCGTCGGTGCCCCCGATCATCATTATCCAGGGAGACCACGGATCGCAGTCGCTCAAGCAGTTTGTAAACGACAGAGCCATTCCGAATACCGCGCAGGCCAGAGAGCGTTTCCGACCCTTCGGCGCTTACTACCTCCCCGATGGCGGCGATGCCGTAGTGCCAGACTCGACGAGCATTGTGAACGTATTGCGGTACGTATTCAGCTATTATTTCAATGCGGATCTCAAGCCCATTCCTAACACGATGTACTACTCGCATTGGAGATATCCGTATCGGACGACCGAGGTCGACGCGAATTTTCACGTCGTCCTGAAGCCCACGCACAATCCCGCCCGGTAAGTCGCGGCACGCAACCTCCCGCGGAACCGGTTCCGACCATTTTCTCGTTGGCGCGCAAAAGAATGGCGTCAGTATCGTTGAACGGGCTGCGACCGAACTGAGACCTGAGCCTATCCAGCGCCCTTCTCAGCTTCCTCGCCGTGCGAGACGATGTCGCCGTCCGTAAAGAGAATCCTTTGAAGAATCTCTCGCCATTCTGGTTTCTTTCTGAGGAGAAATTCGAGATCCATCCCGGTCATTCCGGTTATCATGCGCGCGAACGGCCGAACTTCGGCCGAAAGCTCGTTCGCAGGTTCGTGGTATTGTTCGAAGCCCATGGTTCCGCCTCGAAATGTGGTAGCAATGCTCGCTCAGCCGGTAATCCTGAGAAGGTCCGTCGTTGCGTCGTAACTGGCGTTGAGTGACGTCAGGTTGCCGGTCTGTTGCCCGCCAGTCCACTGACCGGTCGCAGCGAATCGGGCACCGTGACAGGGACACTGGAAGCTTCCACTCGCAATGCCCACAGTGCAACCAAAATGCGGACAGATCAGTGAGAACGCCGAAAATGTTGTTGCACTCGTCCGCACTGCGGCGACCGGGGTTCCCTGACCAGAGTCAATGCGTGCGATTCCGCCGATCGCTGCGAGCGCGGGGTACGCAGACACCGTCACAGACAGGCCCGAACTGCCGTTGCCGCCAACGTTGCCGCCGCCCGTATTTCCGGCCGGACCGGTGGAGTCGCTCCCACCCGCGCAAGCCGTGAGTAGAAGCGCGCCAATCGCAGCAAGTGCGCCCTGTGTGACAAATCCGCGTCGATCGATTTGACCAGCGGCTGACGAGCGTGCACGACACTCCTCACATTCTGTCGGCACGGCATCATTCTTCACGGAACTCGTTGCATCGTCAAGTCGGTTCATATTTCTTTAGCTCAGACTTTGAGCGCTGCAGCCGCCCACGCTGTTGCATCCTGATCGCTGCGCAGCATTGCATCGACGTCCACGATGATGTTATTGCCGGCGTCGCGCCTGATCACGAAGCGGTCCATGTTCCGTGTCGCACGACCGCTGATAAATTCGCCGTCCGGTTGATACTTGGAGTGATGCTTGGGACATTGGAACCGATGGTCGGCATCGTCCCACCGAAGCGCAGTGTGCTGATGCGGACACGACAGGTTGAACGCGTAGATTTCGGTCTCCCACCTGACGAGGATGACTTCGTTATCGTGGTCGATCTGCGCGCCGTCCGATGTCGGCACCGGATAACTCACGGTCGGAGTACCATCGACGGTGCGTCGACGTCCAGTCGCGAGGCTGATTGTCATGGCCTCGAGCTTTCGTGACGAGAGGCCCAACGCGCCCATCGATGCAACGACGGAGACAAGTGCCCCGCCGCGTAGAAATGACCGCCGACTCTGAAGCGTGCAACCGGTGCAATCGGCGCCGGCGTCAATGATATCGTCTTCGCTGCTCATGCTCTCTGCGTCTCGGGTTCGGTAATCACGCGAGACAATCGCGTGGTCGTGCAAGTTTCAGGTTCCCACATCTAACTGTTGACGAGAATCGTGCCGGCAAGGAGGATCGACGTCCACAATGCCACGCTCGCAATCGCCGTGATCCGCAATTTGCGCCAGAGTGCATCGTCGGCTACCTCACCGGAGGCAGTGACCTCAGTCATGCGCAAAGCGCGTTCCGTACGCTGCAGCTGGACGCCATTGACCAGAAGCAATGCGACGAGCGTCATCTTCACAAAAAACACCGGAGACGTCCCAAAAGTTTCAACGTCTGAGGTCGCGAGCAGAAATCCGGTGGTGAAGAGCACGCCGAGGCCGATCATGACGGGCCGGTGAATTGCGCCCACCTCTCGAAGGAGCGTGACACGATCTTCAGCGGTTCCGCGGATCGCCCTGAAGGTCGCGCGGTCGGCGGCAATTGCGAATCCGCCCGCGAACAGCAGGCCGGCGAGATGAAGAAAGGTGACTCCGTCGGATATCACCTTCGAGTTGCTGAACAGAGACTGCCACGGCTTGAGGATGTCCGCGAGCGCGTGAAGCCCTGCCGAATAGCTGACGAGAATCAAGTGACCGATCCTATTTGTCGAACAGCCACATGATGGCTGTTCCTGCGGTGGCTAGCGCCATGGAACCCACGGCGATGTTGCGGTGACGTTGCGCATCGAGTGTACTGTTCTGCGCGTTACCACCAGTGGCTCCGGCAAGTGCAAAGCCTGCATCGGCCCCGAGCATCGCTACGGAGTGAATGATTCTTAGCGTTCTATTTGCGGGATCGTTCCGCGAGTCCCAGAGATTCCACACACCGGTTACGGTATTCACTGCGAACAGGACCCCCAACCCGCCAGCCACGCCGGCGTGCGCGGCCTTGAGCCCTGACGGCGGGAATCCGGTTCGCTCATCACGTAGCAGCCGGTCACCCAGGATGTACTCTGCGCCGAACAGCGGAAGCTCGACGTAGCTGGCGACCATATGGATTCTGAGTCGCGTGTAATACGCATCGCTGTACTCGATCGCGCGCGGGCGCCGAGTCGTCGTGTCAGCCTGGAACTCGGCGTCCGTTTGGACGTCGTACGCGAGCGAGATACCGATGGGTGAGTCTCGGGGACCAGCTCGGTTGCAAGGCGCTGGCAAACCGACGGTGGACGCCGTAGCCGCGGGGAGTTGGATCTGTACGGTTCCGACAGAGTCGACGCTCGGCGGCCCTTGAGCAAGCGCCGCAAGCAGGCCAATTGCAATGGAAGCTGTGATCATTGAGGATTGGATTGAAAAATGCGAGCCGCAATCTTTGCGGACCTGCGAACGCCCGACCTGATATTTCCAAGCTATTGGCTGAACCTTACAAGTCCATGACGGCCGCACGTTGCTCGAGCTGGTGAACGCGGCTGCCGCGGCGGCAAAATTCAATTCCGGAAGAACATGACACGCATCAAAGTTTGCTTCTGGGTGTTATGCATCGCCCTCACCGGTCTGTGGTTGGCCGCAGATCCAATCCACTCGAGCGTGACTCCGTTCGCGCAGACGCGGTTGTCGTTGATCTTCTACACCGGCATCGTCGCAACGGGCGCGATGAGCGTTTCGATGATTTTGGCAGTACGATCGAGGTCTCTGGAGACCGGGCTCGGCGGCCTCGACAAGAGCTATCGGCTGCACAAGTGGCTTGGCGTCGCGACACTCGTGATGGCCGTAGCGCACTGGAGTTGGATCAGCGGACAGGGATTGTTCACCTCCATTGGCTGGATACCACCTCAGGGACGGCAACGCGCGGCCGAAGCCGCCTCGAGCGGCCTCGTCGCGATGCTTGCCACCTTGCAGAGTCCGGCACAATTGGTCGGATTGTGGTGTTTCTTTGCGCTCGTTGTGCTCGTTGTGCTCGCGTTGCTCGGGTGGTTTCCGTATCGCTGGTTCCTGAAGACGCACCGCGTGCTCGCGATTGTGTTTCTGCTACTCGTGTTTCACTCAGTAGTCCTGATGAAGACGGCGTACTGGACTCAACCAATATCGTACGTCATGGTGGTGTTGATGGCCGCGGGCAGTCTGTCGGCGGTCATTGTGCTGTTCTGACGGGTGGGACGTACGCACCGTGCGGTTGGCGAAATTGATAACGTTAGAATGCATCCCGAGGTTGGGATCCTCGAGGTCAGCATCCACCTCAAGGATCGATGGACCGGTCACGAGCCGGGTCAATTCGCGTTTGTGAAATTCGATGGATCAGAAGAGCCGCACCCCTTCACGATCTCGTCACCGTGGAAGGACGATGGGCATCTGGTGTTTCTGATCAAGGGGCTCGGGGATTACACGAGGGCGCTGCCGACGACCGCCCAGAAGGGGACGCTCGTCACCGTCGAGGGCCCGTACGGTCGCTTCACCTTCAGCGGTTCGCATCAACGACAGATCTGGGTTAGCGCAGGAATCGGCATCACGCCATTCGTCTCACGTATGCAGGAGTTGGCGAACCACCCGGACGGCAAGTCAATCGATCTTTTTCACGCCACTGCAACGCGCGACATCGAGCTCGTACAACAGCTACGAAATCTCGCGGAGTCAGCGCACGTGCTTTTACGAGTATGGGTGGCCGCCGAGGATAGACGAATGACGGGTGCAGACATTCGTCAGGTCGTACCGGACTGGAAATCCTCGGACATCTGGTTCTGTGGGCCGGTCGTATTTGGCAAGGAACTAAGGCAGGATTTCATCAGCCAGGGGTTTTCGTCGAGTGCCTTTCATCAGGAGTTGTTTCACCTGCGCTGAGAAGAGTCGCGTCAGTGAGTCGTGCTCTTCGCTCCCGCGCGACGCACCATCCAGATGTTCGCCTCAGCGCGCTCCGCGCCGTAGTACAGCGTGCGTCCATCCGGCGAAGCGACGATGTCCTGCGATTGCTCAGGCGGATAGGGGAGTTTGCCCGTGATGGCATGCCGCGCCAGCGTATTAATGTCCTGCACGACGAGCGAGTTGTCTTTCATGAAGTAGATGACATGCTGGCCGTCGGGAAGCCACGCCATAAACTCGCCGTCGGAATCGTCGTTGAGAACCCGTGGACGCAGGGTGGTCGGATCGGCCACAACATGCCCGCGCAGTGCGCCATCACTCGTGATGATCACCCCGCCGACCCAGCGACCATCTCTTGTCCATGTGTTGAACTGCGCGAATCCATGCGGAA
This sequence comes from Gemmatimonadaceae bacterium, assembly GCA_039924325.1. Taxonomy (GTDB): domain Bacteria; phylum Gemmatimonadota; class Gemmatimonadetes; order Gemmatimonadales; family Gemmatimonadaceae; genus Fen-1247. The sequence goes on from JBDTAZ010000254.1 coordinate 9,613, forward strand.
CGACGAGATCGGGAACGACGGTCGCAGTGCGATCGGTGACAGGCCACGGCGCCCCCCCCACGAATGAGCGGGCGGAGGCAGACTGGTCGCTCACGAGCAGTCGCTTTCCGTCGGGTGAGAGCAAAGTGTAGGTAACACCACCCTTCAAATCAGACAGACGCGTTCGGC
>JBDTAZ010000255.1:0-3317 GCA_039924325.1 Gemmatimonadaceae bacterium
GGAGTAGCGCCAATCTCAGGGTTCGAATGCGTTGCATTGTGTTTGTCCGAAGGCAGGGCTGTCACTGTCCGGCGATGGTACACAAGTGGCGAGCCCCTCAGGAGTAACCTGGACTCAAGTTACCCTCATTCGGGATGCCTTCATGACGCCACGTCAATTATGCAGCGAACGTACTCGGCGCTGCAGTCAATGGGACATTAAATGGATTCCCGCCTGCGTGGGAATGACTTTTCGCTATCAGTCCCAATCATGCCCGCGGCGATACACATGTCGACGCACTCGCCATGGTTTCCCGTCGCTAGTCTCGCGGCCGGACAGAAAATTGTTTGCGTCATCGATGGAATCGCCCATGTCGGAAGCTTTCGCGGACGCTTCGTCGGACCAGTGCACTATTTCGGCTTCGACTGTCATTGGCTGTACCGGACTGCCAAATTCGAGACTGCCGTGGTGTGACAGGATCATGTGCTGCAATTCCAGGATCTGTCCATCAGTGCAGATCGACGCGTCGAGTTTCGCCAGTGCGCGCTCGAGCATGAGCGCGCCGAGTACTACGTGGCCCAGCAGGAGGCCGCAGGTTGTGATGGAAAAGCCGGTAGCGGAGACTTCGTAGGCTTCGACCTTTCCGATGTCATGCAGCAGCGCACCGGCGAAAACCAGATCCTGGTTTGCACGTGTGGTGCGTGCAGTGGCGCGCGCAATTGACGCGACTTCGAATGTGTGTAGTAGCAGGCCGCCCACTTTTGCGTGATGGCTCGACGGAGATCCTGGCGTTTTCTCGAAGCGGAGCCGAAACTCATCGTCGGCGAAAAAGAGATCGACGACGCTCCTGAGCGTCCGCGACTGCATTGCTTCACGCTGCTTATCCATCCAGTCCCAAAGCTGCGTGCAATCGCCGACGGTTTCGAGGAACGAGTGTACGTCCACAAGGTTGTCGGGGATTACGCGAAGCGGCGCGCTGAGCGCGAGCTGGCGCTTGGTCGACCCGTTGCGGCCATACATCGCGACATCGCCGATAACCTGAACGACCTTGCCGCGAATTGCACCATCGGCCCAGGTCAGCTTGTCGGACCAGATCGGCGCTGTGTCGATTCGGCCCGACGAGTTGCCGAGCGTGAGGATGGCGAACGGATCGCCATTCGCGGTTTTCTTGTCGGCCCGCTCAAGAACGAGAAAATCGCTCTGCACTCGCTCGTGTTCCTGGAGCGCCGAAATGTTGACTGGTGGCATAATCCTCAAGGTGAACACGGTCAGCGGTCCCGGCAATAGCGAGTAAAGCGGCCGGAGTCGCAATAGACAATCTACATTAGCCGCTCGCAGCGATTCACAACTTATTCGAGCAGCGTCAATCGGGCATGATCGTGGCGAGCTTGCGGATACTCCAGATCCCGAACATGGGCCCGAACGCGAGTATCGCGAATGCCCAGCGCCACGAGATCAAAGTCGATATCTGCGGTACGGTCTGAATCGTCACCATTGTCAGGAGAAAGCCGAGTGACGTCTGCACGGTAAGGGCGGTACCCACCGCATGAGGTGGGACGCTCTCGGTTACGAGCACAGAGAACTGGGCGCTATCAGCGATGACGAAGAAGCCCCAGACGAGCGCGATCGGGACAACGAGCCAGAGCGTCGAGCCGAACGTGAGTCCGATAAGCAACGAGCACACACCACTCACGGTCATCGCAACTGTAACGAGCCATTCACGGCCGCGTCGATCCGCCAACAGGCCGCCCCAGATGCAACCGACGCCACCGATAGCAAGTGCAGCAAACGCCACGATGGACGCGACAGAGGTTGCTGACGCGGATTGGCCGCGCTGAGCAGCGATGCTTGCGGAGATGAATACTGGCAACCATGTCCATGCCGCATATAGCTCCCACATATGGCCGAGATAACCGCCTGTCGCAAGGCGGAATTTGGGTTCGCGTGCTATGCTTGCAACGAGGCCCCACGAGAACGGACGCGGGGGAAACGGATACGGGCCATCGCGATAACCAACGAGTATGAGCACAGCCGCCGTCAATGCCGCTGCGGACGCGGTAAGAACTACAGGGCGAATACCGGCACCGGGAATTGCGTGCACAAGATATGGTGTCGCCTTGCCAACAGTCAGTGCGCCGACAATCCCACCGACCGCAAGACCGCGTCGCGCGCGAAACCAGGTGGATATCATTTTCATCGCTGGCGGATAAACGGCAGCCAGCGCCATGCCAGTGATCATCCTGCAGAGAAGCGCGGTACGAAACCCGGGCGCGATTACAAGTGCGGCATTCGCGACTGCGCCGGTAACCGCCCCCGTCGCGAACAGTCGGCCGGATGGGACGATATCAACCGCATTCAGCGTAGCAAGTATTGCGGTGCCAATCACGAACCCAAGCTGCACAACCGTTGTAAGCCAGCCAGCTTGCGACGCGCTCAGATCCCACAACGTTCTGTACTGCGCCGATACGGCGCTGGCGGCGAACCAGAGCGACATCCCAAGCAACTCGGCGCATGCCAGCAATACGAGCATGCGCCACCGCGCCGGATCCGTGTCAGCGCCACGTACAGCCGGTCCTGCCGATGCATCGCCTACCACTTTGAACCCATGGAGGATGAAACTGGCAGGCTACGGTCCTCGACGCAATGCAGAACAGCTACCGGGGCATACAAACCGCTATAACCAGCCCTGCTCCCGGGCCAAGCGCGCAGCCTCGACTCTCGTTGATGCCCCCAACTTTGCCATTGCTTCGGACAGATAATTCCGAACGGTGCCTTCCGAGAGGTTCAGAGTCGATGCTATCTCAGAGCTGGTTTTACCCTCAGCCGCGTACCGCAGCGCCTGGCGTTCTCTATCGGTAAGCGGGTCCGGCGCCGACCACGCTTCCGCGGCGAGATCCGGATCCACCGCACGCAGCCCGGCGTGAACACGACGCACCGCATCCGCCAGCATATCTGGCGGACTGTCCTTCAACAGATAGCCGCTAGCACCGGCCTCTAGCGCGCGGCGCAGATAGCCACCCCTCGCAAAAGTTGTAAGAATCACAACTCGCGTTCGCAGCTTGAGTCGCGTCAGCTCGGCGGCGACTTCGAGTCCCGTAAGGTGTGGCATCTCGATGTCGGTCAGAAGCACATCGGGCGAATTCTCGAGGACCAGCGTTACTGCTTCACGGCCGTCGTGAGCGCGCGCGACGACCTGAATATCCGGCTCGGTCTCGAGTAGTGCAACGAGAGCGCCGAGCACCATTCCCTGGTCCTCGGCGACTATAACTCTGATCACAATGCAAGTCCTGCGTTTTTCATCATGCGAGGATGGCGAGCCTGGCTGGCGAACTCGCCGC
>JBDTAZ010000256.1:0-13468 GCA_039924325.1 Gemmatimonadaceae bacterium
CGTGGTCCAACGCGGTGTTCCGGTTACCGCCGATCACAATCTCGCGACAGTACATCGAGATCGTACTCGTTGGGTCGAGCATCATGACACTGGTGCTGTACGCCGCGACACTGGCGGCCGCGCTTGCCGTAGCGTACGAGCGTCGGAATCGCGCGCAAGAACTGCGAACGTCTGCCCTCGCGACGCAGCTTGTCCGCGCCGAGCTACAGACACTTCGCGGGCAGCTTCACCCGCACATGTTGTTCAACGCCCTCCACACCATTGCGCTCCTCGCGCGCCGAAACAGCGGCGATGAAGCGGCGCGGGTTACCAATCTTCTGGCCGGGGTGCTCCGGAGTGTGCTCGAGAGCGGCGTGGCCGACGAGCGCACGCTCGGGGAGGAGATCACCCTCGTCGAACAGTACCTGGACATTGAGCTGATCCGGTTCGCGGACCGCCTGCGTGTGGAATGGAACGTCGCGGCCGAAGTGCGGGATGCAATGGTGCCTACGTTGTTCATGCAGCCGCTCGTGGAGAATGCGCTTCGACATGGGATTTCCCGCTCGCCGGCCGGTGGCACGGTTGCGATTACGGCAACCCACGATGCGGACACACTCGAGGTTACAGTGTGGAATAACGGGCCACCGCTTCTGATGACGATCAAGGGGCATCGTGGACTCGGCCTTCGTAACACCGCCGAGCGATTGGAGCGTCTCTATGGCGTCGGCGGGTCGCTCAGGATAATCAATGATCCGCGCGGCGGTGTCACTGCTTGTGTATGCGTCCCATGGCGGCGGGCACAAGTGCCACATGAGCCGTACAAGTTGCCGCCCCTCGGCCCGCGACGTTCCGCGTGACCTCTTAATCCGGCCCACTACCATCGCGGGGTTGGGACAAGGCCTGCCGGACATCCTCGTAGCGCCGCCGTCCGACCGGGAGCCTGTGGCCATCCTCCAGGACGACTGCGGCGCTCCCGTCCCGTTCCCGCCGGAGCTCCGTGATGCGGCTGAGATTGACGAGCACGGAGCGATGAGTGCGCACGAATGCATGCGGGTGCAACTCCGCCGCGATCGCGCCCAGCGTCCCGCGGAGCAGGTATGTCTTACCGCGGGCATGCAGCACGACGTAATCGTCGTCCGCCGTGATCCAGTCGATCAGATCGACCGGTATGATCGACGTACGCAGTCCGTTGGGCACGAGCAGCCGAGTCGCGTATTTCGGCTTTGACTTGCGGTCGGCCCGATCCGAATGGTTCGCCACGTCCAACAGCGAACGCTGAGCGTTTGCTAACGCGCCGTCGTGCTTTTTGGCCCACGATGTCACCATCTGTACGAGGTGGTCACCGTGCTGCTGTTTGTCGCGGTCTCCGCAAAGCCGACGGATTCTCGCGACGCATGCGCCAACACGCGCATCTGTGAAGGGCTTCACGATGTAATCCGAAGCCTCGAACTCGAATGCGCCAACCGCATAGCTCGAGTATGCTGTCACAAAGACGATGATCGGACCAGGATCTGGAGCGAGCATCCGGGCGACACCGAATCCGTCCATCCCTGGCATCTCAATGTCAAGGAAGATTACATCCGGGCGCGACTGCTGCGCGGCATCAATCGCATCCTGTCCATTCCGGCAGCCCGGGAGCACACTTATCCCGGGCATGGAGGCGAGGATACCCTCGAGCCCCTCTCGAGCAATTGCCTCGTCGTCAACTACCAACACCGTGATCGGTGTCGGCGCGCGCGTTACGACGGTTGCATCAACGCGCGCACCCCGGGTCATGTGCACCTCGTGGCCATGATCACTCCAGCATCGGTTACACTACTCGACCGAATAATAGCACCGGAAGCCCTTACGGGTAGCCATTCCCACCGGTGTTCGCGCCAGCGTTGGCCTGCATTGTGGCCGCAACTACAATAGTGCCGGTCATGCTCGGGTGGATGTGGCAGTGATACACGTACGTCCCAGCTGTAGCGAACGTGACGCTCGCGCTCGTGTTCGCATTGTTTCCCGGGATATTCGCGGGAGCTCCCGCGGTTGCGTCGAAGTAAACGTTGTGCGGTACGCTTCCGAACGCGAACGTCACGGTCCCCCCAGGGGCGATCGTCGTCGTGGCGGGCGAAAAGGCAATGCTCGGTGTTGCATTGACCGTCGCGCTGCTGGGCGAAGGTGTAGGTGTCGGCGGCGTTGTCCCCGGTGCGGTACTACTGCTACCTCCGCCGCACGCAACCGCGGCTAGAAGAATTGCTGAGAGTCCGATGAAGCGCATGGATAGTATCCTCTGAAGGCCCTCGCTCCGTAGTGCGCGATGGAGAACGCGGTGGAGCACCTCTGACGATAAGCCCGTGACCGCGCACAACGAGCGCTCGCGCGGTCAAGGGCGATCCGGCGCGGCTGTATGCGCGCGTGATGCGGCCGAGCGGCGCTATGAGGGAGGCAGGCAGGTCCGTGGCTCGGTGCATGGCGACACGTTCCGCCGTGCGCCCGAACCGGTCCGCCTACCCGCATCCGGGCCGACCGCACCTTAAGCACGAGTATCCACATCACCACGCCACTGGACGGTTTGGGGGAACCGTCCACCGAGAGGCTACTTACACGCGCGAAGGTCCGAGCGATAATGCGCTCACTCCCATTCCCCCGAGCCGCTCACCTTCTTGCCGGACTACTACAATGAAGACGCTTCATCGACTCCCTTTGCTCACGTTGTTCCTCGGCGCCGCCGCACAGCTCCCGGCGCAACAGCCAACCCAATCACCGACGGCGCAGCTCGTTATGTCAAACTCGATCGCGCCTAGTACCGGATCGCAGGCGCCGGACTTCGAACTTCCTGCGGCTGACTCGAACGGTGCCACGTCGGCTCCTGTGTCACTCAGAGCTCTCCGCGGCCACGTCGTCGTGCTCGCTTTCTATCCGAAGGATCGCTCCGGTGGCTGCACGGCGGAGATGACCAAGTTCCGGGATGAGTACGCGACGCTGTTTGGCGACAACGTGATAGTGCTTCCAATCTCCACAGACGACGTCACGTCGCACGCAGGTTGGGCGCACGACATGCACTTTCCCTTCACCCTGGTAAGCGACACGACCGGCGCGATCGCGTCCCGGTACAGCTCGACAATGCAGTATCAGGGACATAACTATGCCAGCCGTAGCGTGTACGTCGTTGGCAAGGACGGCCGGATCACGTACGAGAACCTGCACTTCGGCGCATTGGACCAGAACGCGTACGACGCGCTGCACCGGGCCGTAGTAATGGCGGCTGGCGCTTAGCCGCCGCACTCAGCGAACCGTTCTCCGCAACTTTGAAAAGGTGACTATTCGATCGATTGCCGAGGTGCGGGCGGTGGCCATAAGCCTAGCTTCGCGCCCGGCTCGCAAAGCTCAGGAGTCATCTCCGTAAGTCGGCGCCCCACCCCTCACTTGTAACATTGTTGCGCCCCACGGCATTATGACTCCAATGCCGAGCAATCATGTGGCGTGAATCGTCAGCCGACCGAGGTGCATTGACCCTCCCGCACCTCATCGAGCGCGCGAAATCCGGAGAGCCCTCCGCGCTCGCCGACCTGTACGGTCGATACGCGACCACTCTCTATCAAACCGCGTATCGCATCACCGGCTCTCGTTCCGACGCCGAAGATGTCGTGCACGATCTCTTCGTGGGATTGCCGAGCGCCCTGAAGCGATACGAGGATCACGGCCAGTTCGCCGCGTGGCTCAAGCGCGTCACAGTTCGTCTCGCGCTCGTTCGTCTGCGCTCTGATCGTCGCCGTTCGACAACGTCTCTCGATGATTCGCACACGCTGGTTTCTCAAGATCGCACCGACTCGCGTGCTAATCTTGATGCACTGCAGCAGAAAATAATGGCGCTGCCAGATACTCTCCGCGCCGTGCTCGTCCTCAGTCGCGTGGAAGGCTACACACACGACGAGATCGCCGCGCTTCTCAACATCAGCTCTGCTGCATCACGCACACGGCTATCGCGCGCGATCGACATGCTCCGACGCTCACTTCTCTAAGTTATCCAACAAGGTAGATCGCATGCGCCTTCACTTTCGCCATCCAACGGCAGCTGAGCTCGGAGATTATCTCTCCGATTCACCCGACGAATCACGCGCTCGGATAGCCGCGCATCTCGTGGAATGCCAGCGTTGCCGAGATAATCTTCAATTTGTTCGCGAAGTGAGCAGCGCGGCATCGGGTGTTCCGACAGACGAACCATCAGCATCAGTTCTGGACAGGGTGCTTGCGAGCCGAGCATCGGATACGCGACTCATTCTCCCCACTGCCGACGCTGCGCCGCGCCCGAAACGCCACTGGGCACTTGCTGCCGCCGCAGCAATCCTCCTGGCGGTGTTGGGTGGAGCGATCATCAGTCAACGCGCCAGCGATGTCGAGGCCGCAAGCGCCAATGGTATCCTTAACTTCGCGCCCGCCGCACCGCGTGCTGGTCAGGCGGTGGACGTCGATTACCAGCCCCCCGCGACGCTCGCGAGACAAACACGTCTCGAGTTGCGTGCGCGGTACCGCACGCGCAGCAACGAAAATTACAACGCTGGAATTCCGACCACCGTCGCGGCCGAGCTCAAGCGTGGCGCGAATGGCAAATTCAATGGGCGTGTTGTACTACCGGATAGCGTCGTGTACGCGGTGTTCGCGGTGGAAGACACCAGTGCAACCATGATTGACGACAACGCCGGCCGGAACTGGGAGCTGCTCGTTTCGGATTCACTCGGCAAGCCGCTGTTCGATGCACTCGATCAGCGCGCGAACGACATGATGGGCCGCAACTGGGAAGAAGGTTTCGCGACGGCTCGCAGAATGACTGCGCTTTATCCGAATGAACTTCGTGCCTGGATCTGGATGAAGTCGTTCCACTCATGGCTCGGACGCGCGGATGATGATAGCATCCGCATCAGCCACCGAGCGCGGCTCGCGGCATTTGATTCGATCTTTACATCCGGGCCGCCTCCTTCGAAGGACGATATCGGCGAGATGGCGTGGTACGCAGTGGGCACTGACTCTTCGGTCGCAGCCGCCTGGCGTGCGCGGCTGCTTCGAGATGCGCCAAACAACTCTTTCGCGATTCAGTGGCGTATGTTCGATGGGCTCGACTCCCTACGTATCAAAAAGGACACCGCTGCCGAGTTCAGAAGAATGGATGGACTTTGGGCGTCCGCCCCGCCGAGTAGTCGCGAGCAAGTTGCGAGCTATGCGGCCGGCCTGGCCATCGATGCGATGGATACGACCCAGACAAGGCGCTGGACAACACGCCTCGTGGACGCTCAGCGATACAAGCAGGATGTCAGACGGTGGGTGGCGACCCAACTCTCCCGGATGCCGGCCCTCCGTAATGATGGGATTCAGCAGCTTCGTGACGAGATCGATTCGCTGAGCACTCCCGTGCCCTCGCAGCGAGGGCTCGATGAAACGCGATCTCAACAGCAAAAGCGAAATGCGAACGCAAAACGCACGCTGCTCGCCACGCTCGGCCAGGCCCTTGTAGCGCGCGGCGATTATGCCGCGGCGCGCGTAGCTCTCTCGGAAGCTTCTTCAGAAGGCTGGAACACGGGAGTATTCCGCGCGGTGCAAACCGCGAACCTTGCCGGTGGCGACACTGCCAACGCTCTCGTCATGACGGCGCGACTCGCCGTCGATCCGAGATCCACACATGCATTCAACGATTCCGCCAACACACTCGGCACGCGCGTACTCGGCGCGGTACGCTGGAAGAGTTACATCGATTCAGCGCGCGTCGAATACGTGAAGCGAATGCTGGCTGACGCGCCCGCACGTTCGTTGACGGGCAAGCATCGTGTCAGGAACATGGACGGGCGAACGTTCGATCTTGCAGGTCTCACGAAGGGAAAGGTTAGCGTCATCGTATTCTGGTCGCGCTTCTGCGGACCGGCGATTGAAAGCCTGCCCGCTATAAATGATTTGTCAGCTCGTCTCGCGCGATCCGGCGTACCGGTCATAACCGTTATTGACGAGGCGAACGCATCCAGCGCTCTTAGCGCGTTCCTCCGTGAAAAGAACGTCGCGGTGCCAACGTATCTGGATACTTGGCACGAAGCGAGTCAGGCTTTCAATCAGTGGGGAACGCCGAGTTACTATGTTGTGGATGGCGATGGTCGCATCCGATTCAACGAAACCAATTCGGCCGACGAGGCGCTCGCGCGCGCGGAGGCGGTGAGACTGGCGTACAGTCAGCAGGACGGTGCTATGGCCGAAGGCAGGAGATAGCTCAGTGTAGGCCAGGCAACAACTGCGGAAACATGGATCCTCGGCGTCGTGAGGATGACGATCAATTGACGGATGACGATCGATTGGCCGGCGACAACAAGAAAGGCGTGGGAATCAATCCCCACGCCTTTCTTTTCTATTAATTCGGTTCGTCCGCCGATGGTCCGTACAATCCCGGCACGGGAACATCGAGCATACGGTAGTAAACGCCGAGTTGCGCGCGATGATGCACCATGTGATTGAGCGCCATGCCGCGGATCAGGTCGCGCTTTCGTCCACTGAGCACGACATCTTCACCCTTGCGAAGTGTCCACGTGCGATCGAGTGCTGCGCTATCCGCCGCTGACAACGCCGCGCGCAACGCGTCAGTTGATGAATCAAAAAGTTCCAGAAGCTCGGCCTTGCTGTTGCACGAGTGCGATACGTATTCGCCCTTCATGAAATCCATGCTGTCCGTCGTGACCATCGTTGTTGCAAACTGCGGAAGCTCCGCAGTATGCGATGCGAGCTTCGAGAGTGACATGGATTTTGCGTGCGGGCGCCAGTCGTCATGGCCCTCGGGATATCGCTCTAGCATGCGCCGAGTCGACTTAATCTCGTGGTCCAGATCAGTGTAAATCGTATCTGCGACAGTGCCAAAGGTTGAATTAGCCATTGTGGTCTCGAGTACGTAACGTTGAAGGGTAATCCTGCTGCCGTCCAGTCTTCTCTGCTTCTAATTTACGCCAACGAAGCGGCCGTCGCGGTCCGATCCTCGTGCGCGCGTGGGAAAACAAGGAGCGCCGCACTAAACTCTAGTGACGGCGCTCTTGGTCCAGGTGTCGCAAATGTTTCGGCGCTGCGGTTGGATCGCTCGCGTCCGCGAACTACCGTGAGTTCACCCTACGGATTGATCGGGAACGGCGCGTTCCTGAACACTTCAGCCTCGGTCTTGTACCGACCTGTCTGAGCTGGCTGCATCTGCGTCGGGCGTTTGCTCGTCGTCGGCAAAACTGCCGCGGGCGTCGGCGCTGACGGAACCGTCGCGACCGCAGCGGTTGGCGCAACTGGCGGTGTCACCGGTTGCGGTACCGCGGCTGGCGGAGGGGACGGAGGTGTCACGCGAGACACAAGCTGGACGCGCGACGCTGCTACCGATCTGCGTGCTTCCGGCGACTGCTCAACCGAAGAAATCACGTCACGGCGCCCGCTGCTGTTCGGGGCGAGTGTCAGAGCGGAGCCCGAGTTGGACGATGCCGCCTGAAGATCCTGCGCGAGATCCGCGGACGGACCGGCCGGTTTGCTGCACGCCACCATACCGCCAGCAACCGCCAGTGATAGTCCTGCAACTCCGGATAGCCAGGTCGTGTGCATCTTCATCACAACTACCTCCGCGGGGGACCGTTCATCATAAACCTACTCTATATGTACACGGCCGTTGTGGCTTTGAGCCGTGACAATGTATACGAACTTGCGTTCGAAAGATTTACGCGTGAGAATCGCTCAAACGGTGGGCCCGTGCCCGTTTCCTGCAAAGGACATGTGCTATTTAGTACACAGAGGGTTCTGACGCGTGGATACGTTCCTGGGTGTTGCACTTACCGATGTCGCTACCGGCCTGCCGAACATTCCCTATTTCCGGATCATCCAGAATTGGGAAGAACGCCGCGCACGTCGCCGGAAGACTCTCGTTCGGGTGATCCGCGTCGCGGTGAGCGGCGGGGCCGAAACCGCGCGCCGAGCACTGCTCTGGCGCCTGTGTCAGGAACTGCGCACGTCGGATCTGATCGCGTCGGAAGGTCGAGATACGTTCCACATCCTCCTCACCACCCCTGATGCAGAAAATGCGTCGCTGATCGCTGAGCGGGTTGAACATCTCAGCGCGGCGCTCGGGATCAATTCACCGGAGGCCGAACAACCGCTGGTGATCAGAACAGAGATCGAGCCGCCCCGGGAGGAGATAGTGGACAGGGGCCCGTGTGATCCGTGTGAAGTTCACGAACTCATCCCGCCGCCGCACCCGAATGTTGGTCCCTGATCTTCAGGGGCGGGAACGACCACTATCGCGGAGTTCCGCCTTGATGCGCCGCCGCGTTTCGTTCCGCTCGGCGGCGTGATTTCATCTTCGTGCCGCACGTTTCCATCTCGCACCAGCGTCGTAGCCCGTTGCGGCTCCGATCGACGTAGTACCAGCCGCAACCATCGCCACCGCAACGCCTTATGCTGGATGCGTCAGCGGATGTAACCAGCGTAGCAGCTGCTCTCGCGACGGCCCAGAGTGGCGACTCCAGCGCGGTGTCCGCACGCGGCCAGCCAAGCGTCAGGCCGTTGTCTTCGTTCACGACAACCGCAGATTCGGCGAGCGATGTGCTCAGCCAGTGCTCGTTGAGCTGGGCGATTTCAGAGACAACTGTACGGTTTTCCGAGATTCGAAAAAACAGGCGCTCAAGCAGGGCGCGTAGTCCGACCGCATCAGAGAGTACTCGCACAGCGCGCGCCGGATACTCCTCACTCACCGCACGCAATGCACCCGCTGTTCGCCGAGTAACAACCTGTGCGCCCTCGGCCCATTCCAGCAGTCGGGCGTAACTGGCGAAGCGGTCGAGACCGCCTTCGATCCAGTTGACTGTATTCACGAAGTCCAGGCTCTGGTCACCGCCCACATACCGGTACGGAGTGACGGGGTCCAACTGGCGGAAAGCGATCGCGACTCCCATGGTGCGGAATCTAGCAAACTTGGCTCGGCACCGGTATATGCCAGTTTACTGGCTCAGGTGGAAACGATATCTTGCACCGCTTAACTGGCTTTTACAGGAGCAACATTCGCCTCACCGCGGATCGACTTGCCGAGACCGTTGGACGGCGATTCTCGACCGGCTACGAGACCTCGCTGCTGCGCCCGTGGCACAGTGGCCATATTTAAGTGTTGTAACAAGTTCTTCAATCCTGTCCAAAATGAAGTCCACACGTCCAAGCTCTCGTTTCATCCGTCGATTCAGTCAGATCGCCGTAGCATTCGCCCTTATGGCGCTCGCCCGACCTGTGATGGCTCAGTCGGACGAAGGTATCGCGGTAGGCGCGGCCGCACCGTCTGTCGTGGTGCTCACCACGGCCGGCAAGTCGGTTACCGTCACGCCAACGATCGGACGCCCGATGCTGATCGAATTCTGGGCGACATGGTGCGAGTTCTGCGAACGGCTCGAGCCGACGATGAAGACGGTGTACGGCAAGTACGGCAACAAGGTTCAGTTCGCGGCGATCGCTGTGAACGTGAACCAGACTCCGCGCAGAGTCGCGAAGCACGTGACGGATCGCTCGCTCAAGTATCCCGTGTACTACGATGAATCCGGTAAGGCAGTTTCCGCGTACGACGTTGCGGCGACGTCGTTCGTCGTGATAATCGGCAAGGATGGCAAGGTCGCTTATACCGGCGTCGGCGACAAACAGGACCTCGACGCGGCGTTAAAGAAAGTTCTGTAGTGGTGGTGAGTGGTGACGGCTCGATAACATTTCATAAGTGAGTTGATGACGATGTTCAGAATCATGAAGTACTCGGCCGCAGCGATGCTGCTTGCCGCACCGATCTGTCTCGTTCAGGCGCAGACGTCGACGATGGGCGGAATGAAGATGGGAGCAGAGATGTCCACGGCGCCGGCGGTTGGCGACATGGCGCCAGAATTCAGCGCCAAGGGAGCCAGCATGTCTGGCGATCATGACGTGTCCCTCAAGTCGCTGCGCGGTCAGGTCGTAGTGCTCGCGTTCTACCCACTGGATCGCTCAAGTGGTTGCACGCACGAGATGGAGAAATTCCGTGATGAGTTCTCCACGATCTTTGGGAGTGGCACGACGGTCCTTCCAATTTCGGAAGACAGCGTCGCATCGCACGCAGGTTGGGCACGCGACGCAAAGTTTCCGTTCACTCTCGTGAGCGACACCAAGGGTGAGATCGCAGGTCAGTACGGCTCGATGATGACGGGTCGTCCATACGCGAGTCGCACGGTCTTCGTCATTGGCAAGGACGGCAAGGTGATGTATCGCAACATGAAGTTCGGCGCACTGGACCAGCACGCGTACGACGATCTCTCTGCTGCGGTCGCCAAGGCCAAGGCAGAGTAACCAGGCAGCCCAGGAACTTGCGGACGATTTCCTAACGTATGGATCTGTCCCAAATCGGAGTCAGGCTGTCGCAGAGCCCTGCGACAGCCATCCCGTTGTTGTTCTTCACCGGCGTGCTCACAAGCCTGACGCCGTGCATCTATCCAATGATTCCGATCACCGCCGCTATAGTCGGCGGTCAGTCAGTGGGCCGCAGTACAAAACGCGGTGTAGTGCTGACGCTGACGTACGTGTTTGGTCTGTCGCTGGTGTACGCGCTGCTTGGCTTGATCGCCGGGCTCACGCGAACTCTCTTCGGCACGATCAGCGCGAATCCCTGGTCGCTGATCATCACCGGCAACTTGCTGTTGTTGTTCGGACTCTGGATGCTCGATGCGATTCCAATTCGCATACCAGCCGCGCTGATGGGCGGCGGCCGGACAGAATCCGTAACGTCGATCGGGAGTGCGTTCGTTCTTGGATGTGCATCCGGGCTAGTCGCCGCGCCGTGTTCGGCACCGGTGCTTGCCGCGGTGCTAACCTGGGTCGCGGTTACCAAGAGCGCGGTGCTTGGATTCGTCTATCTGTTCGTATTCTCGATCGGTATGTGCGCGGTGCTCATCGTCGTCGGAGTATTTGGCGCAACGGCCGCGCGGTTACCGCGATCGGGCATGTGGATGGTCTGGGTTAAGCGGGTGCTGGCGATCGTGATGTTTGGCGCGGCAGAGTACTACTTCGTGCATGCTGGACTGACGATGTAGCGTGGTGGGTTCGGGGGTGTGATCCGGCGGGACGAGTTCTCCCTCACCAAGACCGCCCTTCAAAACTCCGGAGCTGTGAGCTGCTTCGGTGGATTGAACGCGACGTGCCCCTTCGTGTTGTACGGAACATCGCTCGGTGCGCCACCATTAGGCCAGTCATGCTCAATTCCGCGCGTATTCGGGCGCGGATGGGACAGGACGTATGATGCAACATCGTACGCCTGTTGATCGTTCAGTACGCCAGCGGAATCAAATGGCATATTGTGACGGATGAATGATGCAGCACGCTCGACTCGTGCGAGCGATGCGCCAATAGAATATGAGCGCGGTCCCCAGACCGGCGTGGCGGGCGGGATTCCCGCGCCATTCGCGCCGTGACAGCGTGCGCAACTTGCAGTAAAGATCGCAGCTCCGCGGACCGTATCGCCCGTCAGCGGCGGCATTTTCGGAAGACCTTCGCCTGGTACATGCGCGCCGATTGCAACACCGCGTGAAACGAGTGCGAGGTATGTCACGATGTCATGCATTTGCTTGCTGTCGTCCGGGATAGCGCGACCAGCGAGACTGCGCCGGAAGCAGCTGTTGATGCGGTCCTGGATCGTGGCCTCCTCTCCATCACGCACTCCGTACGTCGGATAGCGCGCGTACACGCCGGTCAGCGGAATGGAGTTTGGGCGATTGCCGTTGTCCAGATGACAACTGAAACAGCGCAGACCATTGCCAACATATCCCGGGAGGCTGTCGCGGGTAGCAGCGAGAATCGCGAATCCCCGCTTCGCTGCAAGCCCTTCAGGTCCAGCCGGGAATGTTACAGCGTGAGCCGCGGCGTTCGCACGCACGGCGTTGGAATCAACGGTCGCGACTTGCACGGAATCAGTGGCATGCGGCTTCGCAACTTGTTCTTCCCTGCAGCCTCCGCTTGACACAACTACCAGCGCCAGTATCGCATACCGCTTCATTGACACTCTCCCAAATTTCAAAAGTCACGGCGACTCGGGTAGCGCAAACGCCAACACGTAGTCCCCGACGCCCCACTCGTCGCCACCGCCGGCACTGATTACAACATATTGCCGCTTGTTGCGCCCACTAACGTACGTCATTGGCGTCGATCGCGCACCCGCGGGAAGTCTCGCGCGCCAGAGTTCCTTGCCTGTCGCCACATCATACGCGCGGAACACCCGATCCAGCGTACCGGCCTGGAATACGACCCCACCCGCGGTTGCGATCGGGCCGCCGAGGGAAAAGCTGCCCCAGTTTTCGCGTCCAGGCCCGCCTGTCGGCCAGGTACCGAGCGGCACTTCCCAGCGCTTCTGGCCGGTCGACATGTCGAGGCCAGTCAGAGTTCCGAAGGGCGGTTTGACACACGGCACCGAGTCCTGCGCAAACAATATTCGGCGGCGCATCACGTACGGTGTTCCACGCATCCGCGTGTATTCGTAACCCAGCCGGCTGTCCGATTCGCTGACTCCGACCTTCGTGAACTCGGCTGAATCGATAAGCTGTACCATTGCCGCGATTCTATTCTCAGGAACAACCACAGTATTGGTTTTCGGATCATATGCCACCCCACCCCACGCCGCGCCGCCGACGTTCGACGGACGTTGCAGCGTTCCGTGAAGGCTCGGCGGCGTGTACACGCCGTCGTTTCGCAGCGACCGAGTCATTGCTCGGCAGGCCGCAAGCGTGGCCGGAGTGTCACCCCAGATATCCGTTGAGTCAATCCCCTGCGGACTGAGCGGCGGGACAACGGTATTGAAGGGTTGCGTCGGCCAACTGTGCTCGCCTGGAACGTCGCTCTGCGGTACCGGTCGCTCTTCAACTGGAAACACGGGCTTACCTGTAGCTCTGTCGAGCACGAATAGCTGCCCTGTCTTGGTTGCCTCCATTACTACATCGTGCTTGCGACCATCCTTGGTGATCGTAGCGAGCGCAGGCGGCGATGCATTGTCGTAGTCCCACAGATCGTGGTGCACGGTCTGAAATTCCCACACCACCTTGCCAGTGGAGCCACGCAACGCGACAACCGAATTCGCGTAACGATTGTCTCCGATTCGTTCACCGCCGTAATAATCGGGACTCGGGCTCGTTGTTGGAAGAAACACAAGATCGCGGGCCGAATCCACCGCCATCACCGACCAGACATTTGCCGCGCCAGTGTTATGACCGTTCGGACCGCCCCAACTATTGTAGTGGGGATCAGTCGGATCCTGTGTCACAGGATCGAAGGCCCAGCGTAGCGTACCGGTTCGTGCGTCGTACGCGCGCACTTCGCCGCTCGGTTTGTTTGCGCGCCCGTTATCACCGATGCTCGATCCAATCACCACAAGGCCATCGATGATCACTGGCGGTGACGTTACTACATACTCTGCTTCAGTCGTGAGCGGCGGATTGCGCAGGTCCTTTTTGAGATCGATGGTTCC
>JBDTAZ010000257.1:0-5307 GCA_039924325.1 Gemmatimonadaceae bacterium
GTTTAGGTTCGGTAATGCTGTGACGCTGTCAAGGGCGCCCGAGGAGACAAGGCGCCGATTACTGCCTACGTTGAATCCTTAGGAGACGCATGCGGTGCGGGCTGAATCGTAACGATGACCCGCACCGCCGCCGCACCGCGTAAAGCGCATATTTCCTGCGTCGTGCAAGCAGCTGACCATGCGTGGATGCACGCGAGGATTCAGCCGTGATGCTTCCAGTCTTCGTTTCGGTACCGATGCTTGCGACCCCAGTAACTCGGTCCGGACCAATCGGAGCGAGCCGCGAGCGCTACATGCGGCGTGATCGTCATCTGCACGACGGACGGTGCATAGACGACCGGGACTAATTCACCCCGGCACTTGGTCCTCAGCGTATCCCTGGACGCGCAGCGCCGAAAATTCCGTCCATTCAGAGATCCGTAGCATTCGTTTCTCTGTTACTGGATGTTGGCGTCGTTCAGAACTGTGCGGCCTCGGTCGATCCGCCGAGCGCCACAGTCGAGGCCAGACCACCGCTGATCACCTGCATCACCTCATCGAAGTAGCCGGTCCCGACTTCGCGCTGATGCCGCGTCGCCGTATAACCGTCAGCTTCCGACGCGAACTCCGCCGCTTGCAGATCCGCGTACGCTGTCATTCCCTTGTCGCGATACCGCCGTGCCAAGTCGAACATGCCGTGATTGAGGACGTGGAACCCCGCCAGCGTCACGAACTGGAACTTGTAACCCATCGCGCCGAGCTCGCGTTGGAACTTCGCGATCGTGCTCGCGTCGAGTTTCCTACGCCAGTTGAACGACGGCGAGCAATTGTACGCGAGCATCTTGTCCGGATACTGGCTGTGAATTCCCTCAGCAAAGCGCTCAGCCTCTTTGAGGTCGGGTGTCGAAGTCTCGCACCACAGCAGATCAGCGTAGGGCGCGTAGGCCAGGCCGCGTGCAATCGCGCAGTCAATCCCGCCGGTGATTCGGTAGAATCCCTCCGGCGTCCGCTCACCCGTGAGAAAGGCGTGATCAGCGGGATCTATGTCGCTCGTCAGCAGCCGCGCGCTGTCGGCGTCCGTGCGTGCGAATAGCAACGTTGGCACGTCGAGCACGTCCGCCGCGAGTCGCGCGGCGATCAGCGTGCGAATGAACTGCGAAGTCGGAATGAGCACCTTGCCACCCAGATGGCCGCACTTTTTTTCTGACGACAGCTGATCCTCGAAGTGAACGCCGGCTGCCCCAGCCTCGATCATCGCCTTCATCAGCTCGAAAGCGTTGAGCGGCCCTCCGAATCCAGCCTCTGCATCAGCAATAATCGGAGCGAACCAGTACAGCTCCGCGTCGCCATCCACTTGTCCGGCACCGCGCTCGGAGCGCTCGATCTCGTCCGCACGTCGCAATGCGGCGTTGATGCGGCGAACCACGCTCGGTACGCTGTTCGCGGGGTACAAACTCTGGTCTGGATACGTCTGGCCGGCGAGATTCGCGTCGGCCGCCACCTGCCATCCGCTCAGATAGATGGCTTCAAGGCCAGCACGAACCTGCTGTACAGCCTGGTTGCCCGTCATCGCGCCAAGCGACGCGACATAGTCTCGTTTCGTGAGCAGATCCCAGAGTCGCGCAGCTCCAGCCTCCGCCAGCGTGTGCCGGATAGCGAGCGAGCAGCGCAGGCGTGCCACGGTCTCGGCCCCATATGGACGCACGATCCCAGCCCAGCGCTCGGGCAGCACCCGCCGGCCGGTTTCGTCGGCCGAAAGCGTTGCAACGTCGACATAGTTAGTCATGTCCGTTGGAGCAATCGTCGTTGTCATCTGAATCCTCTCGCGCTCTCGCGCAACACTGGGTTTGACTGCATGCAACGGATCTTTTCAGTCGGTCATCACGAGCTTTGGTCCGTCGTGATTGAGCAATGGATATGCATCAAGCGTGAGAAACTCGCGCAACGGTGATTCTGTCGCAGTCCTGAGGAAAACGGCGGCCGCATCCGCAAACCGGCCGTGGTATGCGCGTGCTTCTCCAACCTCGGCGGCAATTCGCTCCAGCTCACTCCTTGTCAACTGCTCCACCAGCTCGCGCGACACGAGCTGACCGTTATCGAGCGATGCCTTTTGATGGATCCACTGCCACACTTGCGTGCGCGAGATCTCGGCAGTCGCCGCGTCTTCCATGAGGTGGTACAGCGGAACTGCCCCATGACCCCGAAGCCACGCTTCGATGTATTGAATGCCAACGCGAATGTTCAGTCGGAGCCCTTCTTCCGTGACCGTGCCAGACGGCGTTTTGAGTAACTGCCGCGCAGCCACATCCACGTCTTCTCGCAAGCGATGCAGCTGATTGTCACCGGTCATGTGTTCGGCAAATGCTTCGCGTGCGACTGCAACGAGAGCCGGATGGGCCACCCACGTTCCGTCGTGGCCATCGGTCACTTCGCGCAGCTTGTCCGCCCTCACGCGCTCACTTGCTTCCCTGTCGGCCGCCGGATCATTCTTGATCGGTATCTGCGCTGCCATCCCGCCCATGGCGAATGCGCCGCGAGCATGGCACGTACGAACCAGCAGCTGCGTGTACGCGCGCATGCACGGCTGCTGCATAGTCACCTGCGACCTGTCGGGCAATACGGCTGAAGGATCATCTCGCCGACTCTTGATATAGCTGAAGATGTAGTCCCAGCGCCCGCAATTGAGCCCGACGATGTGCTCGCGCAACTCGTACAGGATCTCGTGCATCTGAAACACGGCGGGCAGAGTCTCTATGAGCACAGTCGCCTTGATGGTCCCGCGCCGAATCTCCAACATCTCTTCGGCTGCATCGAACACGTCGTTCCACAGCGCAGCTTCTTCCGCAGCTTCCAGCTTCGGGAGATAGAAGTACGGACCAGTGCCGAGGTCGATCAATGCCCCGGCGTTGTGGAACAGGTACATTCCGGCGTCGAAGAGGCAACCGGGAACCGCGGCGCCGTCGACCGTAAGATGCGGCTCTGGAAGGTGCAGGCCGCGTGGCCGCACCATCAGCGTGGCCGGATGCTCACACAGGCTGTAATGCTTTCCCGTCGTCCCGTCGGTATAGGCGATCGTTCTACGCACCGCTTCCCGCAGGTTCAGCTGACCCCGCACCATGTTCAGCCACGCCGGCGCGCTCGAATCCTCAAAGTCCGCCATGAAAACGTCAGCGCCGGAATTGAGCGCGTTGATTATCATCTTTCGGTCCACCGGCCCGGTGATCTCGACTACGCGGCGCATGAGGTCGGGTGGAATGGGCGCCACGCGCCAGTCACTGCTTCGTACGGAGGCGGTTTCGGCTCTGAACTGCAGCAACTCTGCGGCCCCGGTCATCCGGCGCTTGGCCCTGGCATCCAGCAGCTGGAGAATTCGCGGGCCAAACGCACGCGCCAGCCTCGCCACGAACTCCAGCGCATCCGGCGTCAGAATCTCGAGAAACGGGCTCGCCAGCGCGTCGGAGTGCTCGCAGGCATCGGCGGTCGAAGTCGCACGATCCGCTAGTATGGTCATCCTCTTCCCCCGAGTCGCGTGAGTCATGTACTCTCTGTTGCAATGTAGAAGTACAGTTGTAAGATTCAATAACTCGAAGCTGTACAACGAGTTACGTTGTAGCAAGTTTACAAAGTCACGTTTGTAGTGTTGTAAAGTCTGTCACGTCAAACTCGAGGGCGACCATGGCCGATCGACGTTATGGAAGCAAGGTGCGCTTGCTCCGGCGGCGCGCTGGACTCACGCAGGCCGCTCTGGCAGCACAGCTCGTGATATCCCCCAGCTATCTCAACCTGATCGAGAACGATCGGCGGCCCCTCACGACGGACCTGCTATTCAAGCTGGCCCAGTGTTTTGAGCTGGATCTGCGCACGTTCGGCGGGGATGACGACGCGCATCTCGCCGGTGATCTCACCGAGATCTTCGGTGAAGCGATATTCGAAGACCACCCGATCACCGAGCGCGACATAACGGAATTCGCTTCTCGCGACCCGGCTGTCGCACGCGCGGTCCTGCATCTGCATCACGCATATGCCGAAGCGCGAACGTCCACGGAGATTCTTGCGCAGCGTGTGCTGGAGACGCAGGACATCGTCGAAACCGGCGACAGCGTGCGACTCTCGTCGGAACAGGCCTCCGACCTTCTGTACCGGCATGGGAATCACTTTCCGGAGCTCGAAGGCGCAGCGGAGAAGCTCTGGCTCGATGCAGCACTGAACGACGGTGACCTGTTCACCGGCATCGCGAATCACATGGAGCTGGCGCACCACATATCGGTCAAGGTTGTTCCGGTTCAGCAGATGCACGGCGCCGTGCGGCGCTTCGACGGCGCCAGCCGCACGCTACTGCTGTCCGAAACACTGCACAGAAGCTCCCGCAGCTTTCAGCTCGCAACGCAATTGGGACTCATCACATGCCGCGACATCATCACCCGGATCCTCGCCGAATCGCAGATGCTGTCCGTGGACGCCGAGGCGCTCGGTCGCGTGGTACTCGCGAGTTACTTCGCGGGGGCAGTGTTGATGCCGTATTCTGATTTCCTGAGCGCAGCTGAAGAAGCCCGATACGATGTCGAGCTGCTGGGGCAGCGCTTCGGCACCGGTTTCGAGCAGGTCTGCCACAGGCTCGTAACACTGCGGCGGGCCGGCGCTGAAGGCATTCAGTTCTATTTCGTCCGCGTCGACATGGCTGGCAACATCTCAAAGAAGTTCAGTGCAGCCGGAATTCGATTCCCGAGATTCAGCGGAGTGTGCGGATTGTGGAATGTGCATGCCGCATTCCTGCAGCCTGGTGTCGTGCGAGTCCAGATATGCAAGCAACTCAACGGCCGCACGGTATTCGCCATCGCACGGACCGTTCGAAGGCGCGCAGGGGCGTACCACACACCGGCGATCCTGCACTCTGTCGGAATAGGCTGCGACATTGCCGACGCGCACAGGCTCGTGTATGCAGAAGGCATGGATCTCACAAATCCGACATCGGCGGTGCCAATCGGAATCACGTGCCGTCTGTGCGAGCGATTCTCCTGTGCAGCCAGGGCAGCGCCGTCCATCCATCACCCGCTGAGAGTCGACGAAAACGTACGCGGTGTGTCCTTCTTTGCATCCTCCAGTCCACCGCCGGAGAAGCGCGATACCGGAGAAAACTGATCGACGCTGCTTCAGTCCGGCCGTGCCTTCAAAAAAGCGAGGCCGCGCAATTCGCGGCCCCGCCTTCGTTACCTCACAACACTGACGATTCAGTTTTCGTAATCGCCGTCTCCATTGTACACCAGCCCCTCGGCTTCACGAACGCGGTCTAGAATCGCGCCATTTCCTTCGGCAGGCTTCTTATCCGGT
>JBDTAZ010000258.1:0-11832 GCA_039924325.1 Gemmatimonadaceae bacterium
AGTCGTGTACACGACGACATCCGGCCGAGCAGCCGCGAAACGCTGGTCCTCAGCCATATAATCGGGCTTCATCCCGGTGCTGTGTTCGGCAAGAAAGGGAACCGGGTTCGCAGGGTCGCTCACGTACTGGTCATACGTCGCCTGCTCGGCACCCGATGGCGGCGTAAAACTCAGCTTGCCATCAGAGTGAAAATAGATCGCCCGCTCCGATGTCTTCTTTGAGGGCCATTCGTCGAACTTTCGCCATTGGTCGATGCCCGTATCGAACATCGTGGCTGCGCTCAGATTGAGCTTCCCCTTGTTCTGAAGGAAGTGATTGAAGAACGGAAATTCGATGCTGTCGCGATAGAACGGTCCCGTGTTGGACCCGAATCGAAGTTGGCCGAGCGAGTCGCCAGGACCGACGTGCCACTGCCCGTGTGACCATGGGCCGACGACGATTCGATTGAACGTCGCCGGGCTCTGCTCGGCGATGCTGTGGTGCACCAGCAGCGCGCCGTGCAGGTTGTTCGCGTCGTACCACCCGCCGACGGTGAGAACCGCGGGGATTATATCGCGTAGTTTCGGCGCGATGTTTCGCGCCCTCCAGAACGCGTCGTACGTGCCATGGTTCATCATGTCATTCCAGAACGGTGCACGCCCCTTGAAATACAGCTTGTCGGCATTGGAGAGGGGCCCCATCTTCAAAAAAAATGCATAGCCATCATCCGTACCGAAGTCGAATCGGTGCGGCCCTTCAGTCGTCGGGTTCGGCCGCGCGAGGCCACTCGTCGCGAAGAAGTCGAATGCGCTTGCAAGCAGGAAAGCACCGTGATGATGCACGTCGTCGCCCATGAACCAGTCACCCTGCGGTGCCTGAGGCGAGGCCGCCTTGAGCGCAGAGTGCGCGTTGACCAGCGCTGCGGCGGTGAAGAATCCCGGATAGGAAGTCCCCCACATCCCGACGCGGCCGTTGTTGTGCGGGACGTGCTTGATGAGCCAGTCGATCGTATCGTACGCGTCGGTACTCTCGTCCACCGACTTTGCGCCGGCCGTTCCCCTCCACGGCGTCATGTGCACGAATTCCCCCTCGGACATGAACCGCCCACGAACGTCCTGATATACGAATATGAATCCCTCATCGGCGAACTTCGGTGATGGACCGAGCGAACGAGGGTAGGCATCCGCCCCATAAGGCGCCACACTATATGGAGTTCGCGCGAGCATAATAGCGTACTCCCGCGCGGTGTCCCGTGGTGCGTACACCACAGTGAATAGCCGCGTACCGTCACGCATGCGGACTCTGTACTCGGTCTTGGCATAATGAGCCTTGACCGGACCCGAATCCTGTGCGCCCGCAGCAGTGGCGATCGTAAGAAACGATAGCAATCCGAGTGACGCCACAATTCTCATGTTAGTGCACTTTGCGAGCTGAGGAATCAGTGGCTCGTGGCAACCGCGGCTGCCGACGCGGTGCTCCCAAGTAGTTCTGAATGGCTGACGTCATTGTTCTGTCTGCGGAGTCGATGTGCTGCCGCTCGAACGCGGAAACGTCTGCCCAAAAGCCCGCACGGCACCTACGTGACCGTTGCCATCTGGAACGAACGTGAGCTCGGCGGCTCTTGCCACCGGCTGGCTGGCGATGCTGCGAAATCTGCCGTACGCAACGTGCTCGAGCTCACCGATATCCAGGTTCTCGAAACGTGCATGCAATGAGCCCGACGCAAGTGTAACCTGCACGCTTCCGTACGTCGAATCGGTGTACGTTCCTACGTAGCGCTCAAGCGGTAGCGCCGGATACGAAGCTGCTGCGCTGTCGGAGACTTTGACGCGGTTCGCGCTGCGAATTCGTGCTGCTGCCTCCTGCTTGTCGAACATCGCTTTGAGATCGGTGCTCCAGTCCCGCCTCGAAGCTCCGGCTGCGCTGGACCCGGTGCCGTACATGTCGAACACCTTGTACATGAGCGCGTGCCTGAGCTCCGCATGGTCCAGGTTTTCCAGCACGTACACACCCAGATTCTTCGACGGGACGAGGCCTATGATGGCGCACATTCCATTTACACTGCCGGTGTGCATCCAGACGATCTCACCATGATAGTCCTGCACAAACCAGCCAAATCCGTAGCTGAAAAAGTGCGGCTTTGCGAGCTCTAGCGCAGGGTACTCCGCCATGGGTGCCTGGATCTGCGGCGTGATGATCTCCCTGAAAGTCGCCGGCTGGATCAACCGCTTGTTGCCGACGCGTCCGCTATCGAGCATGAACCGCATCCACTTGGACATGTCCGAAACGCTGGACCAGACCGACCCAGCAGACGCGACGGCATCGGTGTTGAGCACAGGAACCACGCGAACCGTGCCGCCGTTCTCGGCGTACGGTATGGCAACATTTGGTTGGCCGGGAAGCTCCGATACAAGAGCTATGCTCTCCGTCATTCCGATCGGCGCGAAGATCCGCGTGCGAATGAATTGCTCCCACGACATCCCGGACACCTGTGCGACTATTCCGCCGAGCACCGCGTACATCACGTTCTCGTATTCCCACTTCGACCGAAAGGACGATTCCGGCTTCACGTAACGAAACCGGTGTATCATCTCGCTCAGAGACAACTGGTTCTGCGGAATGACCCATAGCAGATCCAGGTTCGGCAATCCGGTGCGGTGAGTGAGAAGGTCGCGAATCGTTACTTCACGAGTCACCCACGGATCGTACAGCCGGAAATCCGGAAAGTGATCGATCACGCGATCGTCCCAGTGCAGCTTTCCTTCGTCCACCAGCATCGCGAGCGCGGCTACGGTCATCGCCTTGGTGGTTGAGCCGATCGCAAAGCGCGTGTGCTCGTCGACCATGGCGGGCTTGCCCTGCTCCAGCACGCCATATCCCTTGGCGAACACGAGCGAGTCGTCCTTCACAATAGCTACAGCCATACCCGGCACATGCCAGTCTTTCGCCGCGTGCGCCACATACTGATCGAAATCGGCAAGATTGGGTGCGCGCTGAGCGCTTAGCGGTTGGGCGGCGGCGAAACCGACCGCGATCACTGTAACGCAGAGCGCCGCCGGCCGAACGCGCGAAAGCGCTCGCCTCAGCGCCGTACGGAAAGAACCTGTATGCGCTCCGCGCGTCGCCGCAGTCTCAAAGAAGCCCGATGTCATTGCTCTGTCCCCTTTGTTCCAGTCCAACCTGGCCCGCGCACTATTCGGCCCGGCTTTGCGCCTGTGTGTCGCCCATCCCGAATGACTTCAACACCATTGACGAAAACTTCACGTACACCAGTCGATGCCTGATTCGGTTTTTCGTATGTGCTGTTGTCGACAATCGTCGCCGGGTCGAAGACCACCACATCCGCGTACATCCCCGCGCGCAGCAATCCGCGATCGTGAATTAGCAGTCGGTCGGCAACGGCACCGCTCATCTTTCGCACAGCGTCTTCGAGCGAGATGACATGTTCGTCGCGCACGTATCGGCCGAGAATGCGTGGGTACGTGCCGTACGACCGCGGATGCACGAACACGGTGCTGCTGTCAGGATCCGGGCCGTCGGCGTCCGTGCCGATCTTCATCCACGGTTCCTGCAACTGCATCTTCACATTGTCCTCGCTCATGAGAAAGAAGATCGTCTGAACGTTGTGGTGCTCGGCGAGCAGCAGATCCATAACGGTGTCGAGCCAGTCCTTTCCGTTGGCCGTCATGATCTCCGACAACCGATGGCCTTCCCACTTTTTGTTCTCCGGGCGGTCCAGCGCGGTGAGCATCACACCTTCCGGCGTCGAGAGCTGACACACGTTTTCCCAGTATGTGGTCGGATGGCCCACGTCAGCGCGAATTTTCGCGCGCATATCCGGATCGGCAAGATTCTGGTATAGCTTGCCGTCAGCGGAGGCCCATGGCGGAAGACAGGCGGCCAGTCCGGTACCGCCTGCAGTGTACGGATACATGTCTGCCTGAACATCGAGCCCTGCGGCGCGCGCAGAATCGATCTTCGCGAGCATCGCCGTCTCCTTGCCCCAGTTGCGCTTGCCTGCTGCCTTGAGGTGATAGATCTCGACCGGAACGTGACCTTCCTTGCCGATCCGGATGGCCTCGTCCATGCCCTGCAGCAGGTCGTCCGCCTCGGACCGCATGTGCGTGATGTAAAGACCGCCATACGGCGACATCGCTTTCGCAGTTTCGATCAGCTCTTCGGTGCTTGCATAGTTTCCGGGCGGATAGATGAGCGCGCTTGCTAGTCCGAACGCGCCATCCTGCATTCCGCGTCGCATCGCAGCGCGCATTGAGTCCACTGCCGCCGGGCTCGCTGTGCCCATGTGCATTCCCATGCCGTACTGCCGGATGGTACCCGCTCCAACGAACGAACCTACGTTGGGCGAAATGCCGTGCGCCTGCATCGCACGCAGCCACGCGTCGAATCCGTGTGGCCCTTCAAAGCGCCGCGCGGCCGCCGTCGCGGCGGCGCTGGACGACGCATCTCCGGTGAGTGTCATCTCGCTCACCGGCGCGGGCGTTGACCCTTCGCCAAGTATCTCGGTGGTCACGCCCTGAGTGAGCTTGCCAACATCGCGCCCATCTCCGGACAGAAACTGATGACCCGACTGGCCCTGAATGTCGATGAAGCCGGGCGCGACGACCATTCCTGTCGCATCGATGCGCTTGCGCGCCGGCGCATCGCCGAGTCCGCCGCGCCGAGCTATCCGCACGATGCGATCGCCCCGGAGCGCAACATCGCCGTAGAACCAGGCGTTGCCGCTACCGTCTACAATTCTGCCATTGACGATGACGACGTCGTACGGTGCACCTTGCGCGGCTGCGGGCTCCGCGGCCGAGCCGGCGCCAAGCGATGCCGCGCTGCCTCCGCAGCCAACCACCGCGAACACGGTTGCGCACGCTATGGTCGCGCTGCAAGCTGACATACGCATCCTCAGCGCAGCTGCACCGGCAGTTCTGTTGCTATTCCGTCGTCGCTGCATCGTCGATACTCGGAGGGTGAATGGATGGTGTGTTGCCGCGCGCGCGCCAGGCGAAAAAGGCCGGCGTGCCGATTAGAACTACTGCGATGCCTGCTGCGGCGCGCCCCGGCTGAGTGACGATGGTGTTGATCACAAGCGCAGCCGCTGCGAGCACGAATAGCGCCGGCGTCACCGGATAACCGGGTACGCGAAAAGGCCGGTTCGCATCAGGCTGCTTCCGGCGATACACGAACACACTGAGCGCGCCGAGCGCGTAGAAAATCCACCCGGTGAATACGACATACGTCAACAACTGCTCGAACGTCCCAGTCACGGCGAGCAACGCCGACCATATCGCGATTGCCACAATCGCAAACGCCGGCGTGCCGAATCGCGGATTGACGATCGCCAGTCGCTTGAAGAAAACTCCGTCACGCGCCATCGAGAAATACATGCGCGGCGCGGTGAGCATTATCCCGTTCGCCGCACTGAAGATCGAAACGAGAATGAGAACACCGATCACGCGACCGGCGATGGGACCGAGTACTGTGATCCCCGCGTCAGCCGCCACCTGATCACTCGCGGCTGCAGAATGCGCGCCGAGCGCGGCGACGTAGCCAACGTTCGCCAGTACGTACAGCACGACGAGAGCCGCAGTCGCTAGCGTAATTGCTCGCGGAAATGTCTGCTGCGGATTCACGGTTTCACCAGCTGAGAACGTCAGGTACTGCCAGCCTTCGTAAGCCCAGAGCACCGCGATCATGGCGACTCCGATGCCAGAAAGGAGTGTCGGAGTGAGGCCATGTGGCCATGCCGACGGAGCGGCGATGGAGCTCAATGGAGCGCCGTGTCCGAATACAATCAGCAGAATGCTGAACAACACGAGTCCGGCGAGCTTTGCGCCCGTCGTCCAGTTCTGGACTGTTGCGCTGTTCCGCGTGCCACGAACATTGATTGCCGCGACGGCGACGATCACCGCAACCGCGATCAGTCGGCCCACTACGCCGCCGATCGGAAGGATCTGGCTGAAGTAACCCGAGAACGCCACCGCGAGCGTGGCAACCGAACCGCTGGCAATGACAAAGAAACTGGTCCAGCCATACAGAAATGCCGGAAGCGGGCCGAATGTGTCGCGGATGTAAGTGTACAATCCCCCGGCGTCGGGCTTCATCGCGCCCATCTCGGCGTACGTCAACGCTCCGAGATACGACAGAATTCCCGCCGCGACCCAAACCAGCAGGGCAGTGCCAACCTGCGTGCCGGTCTCTCGCAGCACGACCCCCGGCACCAGATATATGCCGGAGCCAATCACAGTCCCCATCGCTATGAGGGTGAGATCGGTCACTCCGAGAGTGCGTCGAAGCTGCGCCGTTGCCGTCATGACCGGGCCATCCCAACCGTGATCACACTCATTTTCACTCCCCGTTATCGTACGCCAGCTGGTCGCTCATTACGGTGTCACTGTGGTACCGATCGCGGTCACCCTCTCGTCGTGAACACCTCGGTCCGGAGGGAGAGCGATTCGATCATGTCCGCGTCCACCGTCACGCCGATTCCCGGCCGCTCGCGCGGCACGTGCACCATTCCTTCACTATCCATCGTCCACTCCGGCGTCACTATATCGCGAGTCCAGTAGCGCGCACTGGGGCTCAGATCGCCCGGTAGCGAGAAGTTCGGCAACGAAGCGAGCGCGACGTTGTATGCGCGCCCGATACCGCTCTCGAACATGCCGCCACACCAAACCGGAATTCCCGCGCTACGGCAGATGTCATGAATTGCGATCGATGCGCTGAACCCTCCGACGCGACCTGGCTTGATGTTGATGATCTTGCCGCTCCCGAGCGCGATCATGTCTTCCGCGCGATCGACACTGGTGATCGACTCGTCCAGACATATCCGCGTCGACATGCGCCTTTGCAGCTCTGCGTGGCGCACGAGATCGTCGTCACCGAGTGGTTGCTCCAGCATGATGAGATTGAACGCGTCGAGCTCCGCGAGATGATCGGCGTCCGCAAGTGTGTACGCAGAGTTAGCGTCGGCCATCAGCCCGATTTCCGGCCCGACGGCCTCGCGAACCGTGCGGACGTATTCCACGTCCCTTCCGGGCTTGATCTTCACCTTGATCTTGCGGTAACCTGCCGCGAGCGCGGCCAACGCACGCTCAACCAGCATTGCAGGCTCGTCCTGAATACCCAGCGATACTCCTGTTGGAATGGAAGTTCTGGTTCCGCCGAGCAACTCGGCGAGCGGAACTCCTTGTTTCACTGCGGCGACTCCCCAGCAACCCATTTCGATGGCCGCCTTGGCCATGTTGTGCCCGCGAATGTTCTCAGCCAGGACTCCTGCAATCTCCTGAGGACCTTGGAATTCTCGCCCAAGAACTCGCGGCGCAAGCCACTGTCGCAATGCGAGCCACGCCGTGTCCGTGGTCTCTGCGGTGTAGTTCGGGAGTTCCATCGCAACGCACTCTGACCATGCGGTTGCACCCGACCTCTCAGTGAGCTCGAGCAGCAGCATGGGGCGTTCGCGAAACACGCCTGACGAGATGCGAAACGGCTCCTTGAGAGGGAGATGAATCTCGCGCACCGTGATACGATCTATTGTGAGCATTTGAACCCGGTCGATACTTGATGTTGACAATGGAAGAGCTTCACTTTCCCCTGTTCCCGAGTTCCAGCATGTAAAACGCGCGCGAAGTCGCTGGATCGCGATGGAAGCCGGTCACCGTGTAACCGTTCAGGAGCGCCCACTCGAAGTGATGCCGCACCGCGAGGCGCCACATCGCGGCGATACCCGGTGATTCCGCGATTACGCTCATGATGTCCGGCGGAATTTCTATCCATACCGATGGCGGAAGCTGCGATTCATCACTCAGTGTGAGATCGCCGTCCTGTGGAACCCGCGTTAGTATCGGAACAGGCGTGCCGCTGACGGGTGACTTCGACCACTCGACATGATCGGCATTGGTGGGGCAGGCTACGATGATCCGATCCGTAACCGTGCCGTGCAGCGCGCTGCCAGTGTTGCCGTACATGTCCCTGACGTACTCGGTCACGCGCGCGCCAAGGCGATTCAGATTGAAATGAGCGTTCTTCGCGACGAGGGGATCGAAAGTCCACTGCATCTCGGGAATGCCCATGTGTGCCAGCGCAGCGCGCTGGTGTTCCTTGAGCATGCGCCCGACGCCAGCGTTGCGCGCGGTTTCGCGCACGCCGAGCATGTGGGACCAGTGTACCGGCTGTCCATCCTTGAAGCCCGTGAAGCCGGCGACGAAACCCACGAGCCCACCTGTCGGGGTAAACGCTCCGAGAACAATGCCGCCGATGTGCGAGGCGATCTGCAGCACGGAAGCGCAGACGACATCCACGAACCTGATGCCCCACACCTCTTCCTGGATCGCGACGCAGGCTCGGAACTCGGCGAGCGAATCGATCGGCCTGACGTGAAGCTCGGCAGCGCCTTCCAGCGTAGCAACTGACCGATGGTCTGAGCCGGGTCGTCCGGAATTCGCACGGTCGGGGAGTTTGTCTGGCACGGCAACCCGGCTGAGTTTGGATGCTGAAGTGAGGGGGGTCGGGAACCAACATATGCGCCTCGTCTGTATACCGCAATGGTCTACCAAATGACCTGTAACGATAATGCCGTCTACCATCCCATAGCCGTGCGACCCAGGCAGCGTGCGGCTGGTTCTCGCGGCCGGGTCGCGCAGGAAGACTTTATGCGATAAGATGCTGGCATCAAATCGTGGCGACATAACCACATCATCAGGTTTACACACCGATCATGGCTCGATCCCACTCGGCAGGCGGCGGCAGAGCAGCGACAGGCCGCGTGCCGGCCAAGGCAGCACCAAAGTCACCAGCGAAGGCAGCAACATCGGCAACGGCAGCAAGGACGGCAGCGAAATCAACTACGAAGCCGAGCATTAAGGCAGCTGGCAGGTCAGCCACCAAGCCAGCCACCAAGCCAGCCACCAAGCCAGCCGCCGAGGGGGCGCCCGGGTTGGCGGCGGGAGTGCGCGGCAACGGCGCGGAGGCGGCACCGGTCGGGCGTGGAGAAGGCTCGCTCACGGTATATCAGGAGCTGCGCGATCGGATCGTTCGCGGTCGTCTCCCACCCGGCAGCCGGCTCGTGGAGCGAGAGGTCGCGGCGCGTCTCGGGGTGAGCCGCACTCCGGTGCGTGCGGCGCTCGAGCGCCTGCGCCAGGAAGGTTTCATCGTCGGCACCGGCAGCGCAATTCTCACTCGGGCAACCGTTGCACCGCTCACCAACGACGACGCCAAAGAGATCTACCAGATCGTCGCGCAGATCGAAGGTCTCGCGGCGCATGAGGCCGCCAGCAAGCCGCGGGCGGCGCGCCTCGCGATGACGCGTCACATGCGCAGCGTGAATACACAATTCAGGAGCGCTGCCCTACTTCGGTTGCCGGACCCGGACAAGCTTCTCGACCTGGATGACGCGTTTCACAACAGCTACGTGCATGTCGGTGCCGGTGCGCGGCTCCGCACGCTGCACAACGCGGTGAAGCCGCAGGCCGAGCGGTACGGCCGGATCTACACTAGTACACTCGCCGGCGAAGTTGCCACCTCCGCCGCAGAGCATGACGTGATCATCAAGGCACTGGAAGCCGGCGACGCCGATGCCGCCCAACGCGCGGTGCAGACTAACTGGGAAAATGCCGCAAAGCGGCTGGCCCGGGTGATCAGCACCGTCGGCGAGCGCGGAGCCTGGTAACTACGGTAGCCGCGCTAGCCTGACACGGCCCAGCTCCGTCTGACCGGGGCACTCCAGAACGGCGCATCTTGCGCCGGATCGGTATACCAGTATTGTATACCGACCACTCCGGCCGAGTCCACCGCGGGAGCGCACACAATTCTGGAGTGATTCATGGACCAGGGACTTATAAACCGGCCGTCGCGCCTGGCACTGGCAGTTTCGCTAGGCCTGTGCGCCTCGTCAGCCGCTGCTGCGCAAGTACCAACGCAGAACCGGCCGGCAAAAGCCGTCTTGGTGAGCAAGACTACGGCAATGTCGCAACCACCTGCCGCCGGCCAAGCGACGCTCGACGACACCGCTGCTCTCGCCGCGTTCCTGGACGGTGTCATGAAGACGCAGATCGAGGCACTCCACGTCTCCGGGGCTGTCGTTACGGTCGTCAAGGATGGTCGCGTCATCTACGCGCACGGCTTCGGCAACGCCAACATCGCATCCGGCACGCCGATCGATCCCGAAAGCAGCCTGTTTCGCATCGGCTCCATCACCAAGCTGTTTACATGGACTGCGGTGATGCAGCTCGTCGAACAGGGCAAGCTCAACCTCGATACAGACGTCAACACGTATCTGCGCGACTTCAAGATACCGAACACCTTCTCGCAGCCTGTTACGATGCGAGCGCTGATGACGCACTCGGCAGGTTTCGAGGATGGAGCGCTCGGGTACCTCATCACGGAAGATTCGACCAAGGTCCCGCCAATCGCAGTCGCGCTCAAGGACCACATGCCCGCACGCGTGCGGCCGCCGCTGACGCTCTCAGCATACTCGAATTACAGCGCCGCACTCGCCGGCCTGATCGTGCAGCAGGTGAGCGGCGTTCCGTACAATGAATACATAAAGCGAAACATTCTTGATCCGCTGGATATGAAGTACGGAACGGTTCAGGAGCCGTTGCCCGCAGCACTCAAAGCAGACAGTGTTACAGGGTACACGAGAGCGAACGGCGTCTTCGTCCCCAAGCCATTCGAGTACGTGGGAGGGTTCCGGCCAGCGGGCTCCGGCGCGATGTCCGCCATCGCCATGACGCACTTCATGATCGCGCATCTGCAGGACGGACAGTACAACGGCGCGCGCATACTCCAGGCGAAGACAGCTGAGCTCATGCACAGCTCAGCGTTCGCCAACAATCCGAAGCTACCCGCGATGGATCTCGGATTTTACCAGCAAAACATGAACGGGCAGCATGTGATCGGTCACGAAGGCGACACGCAGTACTTCCACAGCGCGATGTTCCTCATCCCCGACAAGCAGGTCGGCATCTTCCTGTCGTACACCGGATCCGCCGCCGGTCCACTACGCGCAACCACTCTGCAGGCTTTCTTCGATCGTTATTTCCCGGCGCCTCCGGTCACAATCCCGCCCGCTCCGGTAGACTTCGCGCAGACCGCTCAGAAGTTCACGGGAGCTTTCAGATTCGCGCGGCACAGCTACACCAAGTTTGACAAAGCGGAGCTGCTTGCTCAGTCACCGATATCGGTTTCCGTGCTTCCGAAAACGGGACGTCTCCTCATAAGCGGCATCGGGGGAGAGCCCGAACAGTTCGCGCCAGTTGGCAACGGGATCTTTCAGCAGATCGAAGGCCACGAGCAAGTTGGGTTTACTCAGGATTCGGCCGGCAACGTGACACGTCTGTCAGTCGGCTCACTCCCATTCATGGGTACCGAACGTGTGCCGTGGAACGAGATCCCGTCACTGGGCCACATCGTGCTCGCGATCTCCATGCTGCTGTTCCTCAGCACGCTCACGACGTGGTACTATCGAAGACAGGACATCCGTGCGATGCCGTCGGATCGCAAGCGTGCGTTCCGGCTTTCGGGGATAACCGCAATCTGGTTCTTCGCAACGTTCATTGCGCTCGGCAGCGTTGTCACGGCAGCGGCCTCGTCACTCGGCTCGGGCATTCCAACGTCGCTGAAGGTCGCCCTCGTAATGCCGATCATCTTCGTGTTGCTCACGATATGGATGATCGTCACGGCGATACAGGCGTGGCTCCGCGGTTACTGGGGCGCCGGATGGCGCGTGCACTTCACGCTGGTCACGCTCGCCGCAATCTGCGTATGCCTCTTCTTCAATCAGTGGAATCTGCTCGGCTGGCGCTTCGGGTGAGATCGCGTGGGGGGCCGATGATTTACGAATC
>JBDTAZ010000259.1:0-7234 GCA_039924325.1 Gemmatimonadaceae bacterium
CTGCGGCTTCGCGTTCGTTCCGCCGAGCGTGAGTGCTGCCACTGCCATTATCAGCCGCATGACAAGTGCTCCTTGGTTTCCCCGCTTCCTCAAGCTGAGGATCGGTGCCAAGTTATCACAGTAACCCCAGATAGGGCTAGCGAGTCACCGACTTCAATGCCCGGAACGCGGCGGCTTTCTTCTAAATGGCTTCGTCCGGCCAGCCGATTTGGCGCGCGTTGAACTGATCATCGCTACCGGGACGTGTACAGGTTGCGGATCCAGTATCCTCGCGCCCTGACATTCAGTAAACGACTGGGCGCGATTGGCGGCCAGTGCGAGACCGACAATTCAACAGGAAAATATCTTATGGAACAGAGGATCAACTGCCTTCGCTGTCAAACGACGATGGAGCCGGGCTTCACGGCAGATGCGACGTACGGCGGAAACGTTCAGGAGCAGTGGGCGCCTGGCGCGCCGGAGACCAGTTTCTGGACCGGTCTCAAGGTCAATAAGCAGGAGCGAATTCCCGTCACCACTATGCGGTGCCCCAAGTGCGGCGCGCTTGAGTCATACGCGCGGTCGACTGTGTGATCCCCCGCGCGCGCCTCGTGGGCGGCGACAAGCACTGATTGTCCACGCAGCAGCGGATCCCAACGCTTTTGCTGCCTACGTCTCGTCTTCTGGCGTCGGAGGCGCCACAAGCACTGACCATCTGCCATCGTTTGCTATCGCTCCGGCGGTGCTGCCCATCCCGATACGACCGAGAAGGCGGCGCCGCTGGCTGCCAAGTGCGATGACATCCGGTTTCACTTTCTCGCAGAAGCGCAGTAGTTCACCCGAAGTATCCGCGCTCGCGACTACAGCACTGGAGAGGACAACTCCCCCATCGCCTGTCAGTTCGTCGCAGAGTTGGGCGAACACTGCACGAATTCCTTCGCTCCGGATGCGGCGTTGGACTTCCAATGACTCCGATGCGGATCCCGGCACCTTGGTCTCAACGAATATCATGTGTATCTCGCCACCGTCGGCAACCAGCCGGCGGGCCATCATCGCGGCACGTTTGCTTGCCGAGCTGAAGTCCATTGCGACGACGATCCGTTTCGGAAGACCCGATAGTGAGTCACGCACTCCAAGCACGGGAATGGTGCTTCGCGCCATCACTTGACGAGCCGTGTCGCGCCCCATCGCACGCCCCAATGCGGCGTGACGATTCAATCCCATCACGATCAAATCGGCGCCAAGGCTCACGGCGTCGGCTGCAACGATAGCAGCAACATCGCCAACTTCGATACTGAACGGCCACGCAGCTCTTTCGCCAACGTCAAGGCCCAGTACCTCTCGCATCTTCGCTTCCTGTACCACGCGCGTCTGAGGCTCGCGTAATGCCGCTTCCAGCGTGACTGCAACCATCGCTGCCTCGGGTATCGATACGCCGATCTCGATGACGTAAACCACGTTCGGTGTAGCGTTCTTGTGGTGCACCAACGCCTGGGCTACGTCGGACGCGGCAGGCGCACGCTGGTCGTCGGTGAGTGCGACGAGCAGGCCGAATCGCGAGCCTAGTCTGAACGTTGCCGGATCAATACTCGAGGACAGATCACCCGACAAGGTACCCAAAATGCTCACGTAATCGCTCCCATGTTCCGAGCGGCGAAGGCCGCCGATTCGGGGCCGACACTCGCTTCGCGTTCCGCGATCTCCTGGAAACCGAGCATTGGAATCCTCCACAGATTCGATTCTGTAATCTGCAGCTCCTGCACGCTCGAATCTGTCAGCGAATGCCGGAATCATTGTAGGGAAATACCCCAGAGAGATGGAGCGGACATCGCGCCTCGAATGCGCGACTCATGCGGATTGAGCTCGCCCGAGACAGTGAACAGCCGCCATGCCGGCTTTCAGGCTCAAGTCCGTATATGGTCCTCGCAACCGAATCACGCTTGCGGATTCCGAAATCTCGGGATAGACTGTTGGGGTAGACTCTACCCCAAAGCGCAAAAATTGGCAATCCTGAAAGGCACACTCGACGTCCTGGTTCTTAAAACCCTGTCCTGGACTCCCATGCACGCCTTCGAGATCACCACCTGGCTCGAGGACCGATCTGGCGGACGGCTTAGCGTCGAGGACGCGGCGCTCATGCAGGCGTTGCACCGGCTCGAAGAGCGGCAACTACTCGTCGCCGAATGGGGAATCACCGACAACGGACGGCGCGCGCGCTACTACAAGCCGACACCCGCAGGTCGCGCACATCTAAGGGCCGAAACGGAGCGCCTCACCGACTACGTTGACGCTCTCACGACGATCCTCTCCCGCCGCACCGCGGACGCATAAAGTGCAGATGCCAGACCGTGGTATTCGAGCTGGCGTTCGCCGCCTGTTTCGACTTCCG
Source organism: Gemmatimonadaceae bacterium (assembly GCA_039924325.1). Lineage (GTDB taxonomy): Bacteria > Gemmatimonadota > Gemmatimonadetes > Gemmatimonadales > Gemmatimonadaceae > Fen-1247. Next base: position 2,369 of record JBDTAZ010000259.1, read on the forward strand.
CTCGCCAGCGATGCCAACGCCCGCGCCGACGCCGACGATGAACTCGCGAGCTTCCTCGACGCGCGCATCGAAAGTCTCACAGCGCGAGGCATGACTCCGCCCGAAGCGACAGCCGAGGCGTTGCTCCGCCTCGGCGGTGGCGAGACCCTGCAGCAGGTACGCGATCGGCTGTACCACTCTGCCACACACCGAGAGAAACGCATGCGGCTTCACGAACTACTCATGGACGTACGCAATGATCTCCGCTTCGGCGTGCGGCAGCTGGTCAAGGAACCCGTATTCGCCGTGGTCGCGATACTCACACTGGCTCTCGGCATCGGCGCCAACACCGCGATCTTCACGGTCGTCGACACAGTACTTCTGCGGACCCTTCCAGTGCCGAACGCTGACAGGCTGGTCGAGATCGGAGATCCGGCCGCCGTCAACGGTGACATGCGTGGCGGCCAAATGGCACGTGTCCTTTCGCTTCCACTCTACAAGGATTTACGTGCCAACAGCCATCACATTGTTGCCGGCCTGGCTGCGAGCGGAACCGCAGGCCAGCTCTACGTCAGGATAGGGGCCAAAAACGAGTTCGAGCATCCCACTGGACGCTATGTATCCGGCAACTACTTCAACGTTCTCGGCGTCACCGCTGAACGTGGTCGTGTATTCGGTGATGGCGAGGACGGACCGCCGGGATCGTCGCCGGCTGTCGTCATCAGCGACGCGTATTGGCGCCGCCGCTTTGGCGGCGCAGCAAATATCGTAGGAAGCGATATCGACTTCGATGGCGCGCGCCTCACCGTCGTCGGCGTCGCGCGACCGGGTTTCACAGGTGACATCTCCGAGCTGTCAACCGACATCTGGCTGCCGATCAACATGAAAACGGTCATTCAGCCGCACGATGGTCTCATCGACGATCGCGGTACGTCCTGGCTCCTGTTGCTGGGGCGTCTTGCACCAGGCGTAACGCTTGCGCGGGCTCGGACTGAATTCACCTCTCTCATGCGGACGTCGCTGGTCGCAAATTCCCAATCCCCTGGGGAAGCTGAGCAATTTCGTCACGAGCCAATCAGCGTTACATCGGGAGCATCCGGCTTTTCCGCGGTGCGGCACACGTTCCACGCCGCGCTGCTGACACTTCAGGTAGGTGTGGCACTGCTGCTATTGATCGTCTGTACCAACATCGCCAATCTGCTTCTTGCCAGGGCTGTGAAGCGCGCACCGGAAATGAGTCTGCGGCTGGCGCTCGGCGCGCATCGAACGCGTATCGTTCGACAGCTGATGACCGAGAGCGCGATTGTCGCCATTCTGGGTGCGGTCGCAGGACTTGGTTTCGCATGGTGGGGCGGCCAGGCACTTGTAGCATCGGCAACCGACGGTTCAGGTATCGCATCAGCCACCATCGACTTGAAGGTTCTCGCGTTCACGGTGGCAGTCGCGATTCTTGCGATGCTGGGATTCGGTCTGGCACCAGCACTGCGTGCTTCGGGCGTGAATCTGGCGGCACCGATTCAGTCAGCGGGTCGAACACTTGTAAGTTCAGGTCGAGGCGGGCGCATACCGATTGGTCGAGTATTGGTCCCGATGCAAGTCGCGCTCTCGCTCGTTCTACTAATGGGTACCGCGCTGCTTACGCGCAGTTTGCGAAATGTCGATAACGGTGATCCGGGCCTCGATCGCGATCATATTCTCACCGTCGACGTCGATGTTGCACAACGAGGTGTGAAGGGAGATAGATTTTTCGCACTCGCGAGAGACATCAGTACGCGAATTGCGAATCTGCCGGGAGTGCAGGCAGTAACCTACTCGCAAAATGGCCTGTTTCGCGCAAACGACTCGAACGCGCTCGTTACCGTGCCGGGTTTCGCCGGGCAAAGTCACGAGGACAGCACGCTGCGTTACGACCTTGTTGGTCCGGGTTACGTTCGCGGCATCGGAGGCCGCTTGCTTCGCGGCCGGGATATCGGCTCGAACGACGATGCACATGCGCCAAGCGTCGCGGTTGTGAACGAGACGATGGAGCGCTTCTACTTCAAGGGCCAGAGTGCAGTCGGCAAGGTGTTCTACTTTGAGCCAGGCGTTCCTACGACGATCGTTGGCGTCGCGTCGGACGTCCGCGACCATTCACTTACCGGTCCACAGCGACGCAGGGCCTACGCACCATACGCGCAACAGCTTGACGCGGCAGATCAGCCGGCGCTGACGCTCGAAATTCGAACGACCGGCGATCCGTCGCTGCTTTCGAAGAGTGTCAAGGCGGCCATTGCATCGGTCGACGCCAACCTGCCGCTCGTTGGGGTGGCTCCGCTGTCGCAGCGCATGCACGACTCCATCAGTGAGCAGCGGCTCGTTGTCGTACTTGCCATCGGCTTCGGCTTTGCGGCGCTCCTGTTAGCGGCCGTTGGCCTGTACGGTGTCATGTCGTGTTCTGTTGCAATGCGGACATCCGAAATCGGTTTACGCTCCGCGCTCGGCGCGCAGCAGCGAGACTTGCTCGGTCTTGTACTCCGTGACGGACTCAGGCTGGTTGCGTTCGGGATCGCGGCGGGGGTTCCGCTGGCGCTAATTGCTGCTCGCGCGCTCGGTTCGCAGCTGCATGGAGTCCCCGCAACCGACCCGGTCTCCATGGCGGTCGCGTTGGCGGTACTACTCGTCTGCGCCATTGCGGCGTCATTCATTCCGGCATTGCGTGCCTCGCGCATACCGCCGGCCGTGGCCCTGGGGCGGGGCCGTTAGGTTTCAGGCAGCGCACTATGCCATACCACAGCTGGCGTTGCTTGATGAGTGGCGTTTCGAGAACGGAACCGTGTACGTTCGCTACACGCTGAAGGCGTAAGTGAAGCGGAGCGGGTTGCGCTCAATCACCTCGCCCCTCTCCGATACCAGCGACGTCGTTCGCTGCCCTACAGCTCCTCGAGCAACCGGTACGTGAACTCGAGCTGGTCGTAATACTCCTTCACGCCGATGCGCTCGTTCAATCCATGCGCACGGTTGTCTTCCGGCTTGTTGGGGTCCGCGAACAGCCCGTTCAAGCCATACACCGGCATTCCTGAGTTGCGCAGATAAAGCCCGTCGGTTGCTCCGGTCTCCATGTCCGGTATGATCGGCATTGGCGACCATACAGATGCTGTGACGCGTTCGATAGTTTTCTCGAACGCGGTCGGCAGGGGTGATGGCGGGCTTGGAATTGCTTTATCCGCTGGAGTCACCTGAACGCCGGTGTCAGCTACGACGCGGCGTATTGTACGCTCCACATCGACAGCATCGGTGCCGGGCATCATGCGACAGTTCACGGTCGCTTGCGCGCTCTGCGGAAGGGCGTTGGCCGCATGCCCGCCCTGAATAAGCGTCGCAACGCATGTCGTGCGCAGCTGCGCGTTGTAGAAACTCGAGCGCGCGGCAAGTCGTTCGGCGGCGACGTGATCTGGAGTCGTCGTCGTACTCACAGCGCGCATCTCCGCACCGACATCCGCCGGCATGAGCTCGGCATTGCGCGAAAAATATGCGCGCGTGACGGCGTTGGTCTCGAACGGAAACGCGTAGCCGGCAACGCGACCAAGGGCGGCGGCGAGCTGGTAGATGGCGTTATCCTTCTCAGGGAGCGAACTGTGGCCGCCGACGTTGTGCGTCGTGAGATGCAGCGAATGAAATACTTTTTCTGCTACCTGCACACTCATCGAAATGGGTTTGCCATCGCGTAGTTCGCCACCGCCAGCGTCGGCGTTGAGAGCGTACGTCGCCTTGATCATGTCGCGGTTGTTGGCGAGCAGCCATTCAATGCCATTGTATCCGCCGCCGCCTTCCTCACCCGCGGTTAGCGCAAGGATGATGTCGCCCGCCGGTACCACGTGCTCCTGTTTCATGCGTAGGAGTGCTGCAACCCAGGCCGCGTCACCACTCTTCATGTCGAGCGTACCGCGACCGTAGAAGTGGCCGTCGCGCTCTGTCAGCTTGAACGGATCGAGTACCCAGTCCGACGGTTTGGCCTCGACGACGTCCATATGGCCGATGAGCAGAATCGGATCGCGTTTGCCGCTTCCGCGGTAACGGACGATGAGATTCTTGTTCTTCGCGCCGGCTCCCGTGTCAGGGCCAACTATCTGCACATCCCCGGCAGGAAACCCCGCGGCACGAAATCGCGCTGCAAGCGACACGGCAAGTTTGGTCGTGCTGCCGATCGAATACTCGGTGTTGGTCTCCACCATATCGCGCAACAAGTCTCGGCCGAGCGACTGGTACGGTGTGAGAGAAGCTTGTTGCGATCTGGCGGTAGCGGGGAGCGCCGAGATCGCTGTTGATGCCACGGCTGCTAGTGCGCAAAGCTTGAGTCTAGTCGTCATGGTGTCCGGTTGGCTGTTGGTGTGAGAATGCCGGATGCAGCAAGATACGCTTTATGCCGCGTGCACGCCCTGCATCTTCCGCCCGCGCATGTAGAATGCCAGGCCGATGCCGACAAGGAGCAAGCATCCGCCGCCTACTTTCAGAAAGAAGAGTACCGGATTGGCGGTGTTCTCCGGAGGCACCATCGCGAACCCAATGGCGAGCAATGTTGTGCAGAAACCAAGTATCGAAGCCAACCAGCAACCGAGCATACCGCCGGGAACCAGCACGACACCCGCGTCGTCACCTGCGGCGCGGCGGCGCAACACGGGTAGTGCCGCAAAGATGTAGAGCAGCGGCACAAACGTGAGGATCACCGTCATGTCGACGAGAATCAGGTATGTCTCATGGATGGTTGAACTAGACAGTGCAGTCCATAGGATGAGTGTCACGATCGTCGCTTGCGTCAACAGCGCGACGTGCGGCGTCTGGTACTTTGGGTGCAGCCGTGCGACTGCCTTGGGGAAATAGCGATCGACGCCGACGACATACGGCAGTCGA
>JBDTAZ010000260.1:0-11648 GCA_039924325.1 Gemmatimonadaceae bacterium
CGCGGGCCAGTTCCAGGACTTGACCGTTCAATCCATGCGCATCTGTCAGCGCTCTTGCACGGAACGCGTCATCGAGTCCGGAGTCCGCCTGCGAGAGGATGTCCCACCAGAACGTCTTTCCGTCGAGAAACGATGGTGTCACGAAGATTGTCGCGGGTAACCGTCGCGCGCGGAGCTCGGCGACCCCGGCAGTCACGGCTCCGGAATAAGCGTCGTCGAAAGTGATGGCGACTCGCGGGCGCGCACTGGGCTGGGCCGTAGCCTCCTGCGGTGTCAACGCATCGTTCAACGGCACGACGTCGTGCGTCCGTATCAGTGCGTCGAGCTGTGCGGCGAAATCGGATTGATGCAAATGCAGGGACAGATCGCCGTGGACGTCAAGCCCCTTCGGAACGACGTTATGGTATGCCAGCACCAACACATCCCCTTTACGTGCGCGACGCGAGAATGAAGCGCCGCCGCCGAGCACGAGGGCTGTCTCGACGACGTGCTTGACGCCGTGCCGAGCCGACATCACCCGGCGGGTAACCAATGGGTACGTGGGATTTTCTTTACGCTGCGGATCTGCGTTACCGGAGCGGTATTTGCGACGGCTACTAAAGTTTTCCGGGCGGCGCGTCGTCGTGCAAGTATCCCATCTTCGGCGACGACTAGACCGATCAGGACATATGGAAATGCAAAGTACGCAGCCGAGACGAAGAAACCTGCGACGCAGAACCCGATAAGAGAGCCTATGAGAGTCTGCGCGAACGCTGCATCCTCGGGCGTCACATCCGGGTCGCCCTCCGGGCCGTCCTTGATTTGTGCAAGATGCTTGACTGCCGTACCAATCATGGTTAGGAACAGCATTAAGCCGGTAACGCCCAACTCAGCGCCAACCAACACAAACGAGTTATGGGCAGTCGACCACTTGAGACCGCGATTCTCCGCTGCGTACTGTCGTGAAATCGCCGAAAGTGTTCCCTCGGCCGCCTCGAACGTGTTCGCGCCCGTGCCGACGACTGGATTCGTCAGCATGTAGCCAATACCCCGCTTCCAGATCGCCTTCCGTCCAACTGGCGAAGTCATGTTGTAATCGTCCTTCGGGCTCGTCAGCGTTTTCATCATCGCCCAGTATGCTGCCGAGCCGAATACGGTCATGATCAAAGCCGCGGCGGCGACCGAGCCGATCCGGACTCGGGCCGGGATTGCCCGAAACGCGACGACTATGTATATCGCGACACAGATCAGCGCTATGAATCCGCCCCGCGATCCGCTCTTGATTATCAGCTCAATAAATAGCGCGAGCGACGCGAGGGCAAAGAGCCTCTTTGCGCTCGAAACGCCCGGTCTTAGAAAGTAGATCGCGAGCGGGAGCGTTGCGACGATCATCACGCCCAGATCGTTCGCGTCATAGTGAGCCCCGCCGCTGAGTCGCCCGTCCGATCCGATCGCGACGAAGAGGTAGGTGTAAAGTGAGTAGATGTCCGCGCCCACGAGATGGGCAAGTGCAATCCAATTGGCGTCCTCTGAACTCCGTATACTGACGGCGACTCCCGTCATTAGCAGCAGAATGGGCATATACACCTTCGTGACGAAAATCAGACTGTATCCTCGCAAGAGGCTCACGGGGAGACCGACGATCATCAACGCAAGGAGCAGAAACGGGATCGCGAAGACGCGGGACTTGAGCCACTTGGGGTTTCTCGAGCTCGTAAGACTGATCGCGAGCATGACTGCGAGCGAGAACTCGAGTAGTATCGGCAATTGTAGTTTACCGATGATCGGCCACAAGTCCTGGAATCGCCAGACGGATACCCACAGGAATGCCACTGTGACGTACATCAGCAGATCGGGCTTGGAGCGTCGTCTCGATGCTGGATTGTGATGCGCGGAAGCGGTATGAGTTTGCATCTATCTAAATATTCAAGTATCGGAAGGATCAACCGATCACTGTGCAAGTAAAATGCAAGCCGCGAATCGGCGTTAAATTTTGCCTTTCACCGGGTACAGGAGAAGCTTAAACCTTGAAGCGAGAAAGAGTTGCGGTAGCGGCGGTCATGATCGTCGCGGTGCTGCTCCGTGTGTATGAGGTCTTCCGCTTTCCGTTCGAGCAGGACGAACTCTACAGCATTGACGAAGCGACCAACCTTTTCCATACCAGGCTCCTGCCGGGCATTCAGGCCAGGCCCGTTTTCTTTCTACTGGAACATCCGTTCCTGAGCCTGACGACTGCGCCTGCCGCACCTTTTCTGAGGCTGCTTCCACTGCTATTCGGGGTCGCCGGCGTATGGGTCACGTGGCGCCTGGCGAGAGAACTTGCAGGCGCGGCTGCTGGCTTCCTGGCACTCGTTCTCGTCGCGGTGTCACCATGGCATCTGTACGCCTCCGGGTTTGGACGATATTACTCGCTGGTTTACCTCCTGGCAGCGTTGGTTTACTGGCAACTGCCCAAGGCGCTTGATGCGGATACACCGCGCCGGTTCCTCGTGGTCCTGATACCGCTGTTGCTGGGCACCTGGACCCATCCGAGCTTTGTGTTTCCCGTCGTGGGTGTGGCGCTTGCCGTAAGCATCTTTGGTCCCGACGGAAGTGTACGGTTTCGCTGGCCTTCACGCGCGGCGTGGATGTGGCTCTGGGGGCCCTACCTTGCACTGTCGATTCTGGTTGTCGCTTTGATACGGGCGCTACACCACAGCGCGGATGTGGCCAACGGCGGCGATCGCGGCCTTGTTGCGACGCTCAGGCTGGTGCCCGCGATGGTAGACTGGATGACTCTGCTCGTGGCCACCTCATTCGTTGCCGGTGTCGTGCTCCTGATCCGATCGGAGCGTGGTAATGAGCGGCGGTTTGGATGGATGGCGGTCTTTGGCTGCGTGTGCACGCTCATCGCCTTGTTTGCGCTATCCTTCGACACGGCCATCTACGCGGACTACGGAATTGCAGCTCTACCCCTGGTGCTAGCTGCCGCGGCATTTCCAGTGGCTTGGCTGCGGGAGAACCTGGCAATCGGGTCGCGACCCATCGGGGTCAACGCGGTTGCCTGGATCCTTGTCATCGGTATTCTGCCATCCACGGTTTCACATCTGTCCGATGGGACCCGATTCGATTATCGACCGGCTCTGAGCCAGATAAACCAGACTGCGCCCGAGATCGAGGTTCTGGCGTGGCCGATCGTTATTCAACGCGCTTACGATCCTGGTCTAAAGAGCCGAGAGATACCGACCACCGCGGCGGGGTTGGACTCCGCGCTCCAGCGTTATCAGGATTTATGGGCTATTGTCTCTGTCAAGCGTTACGGCATTGTAGGTGACGATACTGGGGGGATGGCGCAGTGGTTGCGGCAGAATTGCCGACAGAACGGAGAATACCAGCGACCGCGCCTGGATTATCGTATATACCGCGTCGATCTATGGCGCTGCACTGTCGGAGCATGACCGCAAAGTTGGAGAGCGCCCAGCCACCTACGTATTCCTTCGTTATCCCGGTCTACAATGAGGAAGAAGTCCTTCCGGAGTTGCACCGGCGATTGACGGTTGTGATGGATCAGCTGGACGGCCCCGCGGAGGTCGTCCTCGTGGACGATGGTAGCCGCGACAATAGTTATCCGCTCATGCTCGAGTTGAACGCCCTCGATCCGCGCTTCAAGGCGGTGCATTTCTCGAGAAACTTCGGCAAGGAGGTCGCCGTCAGCGCCGGGCTAGACCTGGCCACTGGGGCGGCCGTGGTGTTGCTCGACGCCGATCTGCAGGATCCGCCCGAGCTCGTGGTAGAAATGGCGGCGCGCTGGCGCGAAGGCTACGACATGGTTTACGCCAAGCGGGATCGGAGGATCAACGAGACATGGTTCAAGCGGCAGTCTTCGCGGCTGTTCTACAGGACGCTGCGGCGAATCAGCGATGTCGACGTCCCGCTGGACGTAGGCGATTTTCGATTAATCGATCAGAGAGCGCTTGATGCGTTCCGCTCCATGCGCGAGCGAAATCGTTACGTGCGCGGAATGTTCGGGTGGATCGGATTCAAGCAGATTGGTGTGTCATACGTCCGGCCGGGAAGATTCGCCGGCACCACCAAGTGGCCACTATCCAAGCTGGTGCGGCTCGCATTCGATGGAATTATCAGCTTTTCGACGGCGCCATTGCGCATGGTCCTTCAGCTCGGATTCCTAGTGTCGATTTTCTCGTTCGTCGCAGGAATCGGCGCGATAGTGATCAAGGTTTCCGGGATGTACGCGATCTCTGGATGGGCCTCGATCACAGTGCTGATGTCCTTCATTGGCGGCGTGCAGTTGACCGTTCTAGGCGTCGTAGGCGAGTATGTCGGACGGATCTACGACGAGGTCAAGCAAAGACCGCTGTATCTTGTGCGCGAGTTGCACGGGTTCGGGGCGCTGGACAGAGCCCCGAACCACCTGTTCACTCAGCTCGCGCAGAACCGCCAAGAGGAAGCAGCGAAGCTGCTGCAGACTCCTTGAGCCGCGGTCCGCTTCGTAGTAACGCTGCCTTCGGACCGATATACCCAGCACGGGTCAACAAGAACAGCGTCACGATTGTTAGCACGTTTTTTACCAGCACTATCGACGTTGCAACTGCTGTCGCGTGCTGCAGCCGCGGCGTTATGGCGGTCCGGACCTGGAAATAATCCAGTATGAATCCAACCGAGAGCGCCGCGAGGCAAAATGCGAGGATGGCGCAGATCGCGCCCAGTACCCGTTTGGTCCGTCGTGCGTCAGTAAATTCGGATACGGCGACTGCGAGCAGGAGGCCGAGCAGGGGCAGCAGCAGCAAGTTGCTGAGCGACCCCACTGCGCCAAAACGCCACCGCTCGTCTCCCGCCCGAATGGGGAGCAGCTGGGTTGTTCCGTCGAAAAGAGGGCCTATGACCAGCAGCGCCGCCAGCAGGTATCCGGCACGTGCCATGGGTTTGTTGGTTGCCATGCGGGGGATTGGTTGAATTTCGAGCGAACGTACAGCCCCAATATAGGGTTGCACAACAAATAATATCGACTGGTCGCGTCTGATGAAAAACCTGTGACTACTGAACATCGCGTACTATTTGCCGGCATCCCGCTGAAGGGAACAGCGATCGGATGGCTGACGGTCGGACTCTTTCTGGCCTGTTTTGCGCCGGTGATTGTCGGATTGGTCAGGGCGTGGCTCAGCCTGCCAGACGCGGCGCACGGGATTCTCATTGCACCGGTAGCTGTCTGGTTGGCATACCGCACCGGTGCTGTCGAAGGCGCCCAGCGAAGCCAGTGGCTGGGCGCGACATTCGTTGTCCTCGCCGTGTTCGCGAACCTGTTCGGTCGCGTGGCCGGAGTGGAGACGATACCGCGAGCCGCGTTTCTACTGGGCCTTCTAGGTATGACCCTCTGGTTTGCGGGATGGAAGCAAGTCTTCGCATGGTGGCTCCCCTTCTTGCTGATGGCACTTACCATCCCACTTCCTGAGTCGATTATCGCGTCGATGACGCTGCCCTTGCAGGGGGTAGCCGCCAAAATGGGTGCTGCGATGCTCTCATGGCGGCACATTCCTGTACTTCTTTCGGGCAACATAATCCGCTTGCCCGGTCATACTCTATTCGTGAGTGAAGCGTGCAGTGGATTGCGCTCGCTGACCGCGCTTCTTAGCATGGCAATCCTGGTGGGCGCGCTGTTTCTGAAGTATCCGGTCAGTCGCATACTGATGGTCGCCCTTGCTGTTGCGTTGGCGATCGTCGTCAACGGTTTCCGAATTTTCATGACTGGCTTTTTGGTCTACTTTGTCGATCCCAAGCTTGGTGAAGGTTTCATGCACATCACGGAAGGCTATCTGTTGTTCCTGATCTCCCTCTCGATACTTGCGCTGCTCACTTGGACTTTCCTCATTGTCGAACGCCGCATTGGAGAACATCAGCATGCTTGACGTCGTTGCGAAGTTTCTCCCCGCTACCGCATTGGCCGCGGGAACGGCTGTAACGCTTCTCGTCGGCACGCCGACTCCGACGCCGCTACGAGCTCCCCTAGTAAATGCGATCCCCGCGACGTTTCTCGGTGCGACGCCTACGAAGATTGCGATTGGCGACGATGAAGTCGCCAAGTCTGGCGTATCGGATTACATCAACCGAGTCTACATGCTGAACGCCGATGAGGGGATAAGTCTCTACATCGGCTATCACGCTACTCAACAGGGAGACAAGCGCATGCACTCGCCGACGCTGTGCCTGCCAGGCTCCGGTTGGACTCCGATTGGCGAACAAGTCGTAACTATTCCCGTCGCGAACAAGCCGGTCGCTGTCAATCGGTTCATCCTTCAGAATGGGAAGAACCGGATCCTGGTGTATTACTGGTTTCAGGGACGTGGAAGACTCACGGCGGGGCAGGGAGACCTCAAGCTCAATGCGATGAGGGACGCACTCTTCACCCACCGGGATGAAGAGGCGCTAGTCCGGATCATTGTTCCGCTCGTCAACGGAGATTCGACTCCAGTCGGCTCAACGAGACTCTCTCCGGATTCGCTTGCGGCTCGGCTTGCCGAGACGATTATCGAACCTCTTAACAGTTCTCTGCCCGCCCCACCTGGCGCCTGACGTGTGGGTCGGTCGCCACAACTCGTTGCGATCCTACGGTACCGCACGGCACCACGCATTCGCGAGCCGAGTCGTGGACGAATCCGGCCCGGTGTTACGTCGACCATCGTAAGTGGTTGGCCCGTCGGGAGTTAGCTCAGATCGTCATCGCTCCTCTGTCTGCGCCAAACTGAGCCGTCTGAAGAGCGCACTGACGGAAATCCACTGGCGCGCGCATTGCTCTAGAAGCCGTCGAGTCCCGTGTTTGCTCCCGTCTCCCACTTTCTGCGAAGGATCTTTAAGAATGAAGAAGCTTGCCCTCCTTGCGGTCGCACTCCTAGCTGCTGCCCCGGTCCTTTCCGCTCAAACCGGGACCCTCAAATTCGTCAATGGTGGCACGGTCGACGACGGTCGCTACTACGTTGGGAACTACAACGCCAACCTCGACGGCACTCCGATCACCGTAAACTGCGTGGATTTTTTCCACGAGGTCAGCAACGGCGATGTGTGGGCAGTGAACGAGACAGCGCTCACTGGCGATCTGAGCAACACGCGCATGGCGGGAAATGTCGGCGGGTTGGAGCTGTACAGTCAGGCGGCTTTCCTCACTGGGCAGTATGCCGGCAAATCGAACGCGGATATCGTCAACATCCAGCATGCGATCTGGACACTGACTGCTAGCGTCAGTGATCCCTTGATCAACAACGCGGCCTCACAGTACTGGGTGACGTTTGCGCAGACGAACTACGCGACATCCAACTTCGACTACGCCGATTACCGGATTCTCACGGATACGCGGGTTGGCGACGGCGTAACGGCGGATAACCTGACCAAGCAGGAGTTTCTCACGACTACTCCGGAACCTTCGTCTCTCGCATTATTGGGCACGGGCCTGTTTGGCTTGGTGCCGATGGTGCGTACGCGTCGGAGACGCTGAACGGGTTGTTGGTGTGGTGCTCGCTGGCGAAGCCGGGATCCTTGCGAAAGCGGGGATCCCGGCTTGATTGAGCTTCGAGCCACGTCTGGAACGAGCACGGTGAGGAGGATCTTGAAGTAGGGGTGGCTGCGCGCATGGGCTTGCTCGTCGAGCTCCTTTTTAGCGTCGAGGAAACCGTATATTCTACCGGTCAGCGTGCCGTGATAACGGCTGGCCGCAGCGATCGTCGTCGGTTAGTCGCCGCTAGCAGAGACGTCGATTATGGCGAGGCGCCGGGAGTAGAGTGCGGCTGCGGACGCGGCGTCGGTTCATACGCGACGTTCGTCCTGGCTGCCACGCCTCATCGTGCAGTACACGGTTTCGGCGTCGGCACCTGTGGTTCCGACGGGTTCTCAGGATGCAATCAGTTCACACATGGCATATAGACTCTTCCCAATCCAGTGGTTAGAAAGCGAGAAGGGTCGGACTGCGGGCTGCCTGGGCGAGGTTTCGCGACCGCGTAGCGCCTGGGCAGTGCGGGCGGCAACTACTTCGGGTTGCGACGTCTTGTGACGAAATTCAGGCACGTCCCGGCGCTCGATGGTGTACGCGGGCTGGCTATCATCCTGGTGATGTTTCGGCACATGTCGCTCCTCTCTATGGGCACGCGTCCCGATGCACCTTTCGTCGATCGATCTGTTCACATGATCGCGAGCGTAGGTTGGGTTGGCGTCGATTTATTTTTTGTACTTTCCGGCTTCCTGATAACTGGAATTCTGCTCGACGCCAAGGGTTCACCGGGGGCATTCCCACGTTTCTGGAAGCGACGCGCGCTTAGGATATTTCCGCTTTACTACGCCGCGTGCGCGTTCTTCTTTTTCGTGCTCCCCCACACCGGATACTTCGCCCATGACCCTGCAATCGATTCGCTCGGACATTATCAAGCGTGGTACTGGCTCTACGGCGTGAACGTGCTGGAGGTGATTAAAGGAGGCGTCGCGACGCCCCTCAATACGGCGCATTTCTGGTCTCTTTCGGTGGAGGAGCAGTTCTACATCGCGTGGCCTTTCGTCGTGCTCACAGTCTCACGGCGGGCTCTCTGGCGTGTCTCCATCGGCATGTCGATCGCCGCGCTCGTGTGCCGAATCGCGCTCGTTTACTACGTTCATGACGGGCTGGTCGCCGCATATGTGTTGTCAGTTGCTCGGATGGACATACTAGCGGCGGGCGCGATCGTGGCGCTCGCTGTACGAACACCGGGATTGATGGAGCTCGGTCGACGGTATGCTCTTGGTGCCGGCTCGGCGGCCGCAATCGCGATCGTGTTGCTGGCACGGCTGGCGCCCACAGGATTCAGCGTACAAAATCCCTATATCGCAACAGTAGGGTATTCGGTCCTCGCTATAATGGGCGCAGTGCTTATGCTGCTGGTTGTGTCCGCGAGCGACGGAAAAGGATGGAAGCGCCCGTTCGAGAACAGGACCTTGAAGGTTTTTGGCAAGTACAGTTACTGCCTTTACGTCGTTCACTATCCGTTTATGATGGTGCTGGATTTGCTGGTTCCCAAATTTCACATAGCGTCGGTCTACGGCTCGACGTTACCTGCTTGGTGCGTTTATGGGGTGTTGCTGTTTGCGGGGAGTCTTGCCGTCGCCTGGGTGAGCTGGCGAGTGCTTGAGGCGCCAATGCTGTCGCTGAAAGACAAGCGGCTAGTCTTTCGTCGGCGGACTGTGGTGCCTCAGTAGCAATCGGTATTTGCTGACGCGACTTCGCCGATATCTGGTGGAGGGGTTCATCATGCGTCTCTTCATCCGGCTCGCCCGACGTCGAAATTCAATTAGCTTGGAGTCCAACAATTTGACAGATGCTAACCTCAAATCTCCCAAGCCGCCGGATGCGGACGAGCATGTCAATTCAAAAAAGAGGAAGTCGCGCGGATCAACCGCTGCTCCCCATCCCGATCACTGAACTTCCAGCCACGCCTGGAACATGAGGACGCCCCAGAGGGGATGGGAGTTGTCAGTGTTACCGCTTTGATGTTCATCCCACGCACTTCGGATCGGCTCCGGCGCGAGATAACCTTCCCGACGTAGGCGATCCGGTGAGATGAGAGCATCGGCCCATTCGCGCAGCGGACCGCGCAACCAGTCTGCGATCGGGACGCCGAATCCCATCTTCGGGCGTTCGATCAACTCGCGCGGTACGTATTTGTATAGGACCTGCCGGAGCAGCCACTTGCCCTGTCCATTCCGGATCTGCTGCGAAGGCGGAATGCGCCACGCGAATTCCACCACATCGGGGTGCAGGAATGGCGCTCGTGACTCGAGGCTTGTAGCCATCGAAGCTCGATCGACCTTGACGAGAATGTCGTCAGGAAGCTCGCTGACCATGTCGAAGTAGCGCATCCGATCGACGACGCCCTCGAAAGTTGGCGTCGCTGCGACGTTCGTGAGAACCGTTTGCGGTTCAGCTGCGGAGGTCATTGCTTCTGGATCTCGCCAGTGCGTCATCAGACCGCGGTACAGCGAATCCGGTGATTCCTCGGCCATAAACGACGCGACCTTGTGTACCTTGCTGCCTGGCGTGGCCGTGCGAAACCGTTTTGGCAGAAGTGGTGCGGTGATCTCGAATGCTGAATCCCAACGCGCGGGCGATACACCTAGAAGCGCACGTCCGACAGCCGCACGTGCGCCGCGGGGAACGTGCTGCAATTTCCGCCAGAGACGATCGCCCCAGAAGTAGCGATTGTAGCCAGCGAAGAGTTCATCGCCACCCTCGCCGGAAAGACTCACCGTTACGTGCTGGCGAGCCAACTGCGCGACGAGGAACGTGGGGATCTGTGAGGAGTCTGCGAACGGCTCGTCGTATATGTCTGGGAGTCGCGGGATGACACTCATCGCATCGCTGGGTGTCACATACAGCTCCGTGTGATCCGTCCCGAGATGCTTCGCGACTGCCATTGCGTGTGGCGCTTCGTTGTGTGCAGCTTCGTCGAATCCAATGGTGAATGTCTGGATTGGCTGACTGCTCTCCGCCTGCATGACTGCGACAAGCGCGGATGAATCGACTCCGCCGCTCAGGAAGGCGCCGAGCGGAACGTCAGCAACCATCTCGTCACCGATGACTCGGTGCATGAGCGAATCCAGTTGTGCGACGGAGTCTGCATCTCCATCCACCAAGGGATTGCGTACGCCGCGCTCGGCGACTTCAAGAACGGACCAGTAGGCCGTTATTTCCGGAAGTTCGGACGGAGAACGGAACGTCGCGATAGTACTGGGGACGACCTTTCGAACATTCTCGTAGATCGAATACGGAGCAGGGACGTAGTTGTGGCGCAAGTATAGCGACAGTGAGCTCCGATCGATTGTGCCGCGCCATGCAGGGTGCGCACGTAGCGCTTTCAACTCTGAACCGAAGAGCAGCGTGTCGTTGAAAACGCCATAGTAGAGCGGCTTTTCACCGAGCCTGTCTCGAACCATGTGCAGCAATTTTTGTTGTCTGTCCCACAGAACGATGGCGAACATCCCCGAGCATCGCTCGACGGCGTTACGAAGTCCCCAGCGCTCGATCGCGGCGAGAAGTACTTCGGTATCGGAGTGTCCGCGCCAAGCGACCGACGGACCGAGTTGGGAGCGGATCGCCGTAAAATTGTAGATCTCGCCGTTGAAGACGGCGGCATAGCGTCCGGAAGCCGAATGCATGGGCTGGTGTCCGGCGGGAGAGACATCGATAATCGCGAGGCGGCGGAATCCCAGGGCAACGCCAGACGCGGAGTCGGACCAGACACCACTGTCATCCGGTCCCCGGTGCTCAATCGCGCGACACATCTGTTCGACGTTGCCGTCGTGCGATCTGCCAGTCTCAGCGCCTGACCAACATCCCGTTATTCCGCACATGGTCTATAGATACTTGGCTAAGGGCGGCACCTCAATGCTCAGATTCTGAGTTCAGCGTGGCATTGTGGTTTGACTCACGGCTGTGATCCAGGCAGTGCGGCCGAACGCATGAGAGAGGCGCGCCGAAACCGGCACGCCTCTCTCATGTTGCGGATGGTTTAGCTCCCGCCGGAATTACTACGATACACCGAACGGGTTTGAGTGCTGGCTTCCGTCAACAACTTCCCACTGGCCCCACCAGACAGCCTGAGTCTGGTTGGCCGCGCGTACCTGATTGAAGTTGAGGCCGACCGCAATGTTCGTGATTGCGG
>JBDTAZ010000261.1:0-7412 GCA_039924325.1 Gemmatimonadaceae bacterium
CAATAGACGCGCAGATGGCAGCGACGGCGCTGCACCACAACCTCACGTTCGCCACTCGCAACATTGCCGACGTACGATCAACCGGCGTCGCGACCTTCGATCCGTGGAGCAACTAAAGGAGGTCTGAAGTCCGCGCCGACTCAGCCTGTGTTACCATCTCACTCCTGCTGCGCGCGCGGTTAGCTCGGGAATGCATACTGCGGAATCTGCATGCAGCTTAATGGGGCCAGACGGTATCTGACCCCGATACTCCCCTTGCAAACCGCCAACGCGCAAAAGTTTGCGTCGCGCAAGATCCGACCGAATATTCCCAGCCAGTGCGTCGCACCGACAACCCCATTCACCATGAAGCGAGTACTGCTGTTTTTGGTTGCGATTTTGCCAGCATGCCAGCCCATGCCGCATACGCCCGTTCAACCCGTTCGGCCCATATCGCAGCCGACATTTGTGCGAATTCCGAGACAGCGGAGTGACACATCGAATATGAGCACGCTACACATCGTAGTTCGCGATGTGAGGATGCCCGTTCAACCGATTGCGGAAGCGCAGGTGCGATTTGAAAACTCGCGCATCCCGCCATTAGTCACCGACACAAGCGGTTATGCTCGGCGGACCTCGCTCAACCCCGGCGAATATGACCTGTACGTACACCGGATTGGTTATACTCCGTTCCGCGTTCGCATCCGTCTTGTGAGGGGTTGCGCTGCGTGGGTCGAGATATATTTGACGTCCTACGCATGCGACATCGGCGAATGTCCTCCGATGCCGGCGGCACGAGCGACGTTGTCGACTTGCGCGCGCGAGGTCTGACGAATGTTGCATGCGACGACTGAATGCGGCGCGATGCCGTTGTTATCAGCGATCCAGCCCGGTGCTTGCTCGACTAAAGCGTCTCCCGTTATCCGCGCCGCGTACCCGCCAGTTTAGCGGGCGACGAAGGTGGCGTCGGCCATGGTGACCCAGCTTTCCGGGTCGAGCGTGACGGCGGAGGGCGCGCTGGCTAACGGGATGGAGAGTGTGTTGTGGGCAGTGCGCACCCACAGAATGGGCGGGGGCGGAGTGGGACTGTCGTCGCGGCGGGCGCCGCGGACGGGCGCTGGAGCAGGCGGCATTTCAATGCCGATCTGGAAGGGTATGGTGTAGAGCTGGCCCTGGTTGGGTGTCTGGTCGAGCGTTATCTCGAGCTGCTTGCTCGCCGCATCATAGTGCCAGCTTCCGTTGACCTTCATCACACCGCCGCGGTTCAACCACTCCGGAAAGAACCACGAGAGGTCCTTCCCGTAGGCGGGACAGTCGGTTGCGGCTATGCAGGCATCCTCCATGGCGTGCTGGAAGTCGAGGCTGGATGCGTTGGAGTTGCGGTAGCGGGCGTAGTACAGGCGGATGCCGTCCCAGAAATTGTCGGTGCCAAGTACGCCGCGTAGCATTTGGAGAACCTGGGCGCCGCCCTGATAGATCTGCGCGTTGTTGGCGATCACCTTGCTGACGTCCGCCAGATTGTTGTGGACCAGCGGCGAATTGGGATTAGCCTCAGCGTAGCGACGAGCCGAAGCGGCACTGCTTTTCACGCCCGCGATAAAGGCGTCGCGACCGTCCTGGTGTTCTTGATAGAGGAGCGCGAAGTACGTAGCGAAGCCTTCGCTGAGCCACACGTCATCCCAATCAGCTTCCGTAGCGGAGTTGCCGAACCACTGGTGCGCCATCTCGTGAGCGAGCAGTTGGCGCTGAGGACCTGTGGCTGGGTATCCATAGAAAATGTCGGAGGCGAGCTCCATGCCGCCACCAACGCCGTTGGCTTCCACCTGTGCCAGCTTTTCGTAGGAATACGGACCGATGTGATCGATGTAAAACTCGAGGATTGGCTGCGTGAATTCGCCGAAAAGCCTGGAGCTGACAGCCTGTTCCTGCGGATAGGTCCATCCCGACATCGGGATGCCGTGGAAGGTGCCGTAATAATCCACCGCGTACGGGGCGGCGGCCAACGAGTATTGCCACGTGGCGATGGGCACCGATTCCTTCCAGACGGTACGACGTAGACCGTTGGGCAGGTCGGTCGATTCGATTTTGGTGCCGTTGGAGATGACCTGGTATTTGGACGGCGCCGTGACCGCAATTGTCTTGGGCGCTTTCATATACGGATGGTCCACGACTGCGAGCCAGTTGCGGGTCTTGTCGGGCCACGGATTGGAGACAAACGAGCGATCACCATATTTGTTGTTGGCGATCAGAACGCCGTTGGCGGGCACCCCGTGATAGGAGACGGCGAAGGTGAGGTGACCACCCGTCGTGGATCCGGCGGGGAAAACCACATGCAGCCGGTCATGAGCCTGAGTGTAGTGCAGTGTCTCCGCAGCAGAGGTGACGGAGGTGACTACCATCCCCCGCCCCACGCTGGAGACCGGCGCGGCCGCGGGCTGGCCGGGACGTGTGCGAACGGCCGGAACCAGGCAGGGATTCGACGAATTGGCGGCTTCAGCCTCGGTGCGCAACTGGCAGAGGTCGAGATCCATACCGGTGACGCCGGCGGCCGTGAAGACGAGGTTCACGGTGTCGGTGATCCCCAGTTCGTTGGAGGCGTCACTGAGCAGTACTGTGAAGCTGTAGTCGACAACCCGGAAGCCCGTCTGACGGGGATAGGGATCGCCTGTGTTGCCTAGAAGGGGAGATGCTGCCAACAGCAACAGAGCGGATGCGAGAGCGGTGCGAATCAATTTCTTTTCCTGTGGTTGCGCGACCCAGCGTTGGACGAGGACGAAGATGTCTTTTTCGCCGAGGCAACGCAAGAATTCCGGCAGGCTTGCTGCTGCGGTCTTTCAAACAGCCGCTCGCTGGCACACTATGATGACTCAGCCCATTTACCGGGGCGTTCGGATGGCGTAAACCAAGAGCAGCCTTTATGACTTCAGGAAGGCACTCCAAACCTCGTGCGCATAACCGCGCGAAATATCACGTCACTGTCCCGGCAGACGGGGTCAGATATTTGATATTTCCGTTGCCAGGATTGGAAAGCCAACTCGCTTCTTGCCCGGAGAGTTTACGGTAATTACATTGTAGTTACTATGCCCCGCACCATTGCCATCAAAGCCCGCATCGTTGCCATCGGTAATTCTCACGGAATTCGCATCCCGAAGCCACTCCTCGAGCAAGCCGGCCTGAGCGGCGAAGTGGAACTCCATGCTGAGCACGGCCGCATTGTCATTGCTGCCACGCAAGTCGCCCGCGCCGGGTGGGCTGCGGCCGCCGCTCAGCTGCATGCTCGCGGAGAAGACGGGCTACTCGAAACGCCCTCGCCGGCTTTCGACGCGGAGTGGGAGTGGCGGTAGTCCGACCGGCTCGTGTGCCCAGTCGGGGCGAAGTCTACCTCGTGGAACTTGACCCGACGCGCGGCAGTGAGATCCGCAAGACGCGCCCCTGCCTCATTGTCTCCCCCGACGAACTGAACCATCATTTGCGCACCGCCATCGTCGCCCCGATGACTACCGGCGGACACGAGTATCCCTTCCGGCCGTCGTGTCGCTTTGCCGGGAAGGACGGGCGCGTCGCCCTGGATCAGCTCCGCACCGTCGACCGCGATCGCCTCCGAAAACGCCTCGGGATCCTGACGCCCTCCACACTCGCGGCGGTATTCGGTACCCTCGCCGAGATGTTTGAGTTGTTTTAACGGCCTTCCGACGGGCGCTGAAGCTGACAAAGGATCGCTCGCCGCCAATGATCGTCCTTCCCGACCGTCGCCCGGTCGACGTGAAGCCGAGTGACGGTTGCGGTAGCTCGCTGCGCTCGCATTTTATGTGAGCGCCTGCGCCCAGACCTCGGCTTCAGGCACCACATACTCATTCGTATCGGGAGTGGCCCAATGCAACGCAAATACACGCTCGTCTCTGGTGTCATCTTCGGCCTGGTTGCACTGCTCCAGGCATTTCGAGCGCTCGCGCAATGGCCTGTGCAACTTGGCCCCATTTCCGTGCCCGTCTGGTTCTCCTGGTTGGCGGCGGTGGTCGCTGGCGGGCTGTGCGTGTGGGCATTCAAGTCACGCGACCATTAGTCCAATCGCTCGCAACCAACCGCTTTCCGGAACTCAGCGATCGCGGCCGCCGATCACTGGACAATCCCGCCCGCACAGCGCATAACTCCTCGAACACGATTTCCACCGAAAAAGGACCGCACCTGATGCCCCGTCTCCCGCGATTTCTTGCCGCCGCGCTCATACCTGGCGCCCTCGTTCTGTCCGCCTCCGGCCTGACGCCGCGTGCGGTTGGCGCTCAAATGGCTTCGCCGCTTCCATCGCCCGTGGACAGCTCACTGCTGCACAGCTTCAAGTGGCGAAATCTGGGTCCGCCGCGCGGCGGTCGTTCGATCGCCGTATCGGGGGTCAAGGGTCAGCCGAAAGTGGCGTATTTCGGAGCCACCGGCGGCGGGCTCTGGAAGACCACGAACGGCGGCGATGAGTGGGCGCCCGTCACCGACGGTCAGATCAATACCGCATCGATCGGCGCGGTCGGCGTGTCGGACACTGATCCTAACGAGGTGCTCATCGGCACCGGCGAATGCGAGATCCGCGGCGACGTCATGGCGGGCAATGGGATGTACCGCTCCACCGACGCTGGCAAAACGTGGAACCACGTCGGATTCGACAACACCGATGCGATATGCAAAGTGCGCGTCGATCCTACCAATGCGAGCGTGGTCTTCGCTGCGGTGTTCGGCAAATATGCAGTGCCGAACAGCGAGCGCGGCGTGTTCAAGAGCACCGACGGCGGCGTGACTTGGAAGCGGGTGCTCTTCCGCAACGACAGCACCGGCGCCATCGATGTTGAAATCGATCGCAAGAATCCGCAGGTGATCTACGCAGCTCTATGGCAGGCGTTCAGGAAGGAATACACTGCGTCGTCGGGCGGCGCAGGAAGCGGGCTGTACAAATCCACGGATGGCGGGACCAACTGGACCGAGATCACGCGGAATCCGGGACTCCCCGCAGGAATCGATGGCAAGATCGGAATCGCCGTCTCACCCGCGAATTCCAACCGCGTGTATGCACTTGTCGAGAACGCGAAAGGCGGGCTGTACAGCTCGGATGATGGGGGTGCGACATGGAAACTCGTGAACTCCAGTCACGACATCACGCAGCGGGCGTTCTACTACACACACGTGTACGCCGACCCGATGGATGAGAATCTGATCTACATGCAGAACACGAGTCTCTTCAAGTCCACCGACGGCGGGAAGAAACTCACGACATTGCGCGGCACACACGGCGATTTCCACGATCTGTGGATAGATCCGGATAACGGCAAGCACATGGTAGTTGGGAATGACGGCGGCGGAGCTGTATCGACCGACGGCGGCAAGAAGTGGACGGATCAGACATTCTCTACGGCGCAGCTCTACCATGTGGCGGCCACAGTCGCCTACCCGTACGATCTCTGCGGCGCTCAGCAGGATGCATCCACCATCTGCGTTTCCAGCACGGCGAACGCAACGGGTGGTGGACGCGGCTTCGGACGTGGCAGCGACGCGTCGGCGACGTACAACGCAGGAGGCGCCGAGCCCGGATACGTCGCGCCAGACCCGCTCAATCCCAACATCTACTTTGCGGGAAGCAACAATGGTGGCTTCCTCACGCGGATGAATCGCACGACGGGAGAGTATCGCGAAGTAAGTCCGTATCCGCTCATGTTCTCCGGCGAAGCATCGAGCGAGCTGGTGGAGCGCTGGCAGTGGACGTATCCGATCATCTTCTCGCCGGTGGATCCACACCTTCTCTACGCAAGTTCGCAGCATCTGTGGAAGACAACCAACAACGGGCAGACGTGGACGCGCATCAGTCCGGATCTCACACGTCATGATCCGTCGACGATGGGGCCATCGGGCGGCCCGATCACGCACGACATGAACGCCCCCGAAGTGTACGGGACAATCTTCGCCATCGGGCCGTCAAAGCTCGATACGAACGTGATCTGGACGGGGTCGGACGATGGTCTCATCTACGTGACGCGTGATGGCGGCGCGCACTGGACCAAC
Organism: Gemmatimonadaceae bacterium; assembly: GCA_039924325.1. Classification (GTDB taxonomy): domain Bacteria; phylum Gemmatimonadota; class Gemmatimonadetes; order Gemmatimonadales; family Gemmatimonadaceae; genus Fen-1247. Next base: position 6,019 of record JBDTAZ010000261.1, read on the forward strand.
GTAACGCCGAAGGACATGCCGGACTTCGGGCGCGTGAGCCAGATCGACGCTTCGGCGTTCGATGGCGGCGCGGCATACGTAGCAGTGAAGCGTCCGCTGCTCGACGACAATGCTGCGTACATCTATCGCACGCACGACTACGGTCAAACCTGGACGAAGATCGTGAACGGTCTCCGAGCCGATGACTACGTGCACGCAGTTCGCGAAGATCCGAGCCGCAAGGGGCTCCTCTTCGCGGCCACGCAGCACGGCGTGTACATGTCATACGACGACGGCGACCACTGGTCGTCGCTCTCGCTTAATTTGCCGGACCTTCCGGTATCGGATCTGATCGTGTATCGGCACGACATCGCGATCAGCACGCACGGGCGCGGATTCTACCTGCTGGAGAACATCGTGCCGCTCGAGCAGTACTCGTCGGTCGTGCAGTCCGCGAGCGACGCGTATCTCTTCGCACCGCCGACGGCGATTCGTTCAACCGACGGCGCAAAAATCGCATACTGGCTCAAGCATCCAGCCAAGAGCGTCGGGCTGGACATCCTCGACGCATCCGGCAAGGTAATTCGCGCGTACGCGCCGGATACCACAACAAAGAAAGCCGCTCCTGCCGCCGGTGATGAAGAGGCGCCGAGGCGTTTCGGAAGAGGCCCGGCTGCCCCATCCAAAGCCGCGGGACTGGATCACGTCACGTGGGATCTTCGTTACGAATCTGCGACGAGCTTTCCGGGAATGATTCTGTGGGGCGGAAGCACTGAGGGGCCGTCTGCACCGCCGGGCAATTACACCATCCGACTAGTTGTGGATGGCCACACCTTCACGCAGCCCATCGAGGTGAAGCGCAATCCGCTGTTCACCGACGTCACGGATACCGATCTGCAAGCGCAGTTTGCACTCGCAGTCCGTATCCGCGACGAGTTGTCATCTGCAAATCAATCTGTAATGGACATTCGCAGCGTCAGATCGCAGACTGATACGCTGCTCAAGCGGAACAACGATGCCACTCTGAAGCAGCTCGGCGACAAGCTCAACGCCGACGCCGCAGTGATTGAGGAGAACATCTACCAGGTGAAGAACGAGAGCGGCCAGGATCCGCTCAACTTCCCGATCAAGATCAACAACCGGATCGCCAGTCTGCTGAGCGCGGTGAGTGACGGTGACGGCGCCCCGATTGGTAGTGCTGCGGAGATATTCGACTACCTGACTGGAAAGCTGAAGGTGCAGACCGACGCGCTGGCGAACGTATGGGCCACCGATCTCACAGCATTCAACGCACGCGCGAAGGCGCTGGGGCTGGCGGCGGTGAAGCCTTAGGCGTCGCACCGCGAACCGCGCGAGTCGGCGCGAAACGGCGAAACGGGGTCAGGTCTTGCGCCGTGCGAAACGCACGGCGCAAG
>JBDTAZ010000262.1:0-40491 GCA_039924325.1 Gemmatimonadaceae bacterium
GGCTTCGCGGTGTGAATCAGCTTCTGTGCTTCTGCCTGAGTCGTCTTGCGCGGATCGCCCAACTTCGCGAGCATGTCGCGATAGTTGTCGAGATTCTTGATCGTCGCCTCGTCGCCTATTGCGGCTATGATCATTTCACGCCCTTCTTCAGTCTTGCCGATGCGCCAGACCTTCACTCGAGGAGAAGCCTTCGCGAGCGCGTCGAAGTACTTGTAGATGTCAGCAGTTCGGTCCAGATCGCCCGGCGCACCGATGATGTGGCCCAGAACCTTTAGCGGCGTCGGCACGGTGGACGACGCTGGTAGATAGTCCACCAGCTCCGTCGTGATTCGCGGATCCTCGAGATCCTTCCTGATCTGTGCCGTGTAGGCCGAGTCGATCGCCTGCTGAGCACGGGCGATCGCAGGGAGGGAGAGCGTGGCGGCGACGGCCAGCGTGCAGATCGTGCGGAATTTCTGGATCGACGGTAGACGCATCCTGACTTCCTCGGGGGTTGAATCGAGTGGCGCCACGTGCGCCGGCTATTTGGTGGCTCTGCGCAATAATACGCGCAATTGGATACCGTCGTTAGAAATCCACGACCGGTGGATTACTCCGGCTTCATTTCCGCCGAGCGGAGCAGCATCCAGCGATACAACCAGAATACGAGTCCGATGAAGCAGATCACGCCGAGCACGGGTGCTGGTGCGAAATCCCCTGATACCAGTGCGATGGGTGCCTCCTTCGTGAAGGCAACGATAAGCCCTGCGTTGATCACACCCCAGATGCTCTCGCCGACGATCAGGCCAGATGCGACAAGTGTCGCGAGGCGCTGCGAGCGCTCCGGGTTTGGCATCGACTTGGAGCGGCCTTCGTACCAATGTGCAATCACGGCGCCGACGATAACAGCAAACGTCGCCGACATCGGGAGATAGATACCGATACCAACCGCGAGTGGCGGGATGCGCAGCTTCTTGAATACGCGTAGCGTTTCGTCGAGCAAAACGAGACCAACTCCAATCACCGCCCCGATGATCAGCATCTTCCATTCGAGCTTTCCGCCAATAACGCCCTGCGCGAGTGCCGCTATCAACGTGGCCTGCGGTGCGGGAAGTGGGTGAGCCGCAATTACGCCTACGTTGGGCGCACCCGCGAATCCGTACGCCTTGGCAAGCAGGTTCAGAACGAACGGAATCACCGATGCGCCGGCGCCCACTCCAACCACGAGCGCGATCTGCTGACGCATTGGCGACGCGCCAACCAGTTGACCGGTCTTGAGGTCCTGCAGATTGTCGTTGGAGATCGTCGCGCAGGCAAAGACGATTGCCGTGACGAATAGCGAGAATGCAATCAGTGCATGCTGCGTCTCAATTGTCGGCGCTACTACAAGACTGAATAGAGATGCAAAAACCACTATCGAAAGAATACCGATGCCGGAGATCGGGCTGTTGGATGCGCCGATGAGTCCGGCCATGTAACCACACACGCCGGCGATGACGAAGCCGACGATCAGCACGAGCGGAACGGCAACGAGCGTCAACTTGAGCGCGCTCGGCGCAAGTACGGTCGAGCTCGCGAAGGCGAACGAAAGCCACGCGGCAATCGCGAGGCATGCGATCGTAAGTATGATGATCCACGTCGGCGATATATCGCGATCGCGGTCGTCTCCGTTCGCGGTAGCATGCGACGCCGCGAGCGTGCTCACAAGTCCCCCAACCACAGGCTTGGCAAGCATCCCAAGTGTGTAGATAGCGGCTACACCGATCGTGCCCGCTCCGATGAAGCGTACCTGAGTGCTCCAGACGGCCGTCGTGTGCGCGGCCAGCGTCTGCCCCAGCGTCGCGGGCTGCATCGATGTCAGGATCGGGACTGCTATCACCCAGGAAATCACCTGACCGACGAGCATCGCCATTCCCACCGACAAACCGACGAGCTGACCAGCTCCGAGCAATGCAAGAGACCACGCGACATCGTATCCCGTGGACGCCATGGTTCCTATGCGAATGAATCCGGCCAGTCCACCAGCGACGACCTGAGTCGCGCTTACCACCGCGAGGCTCGCCGATGCTACCGAGCCGAGCACCACTGCACGGAGTCCTTCCTTCGCCTCTCCCGCCTCATCCTTGGCTTCACCACGGTTGCCCGAGCCAACCTTGAGCACCTCGGCAGCCGCGACTCCCTCAGGATACGGGAGGTCTGAATTCGTTACAAGTGCGCGACGCAGCGGAATCGTGAACACGACTCCGAGCACACCGCCGCTCACGCAGATGAAGAACGATTCCCAGAACGGAAACCGGACCCACCAGCCTACTATTATTAGGGCCGGCAACACAAAGATGATCGCTGAGAGCGTCCCGGCCGCCGAGGCCACTGTCTGGACGATGTTGTTCTCGAGGATCGTCGAGTCCTTGAAGGCACTCAGGAGCGCCATCGAGATGACAGCGGCGGGAATCGACGAAGCGAACGTGAGGCCGACCTTGAGGCCAAGGTACACGTTGGCAGTCGTGAAGACGGTCGTGATGAGGGCGCCGAGAATCAGCCCGCGGATCGTAAGCTCTTTGGGTTTCACGCCGTAAATGTGGCACCTAAACCCACGGGTGACGAGTACCCGGGCCAGCGAGGAATCGAGACCTCGTCAGGCCCGTCGACGCACGAAGATGTGGTTCACCCGCTCGCCGGCAACACTTTCAGCGACTTCATAGCCGAGTGAGCGCATATCGAGGTCATCCCACAGGCTCTCTCCGGCTCCCAGCAGCACGGGGCCGACGGCGAGATGCATTTCGTCGATTAGGCCAGCCTGCAGAAACTGGCGAACAGTGGATGCACCGCCGCCAATCCGGATATCACGGCCGCCCGCCGCTGACTTGGCCTGCTCCAGCGCCGAATGAATCCCGTTCGTGACAAAATGAAACACGGTTCCACCGGCCATCTCAAGCGGTTCGCGGGCGTGGTGCGTGAGAACAAAAACGGGGGTGTGATAAGGCGGGTCGTCGCCCCACCATCCCTTCCAACTGTCGTCGGGCCACGGGCCCCTTACCGGTCCGAACATATTGCGGCCAAGGATCCAGGTTCCGACGTTCTCAAAGCCCCGTTCAGCCATCTGGTTATCCACGCCAGTCTCTCCAACATCCTTTCCGCCCTGGTGCACGGACTGCCAGAAATGAGTGTGCATGAACCATTGCATCAGTTCCTCGCCTCGCAAACCCAGCGGTTGTTCGAGGGTCTGGTCGGTGCCGGCACCGTAGCCATCAAGGGACATCGAGAAGCTTGCAACGCGTACTTTGGTCATTGACGTACGTCCTCTGAGTTGGGTTTCAGTTTCTGTTTCCGCCGTCTGGGTGACATGCCTCGTCGACTACGACTGCGCTTGCAAGGATGAGCACCGCATCTTCCCCATCGGCTATTTCTATTCCGTACGTATCCGCGAGGGAGAACCATTTTTTCGAGACTGTTGCAACCGTCGTCTCTCCCCTACGGAACACATACTCGTGATCCAGGAAATTTCCTTCCGCTTCAAGATCGTCCGGCCCCGGCACATCGACCGTGAACCGATGATGCAGCAACGCGAAGATGTGCTGCTTCACCACCGCGACAACCTGCCCGTCTCGGCTGATCTCGTACGTCGGACCCCATGAGAATACCTGCTGCTTGATGAACGCAAGCTCATGCCGCGCAATGTCCTGGAACGAAAGCTTGTTGCCGAAGCTGATCGCCTTGCCATCCACAAAATAGATATCTCGGCCCGACTCGTCCCTGATGTAGTAATCGTCTCCCAGTGAGAGCAACTTCTGCTTCATGACATAGCGCATCACAGATCCTCAAATGCAGTGGTGATTATGAACCCGACTCAAGCGGCATCAATCTCCTCAATTCGTCGCTGATGCCGTCCCCCGTCGAACGGCGTGGTCAACCACGCGTCGAGGATCTGTATCGCGAGGTCCTCGGATACCATTCGTTCGCCCACAGACAAGACGTTTGCATCATTGTGATGCCGGCCAAGCTGCGCGGACTCGAGATTCCAGCATAGCGCCGCGCGCACTCCCTTCACACGGTTCGCTACCATGGCCTCGCCGTTGCCAGAACCGCCAATCACGATCCCACGCTCTGTGACTCCGCTGGCTACTGCTTCCGCAACCGGTCTGCAGAAAAGTGGATAATCCACCGGCTGCTCCGAGTCAGTACCAAAGTCCGTGACTTCATGGCCGAGTGCCGTGAGATGGGCCTTGAACATTTCCTTGTAACGGAAGCCCGCGTGATCTGAACCGATTGCGATGCGCATTTGATAATGATTAATGGTACGAGAAGATTAACTGACAGTTCTTAGAGCAGGAAACTTCGCAAACGCCCAGGATGCATATGCGAGCACTACCACTGCGCAGCCGCCAAGCGTCCATTCCACGCCGATCGCCTTGGCGAGCGCGCCGGAAAGAAACGACCCGATCGGCACCAACCCCACCGACACGAATATGTACGCCGATACCACTCGTCCGCGCAGTTCGTCCGGCGCAATCGATTGAAGCAATCCGTTTGCCAAAGCACCGATCAACATCATGGTAAACCCTACGAACACAAGTACAATCGCTGCGGTTGCGAGCGTGTGCATCAGCGAAAACAGAATTATCGATAGTGCGAATGCGTACGTCGCACCCATGTAGAGCCGACCGCGCGCTATTCGCTGGCCGAGTCCGGCCAGCGAGAGTGCCCCAACCAGCGCGCCGAGCCCGACACAGGCCAGCAGTACGCCATAACCACCAGCGCCGGAGTGTACCACGTTCCGCGCGACTACTGGCATCATCGCCAGAAACGGCATCCCAAAGATCGCTGTCACTCCGACGACTTTTATCATCACACGGATCAGCGGCGCGTTACGCATGTACCGGAAACCTTCCAGGAGCCCCTCGACCGGCGAGGTTCCGGTATCCACTTTCTGATAGGCCGGCACATGAATCATGAACAGCCCAGCCAGCACCGCGAGATAACTCAGTGAGTTGAGACCGAAACACCACTTCGCGCCAAGCGTACCGATCACAATTGCAGCGATGGAAGGCCCGATTACGCGCGCGAGATTGAAACCGGCGGAATTTAGTGCAATCGCATCCACCAGATCCTCGCGACCCACCAGCTCAACAATGAAGCTCTGCCGCGCAGGGATCTCGAACGCGCTGATCGTCCCGTTGATCGTCGCAAGAACAATCAGCCAGTGGATAGTGAGGTGATTGGAAGCCGTGAACCACCAGAGTGTCGACGCTTCGAGCAGCAACAGAGTCTGTGCAATGCGCACAAGCTTGAGCTTGTCGTTGCGGTCGGCTACCACGCCGCCGTAGAGCGAAAGCAGCAGGATCGGAAGCGATGATGCGCCGGCTACCACGCCTACCATGAGCGCACTGTTCGAAAGCTGCAACGCGAGCCAACCTTCCCCGACGGACTGCATCCACGTCCCGATCAACGAGAGCGTCTGTCCGCCCCAGAAGATCCGGAAATTGCGATGCGTCAGCGGACGGAACGGATTGGTACGGGCAAGCGTAGCCACGCGAGAAATGTATTCGGTGCCGGGTGTATTATTCACATATGCGGTTCCATACTTACTCCAAGTTCAGCCCGGAGATGGCCGACGCGGTCGATCTTCAGTCGCTCCTGGACAAGATGGCGGACTTCCTGCTTCAGTCCGGCTTCGCCGGCGGCGAGAACTACAATCCCTATTGGGGGATGACCGGCGAGGACGCCGACCGCTCGCTGGACGCGCTGCGACAGGCAATCCTCGACGCCATGATCGATAGCGGCCAGTTCACTCCCGAAATGCTCGAAGCCATGCGTGGCAATGGCGACGAGGACGCCCAGGAGAAACTCGCGAAATTCCTCGACGAGCTGATTGAGCGCCTCACCAAGGAAGGTTATCTCAACCTCGAAGCCCCTCCGCAGATGCCAGCCGGTCATCAGCAAGTCGAGGGAAAGGGCAGCCTCTCGCACGCGGCCTCCAAATCGGTCCAGTTCAATCTCACTGACAAGGGTGTCGACTTCCTCGGCTACAAGGCGCTCCGGCACATCATGAGCTCGCTGGGAAAGTCCAGCTTCGGCAGCCACGACACACCTTACCTGGCCACCGGCATTGAGTCCGACGGCTGGAGCAAGCAATACGAATTCGGCGACGTGCTGAACCTGGACGTGAACGAGACCCTCAAACGATCGATGGCCCGGACAGGCTCGCTTACCGTACCGATGGATCTCGATTACGGCGATCTGATGGTGCACCAGGCCGAGTATCGTTCGTCATGCGCCACTGTGCTGATGCTCGACACGTCACACTCGATGATCCTGTACGGCGAGGACAGATTCACACCGGCCAAGAAGGTTGCACTCGCGCTTACGCATCTCATCCGCACACAATTCCCGGGTGATAGTATTCGCGTTGTCCTGTTTCACGATTCAGCAGAAGAAATTCCAATCTCCGCTCTCGCGCGCGCTCAGGTTGGTCCGTATCACACCAACACCGCGGAAGGTCTGAAACTCGCTCGGCGAATTCTCATGTCGCAGAAAAAAGACATGCGGCAGATCGTGATGATTACCGATGGGAAACCGAGCGCTCTCACACTCCCCAACGGACAGATCTACAAGAATTCGATGGGACTGGACATGAACGTGGTGTCCGAAACCCTGCGCGAAGTCGCCGATTGCCGCAGATCTGGTATCGTGATCAACACGTTCATGCTGGCGCACGACCGCGCGCTGGTGGAATTCGTGAAGCGCGTCTCCGCGATCGCCAAAGGGAAAGCCTACTTCACCAACACGATGACACTCGGACAGTTCATACTGATGGACTTCCTGCGCAAGAAGACACGAACCGTTTCGTAGGTTTCGTCGTCCCCGCGAACGTACCGCGTCCGCCACCCCCGCGAGCGCACCACATCCGTCATCCCCGCGAAGGCGGGGATCCATGTTCCGACCGTCGCCTAAAATGGATTCCCGCTTTCGCGGGAATGACGAGGCGCGCAAACGGGAATGGCAAGTTCGCTGCCCAACTCGACATCAGCCGGTATACTGGTACGCGCATCCCTGCTTCTGTGCGCGCTCGATGGCGATGACCATCGCCGGGACCAGTATCACACCCGGTACTATCGATGCGATGAGATCGGCCTCGATCTCTTCCTTCGTACCGAACTTCTTGTCTTTGGCTTTGGCGAGCCCGCCCGCCATACCGCGCAGCGCATTGTGGCACGTTAGAACGACGACGCCAGAGTTCAGAGCATCCTGCACTCCCGGATCGTCATCATCCGTCCCCTTCAGAAAAATGTTGCGCGTCGCGAACTTGGCCGACTTGGGGTCTTCCTTGACCTCGAACATCTTTCCCAAATCGTACTTCTCCCACGCGGCATCCGTGTACGTCACAACACCCGTCCTCCCGTGCGCAGCGAGTACAGAATTCACGTCGGCCGGCGTCACACCATAGTCTTTCGGATAGTCGTTCTTGTACCGCGTAGCATAAAAAATCCCGTTGCCATAGTTTTCGTGGGAATGGAATAGCATGCGATGCTTGGCGGTCAGCGCAACCAACCAGGGCTCTGGCTCGTCGCCAGGCGCTGTCGCATCGCTCAATGGCGATCCAGCGCGCGAAGTTTCCGGCAGCAATACGCTCGCTCCGGCCAGTGCTGCGAGATGCGTTACGAATGTCCTGCGGCTTGACTTGTGGTTGAACATTGGACGATGATTTTGGTTCACGTGACAATAGCGTAGGAGAAAATATACGATGAGCGCATCCCAACCCGGTAAGCCCAGCCGGCAACCTGGTTCCTTCCAGCGCCGCGTCGAAGTCATCGTCGCTGTAGTTGCCTGCAGTGCAATGGCACTCGTGTATGCGACAACGCACTGGATCGCGCCGAGGCTCTTCTCGCACTTCGAGTACGCGCCCGAACTCGCCAGAGTCCCCAAGCGCACTTCTACAGCGCATCACGCCAAGGGCGACCCAATAAACATCGCAATCGTCGGCACCCAAGCAGAGCTCGAAGCCGCAATGCATGCCGCCGGATGGGTGGCTGCCGCACGCGCAAATCGTGCGACCGACGTCGCAATCGCGAAGAGCGTCCTCCTCAACCGCCCTGACTCCACCGCGCCAATCAGCCAATTGTACCTGTTCGGCCGCCCGCAGGATTTCGCCTTCGAACGCGAGGTGGGCAGAAGCGCCCGGAGCCGGCATCACGTGCGATTTTGGCTTGCCCACGATATCGCGCACGACAACCGTCCAGTCTGGCTCGGAGACGCAACCTTCGATGTCCGCGCTGGCGTAACACGCACGCTTCTCCCAACACATCACATCGGGCCGGACGTCGATCAGGAGCGTGATACCACTGTCGCAAGCCTGGTCGCAGCGAAGCAGGTCGATACACTCTTTACCGTCTCCGGGATGGGAATCCGCGTCGGATCGCACAACGCTGGGGGTGACCGATTCGACACCGACGGCGAGCTCGACGTCGTCGTCCTTTCTCCTGGCGGCGCACTCTCCGCACACACGGACACACTCGCCGAGCCTGCCATCGTAGCCATGAAAGACCGCGTCTGGAACTGGTTCCACACCCGATAACGACCCAATCGGCCCGAGGTGCGCGATGCAGGCAGTCGCGGCGCGCATCATGCGACAGACATGATGTCACCACAAACGGAGAATTTCATGCCTACACGCAAGGCAAGTGCAGTTTGGGAGAAGGGACTCAAAGACGGCAAGGGGTCATTCAAGGGAGAGAGCGGCTCCGTAAGCGGCTCGTACTCGTTCGGCTCGCGCTTCGAAAACGCGAAGGGGTCCAATCCCGAAGAATTGCTGGCGGCTGCCGAGGCTGCCTGCTTTTCAATGGCCCTGGCCCTTGGACTGGAGCAGAATGGAACGCCGGCGGAAACTGTCGAAACCAACGCTGCGTGCACGGTCGAAAAGGTCGCGGAGGGCTTCAAGATCACGACCATGAGCCTGATCGTAAACGCAAAGGTCGCCGGCATCGACGATGCAACCTTTCAAAAAATCGCGTCTGCCACGAAGGACGGCTGTCCCGTGTCACAGGCGCTGAAGGGAAACGTCGCGATTACCCTGACTGCAAAACTGAATTAGAGCCATGAAAAAGACGACGCGCCGTTTAACAACGGCGCGTCGTCTTTTTTAACGCTACTGCTTCACATTACTGCTTCCCCTTACTTGGTCTTGCCGCTGACGTCGATCGTCTGAGTAAATGGTCGCTCGGCGTAGCCAGTGTAAATCTGACGCGGGCGCGCAATCTTCTGCTCCTTGTCGAGCAACATTTCTTCCCACTGCGACAGCCAGCCCGCCATGCGCGCAATCGCAAACAGAACCGTGAAGTACTCGGTCGGGAAACCCATCGACCGATAGATCAGCCCCGTGTAGAAGTCGACGTTCGGGTACAACTTGCGCGATACAAAGTAATCATCCTGCAGGGCGATACGCTCGAGCTCCAGCGCGATCTCGAGACCTCGATCCACGCCGGTGATCTTGAACACACTGTCCGCAAGCTTCTTCACAATTTTTGCGCGCGGATCGTAGCTCTTGTACACGCGGTGACCGAAGCCCATCAGCTTGCCACTGCCAGCCTTGACGCTCTCGATGAACGCGGGAACGTTGCCAATCGTTCCAATCTCCTCGATCATGCGCAGTACCTGCTCGTTCGCGCCACCATGTAGTGGTCCGAACAACGCTGCAATTCCGGCAGACATCGCCGAGAAAGGATCGACATGTGACGACCCAACCGCGCGCACCGAGCTGGTCGAGCAGTTCTGCTCGTGATCCGCGTGAAGAATGAACAGAATCTCAAGCGCACGCACGAATGTCGGATTTGCCTCGTAGCGCGGCTCCGTCATCCGATTGATCATCGAAAGGAAATTCTCGACGTACGATAGCGAGTTGTCGGGATATACTACCGGCAGACCCTTGGAGTGGCGATACGAGAACGCTGCAATTGTGGGCGTCTTGGCCAGAAGCCGGATCACCGCGATGTTACGCTGTTCAGGATCGAAAATCTCCCGCGCGCTGGGGTAGAAAGACGAAAGCGCAGCGACGGAGCTCTGAAGCATCGACATCGGGTGCGCATCATACCTGAAGCCCTGCAGGAAATTGCGGATGTTCTCGTGCACGTATGTGTGATACGTGATGTCGTGCACAAATCCGTCGTATTCGGTCTGAGTCGGAAGCTCACCGTGGCGAAGCAGCCATGCTACTTCAAGAAACGACGCCTTTTCCGCGAGCTGCTCGATCGGATAACCGCGGTAGCGCAGAATCCCCTTGCCACCGTCGATGAATGTGATCGCGCTGCGGCACGACGCAGTGTTCATGAACGCCGGATCATACGACATCAGACCGACATCGTCTGGATCTGCCGTCTTTATCTGGCGGAGGTCAACTCCTCTTATCGCCCCATCATTGATGGGAAGGTCGTAATTCTTGTCTGTCCGCTTGTCGGTGATCGATAGCGAGCCAGCCGAGGTGTCTTGAGTTTTACCGGGTGAGGTCATCTTTGATGAGCCGTTCTTTATGAGTATGGGTTTCGATGCGAAATCTAGCGGATGCGCTCAATATGCAGAACGCCCGAACTGATCAACGATGGCCGGTACTGCCGAACCCGCCGTCACGATTGGTGGTGCGCCGAACCTCGCCTTCCTCGAATTCCAGCACCTCATATCGGGCGATTACCATCTGCGCAATTCGCTCGCCGTGCGAGATGAAGATGGGGTCGCCGCCATCGTTTCTGACGAGCACGCCCCATTCTCCGTTGTAATCCGGATCGATCGTGCCCGGTGCGTTCGCAATCACCAGCGAGGTCTTGAAGCTGGTGCCACTGCGGGGACGTATCTGAGCCTCGTAGCCAGCCGGAAGTGTGGCGCGGAATCCGAGCGGAACTATGGCCCGTTCGCCCGGGAGCAGTTCCAGCACAACACCGTCACCGTCCGGGTTGGCCTTTGGCATCCCTTCGTATTGGCGACCGCCCAGGCTCAGCTGCACGCGAGGCGCTCCGAGCAGGTACGCCTTGAGGTCGTAACCAGCGCTATTTGCGGTAGCTCTTGCAGGCAACTCGACTGTATCGTGCAGTCGTTCGAAAAGAATCGTCTTTGCGTCTTCGTTCATTCGGCCAATCTAGCCAACCATAAACCAGACGTCGCGCAACCCCGAAGCGCTCCGCCGGTGCTGCGGCGGTGCGGCGGCGGTAATCCGGTCGCGGACCGCCGCATAGGCTGTATTTTCCCTTTATGAACGAGATTGACGCGCTCCTTACCGAAGAGCGAAAGTTCCCGCCGCCGCCCGAGTTCGCGGCCCACGCCGTGGTTAACGACCCGACGATCTATCAGAAAGCCGAAAGCGACCCGGAAGCCTACTGGGCACGTGAAGCGGCACGACTCGACTGGATCGAGCCCTGGACTAGGGTCCTCAACTGGCAACCGCCGCACTACGAGTGGTTCGTCAACGGCAAGCTAAACGCCGCCGCCAACTGTGTCGATCGCCACGCTTTCGGCGAAAGACGCGACAAGCTCGCGCTCATATGGGAAGGAGAACCCGGCGATGAACGGAAGATTACCTACGCCCAGCTCTACGACGAGGTCACCAGATTCGCGAACGGCCTGAGCTCGCTTGGAATCACCAAGGGGGATCGCATCGCGATCTACCTCCCCATGATTCCCGAAGCAGCTGTCGCGATGCTGGCATGCGCGCGCATTGGCGCGATTCACTCGGTAGTGTTTGGCGGATTCTCCCCTGACTCCCTTCGCGACCGAATAGTCGACGCCCAGGCGCGATTGCTGATTACTGCCGACGGCGGCTACCGTCGCGGCGGTGTGGTGGCACTCAAGGCCAACGCCGATCGGGCACTCGTCGAGACGCCATCCATCGAACACGTGATAGTCGTGCAGCGAAATCACAATCGCGTCACGACTACCCCCGCCGAGCAGATTTCGTGCGCCATGCAACAACCGCGCGACCTCTGGTGGCACGAGCTGATGGAAAAAGCCACCCCGGGCGGCGATCCGGTGATGATGGATGCCGAGGATGTGCTTTACATCCTTTATACGTCCGGCACTACCGGTAAACCGAAGGGAGTGGTCCACACGACTGGCGGTTACATGACCGCCGTCACGAGCACAACCCGCATGGTTTTCGACCTGCGCGAGGACGACATCTACTGGTGTACCGCCGATGTGGGCTGGGTCACTGGACACTCGTATATCGTCTATGGACCGCTTGCGAACGGCGCGACTTGCGTCATGTACGAGGGCGCGCCCGACTGGCCGGACAAGGATCGTTTCTGGGCACTGATCGCCAAACACCGCATCACCATCCTCTACACCGCGCCGACTGCCATTCGTGCGTTCATGAAGTGGGGCGATCAGTATCCCGCGCGGCACGATCTCTCATCGCTCCGACTGCTTGGTTCCGTCGGCGAGCCGATCAACCCCGAGGCGTGGATGTGGTACTCCGAACACATTGGCCACAAGAAGTGCCCAATCGTTGATACGTGGTGGCAGACTGAAACCGGGTCGATCGTGATTTCGCCGCTTCCGGGCCTTACTTCGACAACTCCTGGAAGCGCAACGCGCGCCCTCCCTGGCTGCAGCGCCGATCTACTCGACTCGAACGCTAGTTCGATACCAGTTGGCGGAGGGTTCCTTGCACTCACGCGGCCCATTCCATCGATGCTCCGAACGGTCTGGGGCGACGATGCCCGATACCGGGAAACGTACTTCTCCAAGTGGCCGGGTCGGCCCGACCTGTACTTCCCGGGCGATGGCGCCAAGCGGGATGCCGAGGGCTTCTACTGGATCCTGGGTCGGGTGGACGACGTCCTGAACGTCGCCGGCCACAGGATCGGGACAATGGAAGTGGAATCGGCCTTGGTGGAGCATCCCGCTGTGGCGGAGGCCGCCGTCGTCGGCAAGACGCACGATCTCAAGGGCCAGGCCCTCGCGGCCTTTGTGACTGTCCGTGGAACCCACAACGGGTCCCCCGAGCTGGCAGCCGAACTGAAGCAATTCGTAGCCGACAAGATCGGGGCTATCGCGAGACCCGACGACATAATCTTTGCCGCAGATCTCCCAAAAACCCGTTCGGGCAAGATCATGCGCCGTTTATTGCGTGATATCGCCGAAGGCAGGGCGATGGGCGACACGACCACCCTCGCCGACCCCGCTGTTGTCGAGGGTCTCAAGGTGCAATACGAATCCCTGGAGTCATGATTTTTCGATCACTGTTTCCCGAGTCGTTATTTGGCCGTCGCTTGCACCCCAACGCCGAGCGCCGGCTTCGGCTGGCGCAGGCGCGTGCGGACGAGACGATAATTCGCGCGCACGTTGACAACGCACTGATGTTCGTTGACACACTTGCCGAGGATCTGTCGTTCGATCGCGCAATCGACACGTACATACGCGTCATGTCGATCCCGGAACCGCTCGCGAGCGCTGTTGCAACACGCGCGCTCGTCACACTCGGCCGCGATCTCGTTCCATTCCGGAGGCGCGCACGCGAAGACGGCGAGGAAGACGTGGAAGTGAAGCCGCGCGTGCGACTGGATGACGCGGCTGCGAGACAGCGCGCGATACGTCGAGTGTAACTTCGGTTGTAACGTGGAGTGTGGCGCGCGTCCGCTACACCCATGGCTGCACTCGACTTCAGTCGATTACGTAACCCGACCCGCGCGTCGATGCTCCACAAGGTCGGCGACGCTCACCAGAAAAATCAGCGTGACGATCACCGCCGACGACACGCAGTACTTGCAGATCGCGTCGATCACATAAAGTTCGAGATAAGTGAGCCACGCCGAGAATGCGACGCCCACGATCGACATCGCAGTCAACACGTACGATAGCTCAACACGTTCTGCGTACCGAGCCGATGTGCCGGCCAGCGCAACCAGGAATGTGGCGACATAAAACGCCAGTCCCCACGCTGCGACCGGCGCGCCAACAAAAACTGACCAGCTGCTGGTGTTGACGCGCTCACAGCCGCCGAGACCGCACGCCAGATGGCCGATAGCACCCATCTTGTACATCGTCAGGTACAGTGCGACAAAGGCTCCAATGAGCGCCAGTGCCGCTATCGTCATCCGTCGCATTGAATGCTTGCTATGTGTTTGCTATGTGTTTGCTATGTGTTTGCTACGTGTTTTCTACTTGCCTGCTGGCGGCTTTGCCGCGGCCGGAGCCGCTGTCGCCGCCGTCGCGGCCGCAGCATCCACCGCCGACTTGATCATGTCATACGGCAATGCACCTGGCATCTTCGTGCCATTGATGAAAAACGTCGGCGTCTGATTTACGCCGCGCTTGAATCCTTCAGCTGTATTTGCATCAACACGCGACTGATACTTTCTGGAGTCGTAGCACTTTTCAAACTGCGCGGCGTTCAGTCCAATCTTGCTGGCGTAACCGACGAAGATTGACTTTGGGTTGTCCGTAACTTGCGTCGCACCATCCGAATTGAGACCCCACGAATCCTGGCCGGCGTACAGTTGATCGTGCATCTCCCAGAACTTGCCCTGCTCGTCCGCACAGGCAGCAGCGTTCGACGCAAACTGCGTATTGTGGTGCATCGGCAGCGGGAAATCGTAGTACTTGTAGTAAGCGAGGCCAGCGTCGACAATCTGCTTGCGGACGTCGGGTTCGGTGACAGTGGCGTAATTGCCGCAAACCGGGCACTCGAAGTCAGCGAACTCCTCGATCACGACCGGCGCTTTGGGGTTACCCATCACGTACGGTTTGGCCGGACCGGCGTTCTTGTAATTTGCCTGGAGCGAATCATACGCGGCCTGCGCCGTCGCACCATTGTCGCCCGTCGAGGGATTTTTCATCAAGTATGCGATCGCTGCGCCACCTACGACGACGATCGCGATAAGGACGCCAATGAAGACGCTGCGCTGAGAGGACGGCTTTGCTGCCGCGCTTTTTGCATTCCGGGGAGGATTATTATTCGCCATCCCGTGAATTTATCTCCAGATGCAAGCTGACGTTTTACGAGTTCAGGTCGGCCCCGGGGCAATGCACGTCGAGCGCTACGGCCACGGCGGCACTCCGGTGATCCTTCTCCACGGTTTCGGGACCTGCACCTTCCTCTGGCGGAACGTTGCCCCGATCCTCGCTGAAGCGGGCCATACGGCGTACGCGCTGGATCTCTTCGGACACGGCGAATCCGACCGCTCGCCCGACGCCGACTTTGGTATCGCTGCCCAGGCCGAATATCTCGACGCCGCCATGACCGCGTTACGGCTCGCCCATGCCACCATCGTTGGACTGGACCTCGGCGGCAATGTCGCCCTCCGGCTGGCGGTGACTCGGCCCGAACGCGTGGACAGGCTGGTATTGATCAACGTTCCGGCCTTTGATGAGATTCCGGGCGGGGATATCGCTGCTCTTCAGCTCAGTACGGCCAGATTCGCATTCACGGTCACCCGGGGAGTACTGGGTGCCGCACCTTTGCTACAGGCCGTCCTCGAGGGAAGTGTGGCCAAGCCGGACCTGATGCCGACCCGACTGTTGGCGCGATATCTGGCACCTTTCGCCGGCCGGGACGGGGTGAACCACCTGCTGACCCTTGGTTCATCGATCAGGAAGTCGGACGTGGAGGATCTCAACCTCTCGGGAATCAAGGCCCCTACGCTTATCCTCCGCGGAGACCATGACGGCTGGGTCGGCCGCG
The DNA here is from genome assembly GCA_039924325.1 of Gemmatimonadaceae bacterium. Taxonomy (GTDB): domain Bacteria; phylum Gemmatimonadota; class Gemmatimonadetes; order Gemmatimonadales; family Gemmatimonadaceae; genus Fen-1247. Next base: position 15,641 of record JBDTAZ010000262.1, read on the forward strand.
ATATCGCCAGTCGACTCGCCGCAGCGATCCCGGGATCGGAGCTCACACGGGTTCCCGGCGTCGCCAGATTGATCCCGGAGGAAGCCCCGGACTATCTGGCCGAATCGCTGCTCAAATTCATCGACGGAACGGCCGCGAATACGGCAAATTCGTCGGGCATGTACCCTACTAAATGACCGGAGAATCTATTAGTTTACGGTGTTGTAGTAGTGGCACTTTTCTTAACCGGGCGTAATGAACAAGAAGCAGAATTCACCGAGATATCAGGCGCACTCGGCGCCAGCGACACAAAAGTCGCCGTTGGACGAGGCGCGGGACGAGCTCTTTCAGCACATCATGCGGTGCGGCGTTATTGGCGCCGAACTGGATCACCAGACGGAGTGGTTCGATGCAACGATCGCATACTTCGCTGGACGGTATCCAGAGCTGACGAAGCTTGAGCTTACGCAGCTACGCACGTTGGGTGAAAGATTCGCCCAACCGCTGAAGACAAAGCAAGCTGTTTGACAAACGGGCGCCCAAGGGCGCCCGTTGAGTTTTCCAGCTTGTGGCCGGACTTTCGTCATTCCCGCGACGACTGGCCGTCATTCCCGCGAAAGCGGGAATCCATTTGCATTCAGCGATGCTTCGGGCTTCCCGTAAAACGCATCGTGACACCCAGACGTACTCCGCCGCCAAATCCGAGCTCGACTCCTGGCGCAATGGCCCCAGTGCTCGGACCGTTCGCGCCAATGAACGCCAGCAGATACGTGCGCGTTCCAGGTCCGCCGCCATCGCCACGAACCGTCACGCCGCCACCGACGTACGGCTCCCACTCGAGTTGACGGTATGGATCCAGTGAGAACTGCCCAAACCCGTCAACGCGTCCGCTGAATCCAGTCGAGCTGATTCCGGCGCCGACGTCCGCTCCGAAACTGAAATAATTGCTGACCGGGAAGGCGATCCCCGCACCCGCCTGCAGCGCGGTGGGGTTCCCACCGAGCACATCGAGACGGAGTGACGGGATGTACGACACCGCTACGGCAACCTGCTGCTCCTGAGCCGCAAGCTCCGGCGAGGAGACGGCGGTCGCGGAAAGAATCAATGCGGCAACAAGGGCCGCGCGTTTAATCATCACTTTTTCATTTCCTCTTGCGTGAATTGGTCAACGGCGAGAGCAGATTGCTCGTGGCGAACGCAGACGGCAGACTATCGAACCCGCGCGCGCCACAGAGCCAATGTATAGTCAAAAATCGACATTGCCGAAACCGCTCCGATTGCGATGATCAGTCCATCTATCGCGGTCGGCTTCACGAGCACCGCGATCAAGGTCACCAGCTGGAGCACCGTCACGGCCTTGCCGAGCAGGCGCGCACGGAATGTTACAGGTCTCAGCCACGGAATGATCCGCGCGACGATGAACCCAATTGCCGTCGCGATGTCGCGCGAGATGAATATGAAGAATTGCCCGGTGCCCAGCAGGCCGCCGAACAGGTACGCCGAAATCGCGGCGAGCACAAAAAGCCTGTCGGCGATGGGATCCAGTAGTGCGCCAACGACACTTCGCTGATTCGCAAGTCGCGCAACAAGCCCATCCAGAAAGTCCGTCAGTGCGGCTGCGCAAATTAGAATGATTCGCATCGGTGTGGCACTGACCAGCACGAACGCGACAGCAAGTGCCACCCGCGATAGCGAGATCACATTCGGTACGTTCCACAACCGATTGCTTCGGTTCATGGCGAATTATACCGTAGGCGAAGGTTGCAAGCAGCGTCGCCGCCCCATAGCTTCGGCGCGATGCCATCGACGTACCGCCTGCTCCTGATAGGCTACTTTGGGATCGGTGCCGCATTAGTCGCCTGGAACATCGCGGCCGCCAGCCGAATCCTCCAGAGTCGCCGCAAGCTCTCCGTCTCCAGTCTGGCGACGGGATTCGGTGCCCTGCTCCTAATCCCTGGTCTCCTGGTCGCGGTTTCGGACGCGTCGCTGGTTTACGGCCGCGCGATCCAGCCGCTGGCGTGGTTGTGGCCGACCGTGACCGTGCTATTCGTGATACAAGCTGCGGCGGCGCTGTCCCGGGGTCGAGTAAGTGCGATTCTTGGCGTTCCGATCCTGACTTACGATGTGCTCGTGGCGATCGTCGCGATCTGCAGACACCTCAACGCAGTTGGGATCGTTCCGCCATACTTCTCGTTGGTTCTCTCAGCGGCACAGTCGGATGCGCTCGGCGTTGTGGCCGGCTCCGCGGCCCTGTCACGAGCAACATGGCTTCTCGTCCCGATGTTCGCTCCAGCACTCCCGTCCCGATCGCGGCTGCGCGTAGCAGTCCGGCATGTGCTTGTCCTCGGAATAAGCATCGCGGCGGCACTCGTGCTGATAGAGCTCCCCGGCGCCAGTGAAACCATAAGCAGCTATTCTCGCTACGCGGACGACGCACTCACCGCGCGCGGTGGCTCGGACTTTCAGTTTGGATTGAAGATCTTTCCCGATCTGCGCTCGGCACCACCCGGGGTCGCAATCAAGAACGACTTCCAGTTGGCAGATTCGCTCGGAGTTCAGGTGCTATCAATCGTCGTCGACCCTGAGGCCGCGCGCGGCAAGGCACTCGATTCACTCTCGCATACTCTGGACGGCATCCGCGACGACAGCACCGTGTTGGTCGTCACACTCGGGTATCCAAGCGGTGCGCGCGAGCGCTTCAACCAATCGCCATCAGCGTATGTCACGGAACGATTGGCCGATGTGAACAGACTCGCCCGCGCGTTGAAACCGAGTATCATCGTCCCGGCTTACGAACCGTACGGCGAAGGCGCGAGAGAACTGGGCACGGTGTCACCAGAGTTCTGGATTGATTTTATTTCGCGCGCAGCGACTGTCGCACATCACGTAAATCCGAACATCCGTGTCGCCGTATCCGCCGCGAGCTTCGGATCTCGGGACAGCGTCGTTTACACGTGGGCCGCAGGTCGCGGGTCGCCGGTGGATCTACTCGGATTTTCCTTGATGCCGGGATTTGACGGTGCCACGTCACTCGACACACACATGCACATCGCACAACGTTGGCTTCGTGCGGTGGCACGACCTAAACCACACTGGATATTCGCCGCGGGTGGATACCCGGTAGCACACGGCGAGGCCAGCCAGATGCTTGCGCTACGCGGTGTGTTGGCATGGGCGACTTCGCAACCTTCCGTGCACGGTTTGATCTTCACCGATGCTGGTGATTACGACGCTCAGCGCGGCTTGCGCGCGCCCGACGGGCGGCTTCGCCCCGCGCTCGGTGAATTCCAGCGGGCGATCACCGCGGAGCACGAATCAGGAACTCAGTGACCGGCATCGCTCGGCGAAGGGACACCTCGCACCACACCTTCAACTACACGATCCGGGTCGAAATACGCCTGCGCCAGCCGCTGGATGTCAACCGCTTGGACCGTCTGAATGCGCGCCTCGATCTCCGTCAGGTCGGATAATCCCGTACCAAACATCCACGCATCGACAATCTCGCCAAGTATGGCGCCGCCGCTCTCCTGTCTGATGTCGTGCATCCCAAGCATGTAACGCTTGGCCCGCGCAAGCTCCACTTCAGTTACCGGAGTGGAGCGCAGATTGGCGAACTGCTCGAGCAGAGCGCTGCGAGCTTCGGTCTCCCGATCCGGCGCGGTGGCAATGTACGCCATGAAAGCACCCGACACACGATGCTCCGAACCGAATGCGTGTACCGTGTAGGCGAGAGATCTTCGGTCACGCAACTCGTCGAAGAATCGTCCACCAAGTCCGCTGGTGATGGAACTCAGAACGCGGGTGGCAAATCGGTTGACATCACGTCGACTCGGTGCCGGGAACCCCAACACGAGTGCAGTCTGCGTCTTGTCGCGGACTACGACCCTCTCGGTCGCCCTGTCCGGCCAGTGTGGAGCTGACAGCGGCTCGCGGTCGGCGAACGTGAGCTCGGTAAAGTGACTTGCGATGGTCTTCGCGGCTTCATCACAATCCACATCACCTGTCAATGCGATCACGAATGGAGCGCGGAGTAGCGCTGTCCGGTACCAGTCACGGATTTCGGCCGGCGCAAGTTCCTTCAACGATTCTTCCGTCCCACCCGCGGGGATCGAGTACGGGTGGTTCGGGTACGCGACTTCATTCGCCAACCACATCGGAAACCGAAACATGTCGTCACGCATACGCGCGGCGTCGGCGATCATCGACGATCTCTCCGTTTCCAACGCGTTGTCTTCGAGTGTCGCGTGCTGAACGACATCCGCAAAAAGGGCGATTGCGGGTTGCAGGTTTGAGGCAGGCACGGACAGCGACCAGCCGAACGACTCGGAACCAACTGCGGCACCGATGCTTCCGCCAAGCCGCTCTGATTCTTCTGCAATCTGAAGCGACGTTCTTGTCGCGGTCCCTCGCGCCGCCGTTCTCGCGGCGAGCGCGCTGATTCCCGCCCGTTCCCTCGGCTCATACGCTGCACCACATGCCGCAAACACGCCAATGTGCGTGATGGGTGCATTTTCCCGTCGACGAATAAGAACAGGAATACCTGATGGTAGCTGGTAGACCCTGACGCGGGCTTCCTCGCGCAACAGCGTCACGTTTACAGGCGCTACGGCTCCAGCTGGCTGTCTCGGCGTGGAGCGATCCAGCGGAGCCACCACGCCACCCGACAACAGCGATTTGAATGCATCCGCGTCGTCTGCCAGTTGCGGCGCGCTGCGAGGACGGTACACCACGGCTGCGGCCGTGTCCTCAAGCAAGTACCGGCGTGCAACCGACACAACGGCCGCTGCATCTGTGCTCATGAATGCATCGTAGTATTGCTGCCCCTTCTCCCAACCCCCAAGCGCTTCCCATTCCGCCATGTAAGCCGCCTGCCCTTCCGTACTCTCCAGGTGACGCGCCCAACGCGACATGAACAACTGCTTCGCGCGATCGATCTCATCCGCAGATACGTCACCTGCTCGAAGAGCAGCTACCTGCGCCCACATCGCACGTGCCGCGTCTACCGCTGTCGATGGATCACCTTCAGATGACACAACAAATACGCCGACTTCGGACGGCGAGTAGTTGTACGCACCGACGGACCCCGCCAGTTTGCGATCGCGTACAACACGATACAGGCGCGAAGCGCGACCACTCCCGAGCACGGCGGCTGCAAGATCGAGTGCGGGGAGATCAGGGTGCATGTTCGGCACACCGGTCCAGCCAATTTCGACGTGCGTCTGTTCCACATCTCCATTCAGTTCCGAATAGCGAAACCCCGAGTGGCTCGGTTCCCGTGGTCCTGGCGTGCGCGTCGGTTCCCCTGCCGGCAGTGAACCATAGAGCTGTTTTACGCGCTCGATCGTCTTCTCCGGATCCACGTCGCCTGCGATCGACAAAACCGTGTTCGAAGGCGTGTAGAAATTCCGATAGAATCGAACAACATCGTCGCGAGTGAATTTACGCAAGCCGTCCGGCCGCCCGATCCGCCAGCGCCGAATGCGATGTTGGTCGTGCAATAACGCATACAATGTCTCGGTCGCGACAGCATCCGCGTTATCCTCCTTTCGCATTGCTTCCTGAATGATTACTTCGAGTTCCTTTGCGAGTGCGTCGACTTCTATCGTCGAGTTCGCATACGCATCCGCCTGTACCGCGAGACCCTCTTCAAACCCGCGGGACGGAAGCACGGCGTAGTAGCTGGTATGATCGTAGATCGTATGGGCATTCAGATATCCTCCGGCCGCCTTGGTCGCCTTCGCCACCTCACCGACCCCGTACCGCTCGGTTCCCTTGAAGTACATGTGCTCCAACACGTGCGCGATACCTACGACATCATCGGTTTCGTCGAAATAGCCCGCCCTGACATACGTATTCACGGCTACGACGGGTGCGGCCGGATTCCTGTAAACGAGCACAGTGAGCCCGTTGGCCAGTACCGTCCGCGTAACGCCATCAGGATTGATGAACATTGTCATGATTCGAGTTCGTAGTATCCTAAAAAAACTCGGCCGCATTTGGACTGCGGCCGAGCAACATGGTTAATCTCTGCAGCAAATTGCAGCGTGCGGTCAAGGCGCTACGGGTCCCGGAGTCACTGTCGTGGTGCAAGACGACCACGTCCCGTTGCCCGCGCGAGCCAGGAACTTCTGTGCGTCCGGCGCCCGGTTGAGATTCATCAATGCGCAACCAAGGTATCCCTGCGCCGCGCTGTCGTCCGGATTCAGTTGCACGGCCCGAATGAGAAAATTCCGCGCAAGAGACGGATTTCGACTCGCAAGCTGATAGATCCCCATCTCTCGCTGAGCCGGCTCGTAGGTCGGTTCAATCCGGATCGCGGTAATGAGCTCCTGACGTGCTGTGGCCATGTCGGGCGGCGTATCGGTGCGCGCCAACCGCGACAGAAACACGTGCGGCGATGCCTTGTCGGGATAGTCGTGCACGAGCTGACCAAACGCGGCGCGCGCAGCTTCCGTGCGACCAGTGGTCATGAGACTGATCGCGTTCGCCATGTCTCCATCGAACTTTGAACTCTTGTGCATTACGTAAGCGGCGACCGCGCCACCGATCACAAGCAGCGCAACTACAATCCCAATCAGTACACGCGCTTGCGGACGGCGAACCGCGACCGCTGGGTACGCCTTTGTTTGCGACGCTGCACTGGCTGTAGCCGTCGCAGCTGGTGTGACATCCGCAGTGGCAGGCGCCGACGCCGATGAACCGCCGGGCGCGAACGGTGACACCGGCGTGCCGCCTGTTGATGCGGTTGTTGAACCCACGCCAGCTGTCGCGCCAGCTGTCTCGCCCGCTACAACTCGACCCAGTTCATTATATCCGGAGCGCGCAAAACCTACGTCGGTCAACGTCGGCTTATATGCAACGTCCTCGGAACGACTGCGTGCATCCCAGAAGCTAGCCAGCGTGTTGGCCTGTTCGAGGTTGAGTTCGCCGCGTTGGCGGAGTTCACGCACAAGCGCCTGGCCGGCCAGGGTCGAGCCGCCCAGCATGGCGCGCATTGCGGCCTCGCTCGCGACCCAGAGTTCAAGGATGTCTGCAGCAGCGTCTTCAGGGCCGCGGATCTGGTCAAGCCTGCCATAGACGGCTCGCCCACCGCTCAGCGCCGCCTGTGCGGCGGCGCGGTCAGACGGCGTCACCTGGCGATGCGGAGCAGTCCTGCTGTCGCGCTGCCCTTTATGAAGCTCTCGGGATCACGCCACGGAATCTCGACACCCGTCTTGCCATACCCGCGGCGCGCCTCGGTTGCCATATACTGGTCAATCGGAAGACCTGCCGCCTTCTGATCTCGCATCTGCTGCACGATTTCCTCCCAGGTGCCCTGGTACGTATGCCCGCCACTCTCGATCATGTGGTGAGACACTGGCAACTCCTGGACCTCCGCGACCAACGCGTCGGCGCCGGGCTTCTCGCCATCTACAAGTGTGTTCAGTAGCGCACCAAACATTTCTATCTGGTCCCTGGCCACCTGCTGGTCCCGCTCCATGGCCTTCGCCTCGAGTTCGGCTAGCATCTCGTCGATGTCGTCCGGCTCTCCAGCCAGCTCCCGGACACGCTCTTCCCAGGGCTTCAGCTCCGGGTCGCCGTCCGCCAACTTGAAAATCGACTTCTTGAGCTCTATGAGGCGCCAGATTCCCAGTTCGTCCCAGTGATCGTCCGGATTGGACTTGTCCAGGTGATAAAGGGCCGCCTCGTAGTCGCCGCGATCGTACAGAATATTGCCCAGGTAGACCCGGGCCTCCACATGGTCCGAATCCAACCGGAGAGCCGCTCTGAGGGTGACTATCGCCGCCTCGTCCTCACCCAGCCTGTGCTGGGCGTAGCCCACGCAGGACACCGCCTCCGCGCTCTCAGGGGCATTCTGGACAGCAATCTCAAAAAATTCACGGGCCGGCTCAATCATCCCTTCACGAAACAGCGCGCGGCCGATCTGAAGCATGAGGTCCAGATCATCGGCGTAGCCAAGCTCCAGCGACCGCCTGAAGCAGTGCAGCGCGGCATCGCGTTGGCCAAATTTGAGCAGAGTTTCGCCGACGCCAGCAAGGGCGTCTTCGTGATCCGGGTCCAGCACGAGCGCCTCTTCAAAGGCACGGCGAGCCCAGGCGTATTCCTCGCGGGCGTGGTGGGCGTAGCCCACGCCGATGTGAAGCTCCACAGCGCTGGGATACAGTGTGAGGCCTTCGCGAAGTACAGCTAGTGCTTGATCGTACTCCCCCTCGTTATAAAGTTGATGCGCTCGTTCGTCATATTCTTCGGACGATAGGAATGGGTTGGGCATCCTGGACACCTCCATTCGATCGGATAATGTGCTATCAAATTCTACTCGGCAAAGTACACTTTGTTCAAGAACTTGACAGAACAAATATTGGGAAAGGACCACTCAAGCAACATCCACCACTTTTCAACAACTTCGCACCGCTACTCGCCGAACCACACACACGCGTCGGGGTATTATATTGTGAAGTCTCGGCCTCACCGCTCCGGTAATAACAGAGCGATGAGGCCGAATTGCGTTCCTCAGGTGACCGTAGCGGCCCGCGCTGCCTGCGTAAAGTTCGCCCAGACACCAGATGAAATACACTCGTCGATGGCACCGATGCATGCTTCGAGCTCATCGTCCCGAGTGTAGAAATGCGGCCCAATCCGGATCCCGGCGCCGACGCGATAGTCCACGATGATGTTTCGCGAGAGCAGGTATTGGGCGACTTCGTGACCGTGCGGCACATCGAACGCGACGGTCCCTCCGCGATCGACTGACGCACGAGGTGCGTGGACTGGGTAGCCGCGCGAATCCGCAGCCGCAATCAGCCATTCAGTCTGACGAGTCGACTTTGCGCGAATGGCGTCAATGCCAGCGCGCAGAATGATTTCCGGACCGGCTGTAGCAGCAAAGAGCGCAGGAATCGCAGGAGTTCCCGTCAACCAGCGCTCTATTCCCCCCGCGTAGTCCATCTCCTGTTCAAATGCAAATGGGTGTACATGCGCCTGCCAACCCGTGAGCGAAGGCTCCAACGAAGCGCGAACACTCGGAGACGCGTACAGGAACGCGGCGCCCGGACCGCCGCAAAGCCACTTCAGCACGCCGCCCGTCATGAAATCGACGCCAGACTGCGCGACGTTAACGGGGATCACGCCCACCGAGTGGTACGCGTCGAGAGACACGAATGCACCAACCCGATGCGCATGATCGCAGATCGCTTCTGCATTCATGATGAATGCCGACTTGAAAAGCACGTGCGATACGCAAACAAGACGAACACGTTCGTCGATCGCGGCGAGCAAACGCCCCGTGTCGATCGTCAACCCGTCGTCCGACGGCACCACAACGACACGACCGCCGAGGCGCCGGACCAGCTGCTCGTACGCATATCTGACCGATGGGAAATCAAGCTCGGTCATGACAACAGTGTCACGCGCACCGCTGAAATCCATTGCGGACAGCACGATTGACTGAGCGATGCTGACGTTGGGTTGCATTGAGACCGAACGTGGCTCCGCGCCAATCAGCGGGGCGATGACATCGCCGACGCTGACCGGCATCTCCCACCACCCTTTTGCCCACGCCCGCACTCCAAGCTCCGACCACTCGCGCGCGTACTGCGCCATCCTGTCCGCCACCGCACGCGGCATCGCACCGAGCGAGTTCGAAACCAGGTAGTTGGACCGCTCGAGTATTGGAAATTCGTCGCGAAACGCGAGCAGGCTGTCGCTCATACCTTCACCCACACTACTTCTCGCTCAGCGACTTTTCACGAGCCGCACGGAACTCGGCTTTCGCGTTCCATGTTGGAATCGTTGACGCGTTGGCAAGCTGCGTACCGAAACGATACGCAATCGTCGCGAGTTGCGCGGTACCAGTGAGCGGCCACTTCGGATCGTATTCATCAGAGGGCTGGTGATACCGATTGGCGACAAAGTCCTCTTGATGCGCCTTGCCCCATCCAGCCGGCTTTCCGACAAAATCGACACCTGCGCCAATCGTCGTTGACGGAATTCCGACGCGCGCAAATGAGAAGTGGTCTGAACGATAGAAACTGCCGGCTTCGGGGTGCGCGTCCGGAGAAATGCTCATGCTGTCCGGTTTGATCATCGATGCGAGATCTGGACCCAGGGAACTCAGGTTGTCACCCATCACGGTGAGATCACGCACCGGACCGTCGGGATTGGCTTCGTCGATATTCAGGTCGGCGATTATATCGCGAGCAGGAACCGGCGGATGCTCGCCGAAGTACTGCGATCCCAGCAAGCCGGACTCCTCTGCCGTGACGAACACAAACATTCGCGAGCGCTTGGTCTTGACCGGCTCGAGCGCAGCAGCGTGTGCGATCGCCAGAACCGCGGCCACACCCGACGCGTTGTCGTAAGCACCGTTGTAGATGGAGTCTCCCTTCACCGCCGGCCCGATACCGAAATGGTCGTGGTGTGCACTGTAAACCACATATTGCGATGCCAGCTTCGGGTCAGATCCACTGACAACACCCACAACGTTGTTGGCGGTTAGGTGCGCAACGTTGTTGGTGAAGGACATGTCCATCGTTATGCCAGTTGGGACGGGCCGGAACTCACGTGTATCCGACTGTTTTACAAGCGAGTCAAGGTTGAGGCCTGCCTGCTTCAGTAGACTGGCGGCAACGTCATGCTGAATCCACCCCTGCACGCCGATCGGCGCTGGCCCAGTCGTCGGTCGAGCTAGCATGCGATGCTCGGTCGACCACGACGAAACAACAACCTTCCACGGATAACCGGCCTCGTACGTAGTATGAATGACCAGCATCCCGGCCGCGCCCTGTCGCTCCGCTTCTTCAAACTTGTATGTCCAGCGGCCGTAGTACGTCATCGCTTTGCCACCAAACAGGTCCGGCTCCGCCGCTGTTGCCGGTGGATCGTTCACCAGCACAAGGAGGATCTTCCCCTTGAGATCAGTACCCTTGAAATCATCCCAGCGATATTCCGGAGCGATATCCCCGTACCCGACGAATACCACTTCGCCCTTCGCTTCACTCTTGGGCGTCGCCGACCCAGCCCACACAACGACGTCGTCAGTCGGATGAAGGCTCCCCTTCGCCTTGCCCGACGCCGTAACCCTGATAGTGGCCGGGTTGGCCGTAACGACATCAATCGGAACCGCCTGGAAATAAGAGCCGTTCATCCCGGGCTTGACGCCGTATGACGCCAGTTGCGCCGCGATATAATGTTCCGCCAGTGCACCGCCTCGCGTTGCGGGCGCACGACCCTCGAGCAGATCCGATGACAGGAACTGTAGATTTGCACGAATTTCCGGGATCGCTATCGCGACTGCACCCGCCTCGGGGTTTGACTGTGGCGACGGTGCGCAAGCCACGGCAATGACTGCGAAACCGGCGAGAAGCGCTGGGCGGAAGACAGGCACGATTGTGACCCCATGGATTGAATGGAAGCGCGTTTTACGTATGCAGATAAATTACCCGCAACGGTACGGTTCCGTATCCGTGCGAATTTCAGACTGAGGGAGATGGCCACTTCGACGTCACGCACAATCCGGTTCGGACCGCGACAGATCGCCGCGCTGATAGCACTTCAGCTCGGGCTGCTAGCCGTCGTGCTGGCGGCGACTCCATTCAAGCAGTTCGATCTCGACCGGTTTTTCGTTCCGAAGGAGCTGGCGCTCCATGTGGCGGCGTTCCTGGCGGTCATGTTCTGCTTGAACAGACTCCGAAGCATCTCGCTCGACCGGGTAGACTACTTTCTGATCGCGTTCGCTCTCATCTCCATCGTATCTGCACTCCTCGCGTCGAATCGCTGGCTCTCGATGCGCTCGGTTGCGGTCACGCTGTCGGGACTCGCGATTTTCTGGTGCTCTCGATCGATGGCCACCGCTGGCCTCAAGCGACCGCTCGTCGCAGTGATAATTCTCGCGACAGTCCTGGGTGCCGCGACTTCGCTCGTCCAGGCATACGGTGTTGAGAGCGAATATTTCACTCTCAGTCGCGCACCCGGTGGCACGTTTGGCAATCGCAACTTTGTTGCGCACGTCGCCGCGATAGGCGCGCCACTGCTCGTATGGTACGCGGTCACCGCGAAGCGAAGCATCGCCGTTTTGCTCTGCGCCATCGGCGGCGCCGTCCTGGCCGCGGCGCTGGTCCTTTCGCGTTCACGTGCGGCCTGGCTTGCCTTATTAGTGACAGCAGCGCTACTCGCCGTTCCGGCATGGCGCGCCGGCAGGCGCGTGCCACACGCCAACGCATCCCGAAGACTGCTCTTCATGGGTGTCGTCGCGGTCGCCGGTATCATCCTCGCTGTCGTACTACCCAACCAGCTCAACTGGAAGAGCGATTCTCCGTACCTCGATTCGGTTCGTGGTGTAGTCGCATACAACAGCGGCAGCGGCGCTGGTCGCATCGTTCAATACCGCAATACTCTGCACATGGCCGAAGCCCACCCAATTCTTGGGGTCGGACCTGGCAACTGGCCCGTGTACTATCCCAATTTCGCCACACACAACGACCCGTCCCTATCGCAAAACAACGGGACGACGGCGAACCCGTGGCCAAGCAGTGATTGGGCGACACTGATTTCTGAACGTGGAACCATCGCGGTCGTGACTCTTCTGTTGGCATTTGTCGGCATGATCGCGAATGCGTTTCAATCGACCCGCGGCAGCAGCGCAAATAACCCGGGTGCCCGTGATCCGTTTCTTCCGGTTGCGGTGACCGCCACAGTGCTCATAACGGGCGCTGTCGGCGCGTTTGATGCTGTCCTGATTCTCGCCGCGCCGACATTTATTGTGTGGGCAGCGTTAGGCGCGATCGTTGCACCGGGACGTTCGCGAATGGAATGGTCTCCATCGCCGGGTCGGTCCCGTGTTCTCGGCGTCGCCGCAGTCGCAATTTTGTTCATTTTTTCGATTCGAACTGCCGGATCGACGCTGGCGATGCAGGCCTTCGGAAACGGTCAACGCCTGAGCAGTGTCCGGCGCTCGTCGATGTTGGATCCCGGTAGCTATCGTATTCAGCTTCGGTTGGCCATCCTTGCACTAAACTCGCACGGATGTGCCACGGCCACACCCTACGCCCGACGCGCCGCGGGAATGCTGCCATCTGCAGGTGCACCTCGCCGCGTGCTTGAACGTTGCGGTAGCTGATCCAGCAGATCCAGCCGCTGCGCGCGACCCGCCACCACGGCAACGTCCAAATAGTATAGATTCAGGAAGCCTGTACGGCCGGAACTTCGTGCCATGCAGTGGCTCCGCTTTCCACCGTGCACCGCCGCCCGCCGGCGCAGTTCCGCGCGGCCGTGCGCGACAGCACCGAGAATCACACCATGACGCACCCGAACTCGTTCGGATCCCGCGCGACCCTGAATGTCGCCGGACGCGACTACACCATTTTCCGCCTCGATGCCCTTTCTGGGCCGTCCGGCGGAAACTCGGATCGACTCCCCGTAAGCCTCAAGATCCTGCTTGAGAACCTGTTGCGAAACGAGGACGGCGCCTTCGTCAAGGCAGCCGATGTTACAGCTCTCGCAAACTGGCGAGTCAAGGAGCGCGCCGAAAAGGAAATCGCGTTCAAGACGGCGCGCGTACTCCTGCAGGACTTCACCGGCGTCCCTGCGGTCGTCGACCTCGCCGCAATGCGTGATGCCCTAGCCAAACTCGGCGGCGATGCCACTCGGATCAATCCGCTTCAGCCTGTAGATCTCGTGATCGACCATTCTGTTCAGGTTGATGAATACGGATCGGAAGCCGCGTTCCTCATCAACGCAGACATGGAATTGCAGCGCAACCGTCAACGTTATGCGTTCCTGAGATGGGGCCAGACAGCGTTCCGGAACTTCCGCGTCGTCCCACCTGATACCGGAATCGTTCACCAGGTCAATCTCGAATACCTCGCCAGTTGCGTCTTCACACGCGAGGACAACGGTGAAACAATCGCCTATCCCGACTCCCTCGTCGGAACCGATTCGCACACCACCATGATCAATGGTCTTGGCGTACTCGGCTGGGGCGTCGGCGGAATCGAAGCCGAAGCGGCGATGCTCGGACAGCCCGTCTCGATGCTCATCCCCGAAGTCATCGGGTTCAAGGTGCACGGCAAACTCCCCGCTGGAGCAACCGCGACCGACCTGGTACTCACAGTCACCGAAATCCTTCGCAAGAAGAAAGTCGTTGGAAAATTCGTCGAGTTCTACGGCAACGGAGTTTCGTCGCTGTCGCTCGCCGATCGCGCTACGCTCGGAAACATGGCGCCTGAGTACGGTGCCACAATGGGCTTCTTCCCGGTCGATGACGAAACGATCCGCTACCTGCGGTTCACCGGACGCGACGAGCAGCAGGCGAAGCTTGTTGAGGCATACTGCAAGGCGCAAGGAATTTTCCGCACCGACGACATGCCGGAACCCGAGTTCACTGATACGGTGGAACTGGATCTGAGCACCGTTACGCCGAGTATTGCCGGACCCAAGCGTCCGCAGGACCGCATCCCGCTTCGCGACGCCAAGGCGATGTTCCGGCAAGCCCTCGATGAAAATCTGGAGCGTGCGACACCATCCGGCGCCGCCGCGATCCTTAGCAGCGCCAATGCAGTGTCGGCCCAGAATCAGCTCTCTGCTTCAGTCGTTGGCACCGAAGCTCCCGAAGCCGATGAGTCGGTGCGCGTAACCATGAACGGCGAGAATTTTTCTCTTCGTCACGGGTCCGTTGTAATCGCAGCAATCACGAGTTGCACCAACACGAGCAACCCGAGCGTCATGCTCGCCGCTGGACTGCTCGCGCGCAACGCTGTTGCAAAGGGTCTGATGACAAAGCCGTGGGTTAAAACAAGCCTCGCCCCCGGATCAAAAGTCGTCACAGATTATTTCAACGCCGCTGGTGTCACCGAAGCACTCAATACGTTGCGCTTCAACACCGTTGGTTACGGTTGCACAACCTGCATCGGCAATTCGGGACCACTACCAAAGCCAGTCGGCGACGCGGTCGAATCCGGCAAGCTCGTCGTTGCGTCTGTTCTGTCGGGCAATCGCAATTTTGAAGGGCGTATCAATCCGATGACACGCTTCAACTACCTCATGTCACCGCCGCTCGTGGTCGCTTACGCGATTGCCGGCCGCATGGACATCGACTTCGATAGCGAACCGCTCGGTGTCGGCAAGGACGGACCCGTCTTCCTGCGCGATGTCTGGCCCGCTCCCAAGGACGTTGCGGATGAGATACTGCGCAGTGTACGGCCTGAAATGTTCCGCAAACAGTATGCAAACGTCTTCGAAGGCGACGAGACCTGGCGGTCGCTTCCGATCCCGAAGGGTGATCTTTACTCGTGGGACGAGTCATCGACATACGTAAAGAATCCTCCGTACTTCGAGGGAATGACGATGACGCCCCCAGGCGTGAAGCCGGTGAAGGGCGCGCGAGTGCTTGCGATGCTTGGGGATTCGATCACTACGGATCATATTTCCCCCGCCGGTTCCATTCCCGCGGCGAGCCCCGCTGGCAAATGGCTGATCGACCACGGCGTTGCAACCCGTGATTTCAATTCGTACGGATCGCGCCGCGGTAATCACGAAGTCATGATGCGCGGCACGTTCGCGAACATCAGACTTCGCAATGAGCTCGCACCAGGTACCGAGGGCGGTTGGACTGCAACCGCACCAGGTGCGAAGGCCGAAACCATATTCGACGCTTCAATGGAGTACCAGAAGAACGGCACCCCGTTGATCATCATTGCTGGCAGGGATTACGGCATGGGGTCGTCACGCGACTGGGCAGCGAAAGGCACACTGCTTCTTGGTGTGAGCGCGGTAATTTCGGAGTCGTTTGAACGAATACATCGCTCGAATCTTGTCGGCATGGGCGTGCTTCCGCTGGAATTTGCAAATGGCGAAACGCGTCAGTCACTCGCACTCACCGGTTTCGAGACCTACGACATCGAGGGAATGAACGATCAGATGGGACCGCACGCTCAGGTTACCGTCCGCGCCACCTCGCAGGATGGGACCGTCCGCACCTTCAAGGCGCAGTCGCGCATCGATACGCCAGAAGAAATGCAGTACTATCGGCACGGCGGAATCTTGCAGTATGTGCTTCGCTCGCTCGTCGGCCGTTAGTTCAAACGAACGCAGTCGTTGAATCGAGCAACGCCGCGGTCCCCAATGGGATCGCGGCGTTGCTCGATTCAACGGCAAGCCACCATGAATGCACCCCGCCGAACGTGCCTTTTGGTCCGCTGATTGCCACGTACGGATCGCACACACTTCCGGAGCGACGTCATGCAGATAGTACGAACTCACTACTGGTCGGCGGCGATTGCCATCGTGGCAATTGCGTTCATAATCGTACCGTCGCCCGCGTCTTCACAGGGCATCGAACAGGCGACATTTCAGGTTCTGGTCAACGGCACTCCCGTTGGAAACGCGAGCGCCGCAACGAATCTCCCGGCTGACGCAGTTGAGATTCGGCAGGACTCGACCAGTAGCCTGCCGCACAACCAGGTGGAATCGAGTCAACAGGGAAGCGTTGTCCTCACGTCGGCCGACCCGGCACTCGTTGCCACCATTCAATCCTGGATGAAGACCGACAACTCGGGTTACAAAAACACGGTTCAGCGCAAGACGGTGGAGATTGATCGCCTCGTCGGCAGCGGCGCAACGACACGCTTCCGACTCTCAGGCGCGTGGCCCACCAGGATCGGCGGAACCCCAAGCGACAACACGATAACCATGGTGTACCAGCGACTCGCAATCGTCCACTGAGACACCGCGGATACCGGCGCGCGGATCCGTCCCGGCGCGCCGGTCCGCGCGTGATCCCAGTTTACGCCCCCATCAGCCAGCAGTTGACACGCTACTCATGACGGGTTAACATCCAATCACAATCGTTGTCCCGTGGTGATTTGCCGCCTATTGCAGCCACGTTAAACAAATCGCTAAAAAGCATGTAGCCCGCGGCCCGCCGCGGGCTTTGTGTTTTCGAAACCATTCGCGTTTCGATTTGCTTGACGTTGCCACATGCAGCACACGGGATTGCACCTCCCCAAGCGAGACGCGCATGGCCAGCAAAGTCACTCTACGCACACTCAATATCCTTCGCGAACGTAGGGCTCCGGCCGTATTCATTACGGCCTACGACTACCCGACAGCCACCTTCGCAGAGCGCGCCGGCGTCGACATGATCCTGGTCGGCGACTCCGCCGCCATGACGATGATGGGGCTTCCCAACACGCTCGGCATCTCGATGGACGAGATGATCGTGTTCGTCCGGAGCGTGTGTCGCGCCGCAAAACGCGCGTTCGTTGTCGGCGACCTGCCGTTCCTCTCGTACCAGCCGTCGGACGAGATTGCGGTGCTGAACGCCGGCCGTTTCATCGCGGAGGGATGCGATGCGGTTAAGTGCGAGGGCGGCGTTCGCGTTGCACCTAGAGTCCGTGCAATGGTCAACGCTGGCATCAACGTCATGGGGCACCTGGGTCTCACACCGCAGAATATCGGTCAGCTAAGTGGCTATCGAGTTCAGGGAAAGACACGAGCAGCCGTCGACCAACTCGTCGACGACGCAATCGCCCTCCAGGAAGCGGGTGCCTTCGCTGTACTCCTCGAAGCAATGCCCGCGGTAGCCGCGGAATACGTTCGCGAGCGCGTCGATATTCTCGTTTACGGCATCGGTGCCGGTCCGCACGTCGACGGTCAACTCGTGATTTCACATGACATACTCGGAAGTTTTGTCGGCGACATAGCGCCACGCTTCGCAAAGCAATACGCTTCGATCGGCTCGCAGATCGAACAGGTCTTCCGCAGCTACGCTGAAGACGTTCGTTCGGCAAGCTTCCCGGCGCCGGAGCATTGCTATCCAATCGAACCGCTTCACGAAGCGGAGATTCGGGACTGTCGCGCTCGGCGAGGAGCGCCTCCAAACGATCTGGCAGTTGCGTGATGGATTGCTGTCGTGCCAACGCGCGCCGACCCGCACATTGCCACTTGCGAACCTCGGCGGGATCGCGCTCTGTTATCTTCGACGCTGGCGCGGCTTGGTACAGTCAAACGCCGCGACTCAACCGCGTTGTTTAGTCTCCATCAAGCACGGTCTTCAATATGCGATCTGAGGCCCCAGCACGATCGACCGAACCCGGCCACGACGGTTACACGCGCCGTGGTGTCATCGCGCGCTACGGAGATCTCCTCCCCCTCACCGCATTAACGCCGCATCTATCGCTCGGCGAGGGCGACACCCCGCTGCTTGCCGCACCTCGATTGGCAGAGTGGATCGGCGTCAACGAGGTACACCTCAAGTACGAAGGCGCGAACCCGACCGGGTCGTTCAAGGATCGCGGAATGGTCGTCGCGGTGGCAAAGGCAATCGAAGCCGGCTCCACCACCATCATCTGTGCCTCGACAGGAAACACGTCGGCGAGCGCGGCTGCTTACGCGGCTCGGGCTGGGATTCGCGCGATTGTCCTGCTACCCGCTGGGAACGTAGCCCGCGGCAAGTTGGCCCAGGCTGTAGTTGCTGGCGCGACGGTAATAACCCTCGATTGCAATTTTGACGGAGCTCTCGACATCGCTCGTCAGTTGGCAAGAGACTATCGCGTTGCGTTGGTGAATTCCGTAAACCCACACAGGATAGCGGGCCAGAAGACAGGTGCGTTCGAAGTATGCGATGAATTGGGCGATGCACCCGACGTTGTCGCGCTTCCAGTGGGAAATGGTGGGAACGTCACCGCATACGCCGCCGGCTTCGAGGCTTACCGTACGCTCAACCGCGCGAGCCGCACCCCGATTTTTATCGGTGCTCAGGCAGCTGGCGCCGCACCCCTCGTGCTTGGAGTGCCGGTGCCAAACCCGGAAACGGTGGCGACGGCGATACGGATCGGGAACCCGGCGAGCTGGGGTTCGGCAGTTAGCGCCGTAAAAGGATCGGGTGGGTCCTTTGTCGCGATACCGGACGACGCCATCCTCGAGGCCTACCACAAGGTTGTCGAGCTTGAAGGGGTCTTCTGCGAACCCGCCTCGGCGGCTGGAATCGCCGCGCTCCGAGTCCAGGTCCGCTCGGGAGCCATCGGCGTACCCTTGCGTGCAGTCTGCATCCTGACGGGTAACGGTCTCAAGGATCCCGACCGAGCGACACCGGAATCGTTCAATCCGAGGTCGGTAGCTGCCGATGCTCATACTATAGCAGCCAGCCTGGATTTGGCCGGCCGCTAGCTCAGTAGTGCATTGGCTTCAACCTCCCCAGTTAACGGGTGGAGGTACCGCCGTCCTTCAACCGATTGAGATGGGTTACCTCACAGATCGTGAGTCGTATTCGATGAACGGATGTCCAACCGCTGCCCCGGGCGAACCCCATGGCACGCCCATCGGCGCAACGATCGAATGAAGCCAGCTGTATCGCTGCTCCAAAGCGATTCTCCCGAACCATCGGCCTCCAGTACTGGCCACGGCCGTCGCGCCTCGCGGCCTACCCTGGAAATGGCGTCACCATCGGCCGAGGCCGACCGAGGCGACAAGTCCGGCCGCTCAACAGCGACCCCTTGGGAAATCGCGCTTTTTGCGGCATCGACCGTCGTTCTGGTCCTGTTTTCCATCTGGGCAAACGGCGACGCGCTGAAGCTCTGGAAGACGGCGCCAAATGTTCCTATGGTTACCCAGGTAGTCCTGGTCATTCTCTCCGGCGCAGCCACCGCCCTCGCATTGGGCGCGTCCAAACGCCCAAATGTCGGATCCGCCACCAAACGCGCGTGGCGTCTCTTCGCAGCAGCTCAGGTCGCCACCGCAATCGTGAGCATTTCGTGGGTGTTTAGAATTGCGACCGGCAGCACAGCCGCCGGCGGCCTTCCGTTACAACTGATCGCGGCCTGCTACGACATCTTCCTGCTATTCGCGCTCCTGACCTTCCCAGTACGACGAATGCAGGATGCAGATCGCGCAACCTTCTGGTTCGACAGCGCAATCGTCGCGGGTGTTGCGGCAGTCCTCATGTGGCACCTTCTGCTACGCACTGCCATCATTGCGGCCGGCGCTGATTGGCGGACATCGATCTACGCGCTTACATATCCGGTCGCGGACATCGTTCTGCTTTTCGCGACTGTCGTTCTCCTTCTACGCCGTCCCCTATCGGGGAGCGTGCGCGCGATTCGCATACTGTTCGTGAGCATCCTGCTCAACACCGCGGCTGACGTGCTATACATGTGGTCGTACATCGCCAAGGAAACGTACGGGTCGGCTTTCTTCTACATGGCGTGGGCCGTCGTAGCGTGGATGGCGACCGCTGCCGCTTTTTCGCAGGGGAAGAACATCTGGTTTGGTCTCTTCTCAACCGACGCCGCCGTGCGCGAGCGTCGCGGAATGGCGCCAAGCCTCATCCCCTACGTCGCAATACTCGCGATTTACGTCACGCTCCTCGTAGAAGTCTTTCGCACTGAGTCTCACAACGTTGCGAGCGCGCTCACCCTCGGACCGAACGCGCTGCTCGTTGCAAAGTATCCTGTGACTGCGCTGGTCATCGGCGCGGTCGTCGTGACGGCAATCGTCATAGCACGCCAGGTCGCTGCACAACGGAAGAATGCCGAACTCGCTGCGGAACGACTCGCCCGTGAAGCTCACTTTCGTGCGCTCGTACAACACTCGTCTGATATGGTGCTGGTACTGGATGCAGCAGGACTCGTGCGCGAGGCTAGCCCGGCGGTCGAGCGGGTACTCGGACACGGTCCGGAGTCAGTCGTCGGCCGTCCGTTCCACAGTTTCTTTGTTGCAGACGAGATGAGTGCGGTACAGGCTGATATCGCTCAGGCGATCGCAGCGACCGACGGCCATGCAGCAGCCGGTGGAGCAGTTGAATGGCGCGTGAGAGACGCGCATGGTGGCGAGCGCTGGATCGAGGCGATCTGCACCAATCTGCTCGACGATCCGGTCGTGCATGGATTGGTCATCAACGGTCGCGACGTGAGCGAGCGAAAACAACTCGAGGCCGAGTTGACGCATCGGGCATATCATGATCCGCTTACCGGCCTCGTCAACGCAGCACGCTTCCGCCTGAAGATCGCAGACGCAATCGCCCACGCAGGCGCCGGGTCGCGTCCCGGTGATGGACGAAGCGGACTCGCGATCCTGTACATCGATCTCGATGGATTCAAGGCCGTCAACGACATGTTTGGACACGACGCCGGTGACATAGTCCTCGCAACGGTCGCAGACCGCCTGCGCGACGCCACTCGCGGTTCCGATACCGCTGCTCGCCTCGGCGGCGACGAGTTCGCCATTCTCCTCGAGCGCCTGCGCGACGAAGACGAGGTTCGAATGGTTGCTAAACGCGTACTGCAGCTGATCAGTCGGCCCGTACGAATCGATCATCGGGAAGCCGTGGTGGACGCCAGCATCGGCATTGTATGCACAGCGCTGGGTGCGACAGATGGCGCCACCTCGATCGCAATCGACGCCGATGGACTACTCAGGCGGGCTGACACTGCGATGTACGCCGCAAAATCTCGCGGGTGCGGACAGTTCGAGTTCTACTCGCCAACGGCCGGCGCAGGCGCCTGAACAGGACAATGATCGCCACAGCCCAGCTCGTGGCGATGATCTGCGAACCAGCGATATAGACCGTCGGCGACACGCCGGCCCAAGGGAATCGAAAACATCCACGAGACCCACCTTCCCGCGCGCAAGCGGCTCAGTATCTCCTCCACCGCCAAAGCGCCGTGCCAGGTTCGCCCGTCAGATTGGCGAACAAGCTGTAGTGATTTCGCGTAGGCTCCTGGTGGAATCCAGGGAAACCGCTCCAGCACTGAATGCTCCTGCGATGGCACCGCTTCGAAATCATGCCGGTTGTCCAGCAGCCCAAGTCGCCGTACAAGCCGCTGGCACACGCCACATTGCCCGTCGTAGATCACTGTATATGGCCTGACGCTTTCCGCCTTCACGACGGCCACATTGGCGACATACTGATCAGATTCTCGTGTCGAGCGCCATCGCTGGTTGCTGCTGCGTGAGACAGTGCAGCGTCCCAAGCCCCCAGACGAGATCCACCGCATGTATACCGACCACCGTCCGAGCGGGGAATACGCCGGCGATTGTGTTTAGCGCGATGCGGTCGTTAGGGTCATTGAAGGTCGGGACTAGCACAACTCCATTCGCGATATAAAAATTCGCGTAACTCGCCGGTAGCCGCTGAGTGTCCATGATTACAGGGCGCGGATACGGCAATAGCACGACATTCAGCGCTTGTCGCTCAGCGGCGCGCTTCAATCGGTTGAGGTTGTCTACGGAAGATGCGTGGTTCTCATCTTTCGGATCATCCTCGTAGGCGAGCAACACGGTGTCGAAATTGGCGAACCGTGCCACATCATCAATGTGACCATGCGTGTCATCACCCGCGCAGCTGTTGCCGAGCCAGATGGTATCGTGACACCCCAGATACGTCGCAAACGCGGCTTCGTAATCGGCGCGCGAAAAGCCGGGGTTCCTGACCTGCACGTCGCTCAACAACCATTCTTCGGTCACGAGGATTCGGCCCTGACCGTTTACATCGATTCCGCCGCCTTCCAGAATGAGTGGCGAATCAGGCCGATCGACGCGCATTGCCGGCGTTATCGGAAGACCAGTCGCGTTCTGTATCGCCGCCGGCACTCGTCGATCTCGCGCGTAGTTGTCGTACTTGGCCCACGCGTTGAAATCCCACGCTATCAACTCGACTTCCCCGTTTGCGTTCCAAACAAACGAAGGCCCGGAGTCGCGCAACCAAACGCGATCGGTGCGCACCAGCCGAAGATTGACGCGATGCATTGCCACATCGTGCGCACGCAGCATCGCTGCCGCGGAATCACGCACCGCTTCACTGTCGCAAAGGATCTCGACGCGCTCGTGATTCGCCAGCACCCGCACGATCTCTGCGTACACCCAGCGCACTGCTTCTATCTTGGCCGGCCAATCAGGCTCATGATGCGGCCACGATATCCAGGTAGCATCGTGGGCCTCCCATTCCGCCGGCATTCGCCAGCGCGTCACCCCAGGTACCGATTCAGAATTGGCGCGTAAGCGTCTATGCGCCGATCGCGCAGAAACGGCCAGTTGCGCCGCGTGTCTTCGATCAGCGCCGGATCGCACTTCGCTATGAGCACCGTTGGCTCCTGACCAGCTTCAGCAATCAACCGACCGAACGGATCCGAAACAAAGGAATGACCAAAAAATTCAATCCCTTCCGTATCAGGTTCCGTTTCAAATCCGACTCGGTTTGGAGCGGCAACATAAACGCCGTTCGCAATGGCGTGCGCTCTCTGCGCCGTCCTCCATGCGTCCATCTGAGCGGCACCAAACTCGGCCTTCTCTGCCGGGTGCCAGCCGATAGCCGTCGGGTAGAAAATCACCTCGGCTCCGAGCAACGCGGTAATGCGCGCTGCTTCCGGATACCACTGATCCCAACAGATCAGAACGCCGACGTCTGCATAACGTGTCTTCCACACTTTGAAGCCGCTCGCACTCGGATGCTCATCCTGCTGCGGCTGATTGGCGTCGCCGGGCGTGAAATAGTACTTCTCGTAGTAGAGTGGATCATCGGGAATGTGCATCTTGTGGTACACACCAAGGAGCGCGCCATCCGCGTCGATCACGGCAGCCGAGTTGCGATAAACTCCAGCAGCCTGACGCTGGAAGATCGGAACAATGATCACGACCTCGAGCTCTTTCGCGAGCGCCTGCATACGATCAGTCACAGGACCGGGTATCGGTTCCGCGATGTCGAACCGCTCAGCGTTCTGCCGCTGACAGAAATAGTGTGAGTTGAACATCTCCTGCAGGCACACTATCTGGGCTCCACGCCGCGCGGCATCGCGGATCCGCTCAACCGCCCGGTCCAGGGTCGCCTGAGGCGTCTCGGCCACAGCATCCTGGACGATTCCGATGGTAAATGGCTCTCTTCCCATGGCCGAAAGTTAACCCCTCACGGAGCCCTGGTATCGCCCCGAAAGGCAGCTTCGGACAGTGCGCCGCCAATCCCCGTCATCCTCGCGAAAGCGAGGATGACGGGTTGGGTCCGCCTGCCGAGACTCTTTATGGGCGACCCAGCGAAACATACGGCCGCGATGGTGACAACTAGCCGCCGTTGTCGTCCTTATAGGGCGGCATCGAGTCGGCAATCCGTCCGCTCATTGTGGTGGTACCGGAGGTCTTGTTGGATCGTCGTATTGTCTTTGCACTCTGTGCTGTAACGCTAAGCTCCTTGACCGTCTGCTCTCGCCAGCCAACCGAATTTCTGATTGGCGCAGCCGGTCCGCAAACTGTCGCGTACGGTATCGAGAACCAGCACGGTATCGAGTTGGCGATTGACGAGATCAACCGGTCCGGCGGGATAAACGGAACTCCCATCCATCTTCTAACTCGCGACGATCGCGCGAATGGGTCGGACGCCGCGAGAATAGCGGGCGAGTTCGTCGCAAACAAGAACGTCATCGCCGTGATCGGTCACGCCGGCTCGGCTTCTGAAGTAGCTGCCGCGCCAGTCTACGACAGCGGCCATCTTCCTGCGGTCGCCACCACAGCATCATCGCCTGATATCTCTGGTATTTCGCCGTGGATCTTCCGCATGATTGCGAGCGATTCCGCAAACGGCGCGACGCTCGCGCGCTTCGCTTCATCGCTCTCGAGCGGGCTACACCGGCCAGTTCGCGTGGGTGTGCTCTATCACAATGACGCGTACGGGCGCGGACTTACCGACGCGTTCCTGCACAATTTCACCGGCAATGTGGTGAGCGTGGATCCAATCGGAGCAACGACGAATCTCGAACCGTACATCAGTTACTTCAAGACTCACACGCCGGACATCGTCTTTGTCGCAAGCGACGAGGACCTGGGAATCAGAGTTCTACGACAGGCGCGTTCGGAAAATCTCGGCGTAAGGTTTCTCGGTGGCGATGGCTGGCAGG